>JAWXBV010000162.1:0-8336 GCA_034440335.1 Nitrospirota bacterium | reverse complement strand
GCGCGATTGCCGGCGTGGTCTATCCCTTTCTGGCCGGTCAGCCGACGAGCAGCCCGCCGACCCGCGCGAGCAAGTCCGCACGCTAGCCGCGCGCGACCTGCGTCCAGGCTTGTCGCAGCGGCAAATCCGCGAGTGCAATAACAGCGTTCATGAGTCATGTGGGTGAGGAGGCTCAATTCACAGCCAAGACGTGACGGGGAATCAGCCACGGTGAAGGCCCCGATCGTTTCCGTTGCATCGCACCATTAACGATCGCGCTCGGCTTGTTCATCCGTGGGTCGTTTTGCTAGGATGCGGCGGCTGGAGTGTCTGTAGGCTTCCCATGAAAATTGCGACTTTCAATGTCAATTCTCTCCGCAAGCGTTTGCCGATCGTGCTCGACTGGCTTGCTCAACAGAAGCCTGATGTGCTCTGTCTTCAAGAAACCAAGGTCCAAGACAGCGAGTTTCCGCTGCTGGGATTGGCAGAATCCGGGTACGAGATCACCTACCGGGGGATGAAGGCCTATAACGGCGTCGCGATATTGAGCCGGGAGAAACCCGAGGCAGTGGCATATGGATTTGATGATGGAGGCGACTCGGAGGACGCGCGGATCCTGCGCGTGGTGATCAAGGGGGTTCCCATCGTCAATACCTACGTGCCGCAGGGCTTCGAGATCGATTCACCCAAGTATCAATATAAGCTTGGCTGGTACGATCGACTCCGGAAGTATTTCGAGAAACATCTCTCGCCGAATACACCGGCGATCTGGTGCGGTGATATGAACGTGGCTCCGCGGCCGATGGACGTGCATAGTCCCGAGAAACATCTCAAACATGTGTGCTATCACGAGGATGCGCGGCGAGCCTATGAGAAGACGTTGGCCTGGGGATTTCAGGACGTATTCGTGAAACTCTATCCAGACCGACAGCAATATACGTTTTGGGATTATCGAGCGCCGGGGTCGCTGGACGCAAATAGAGGTTGGCGCATCGACCATATTCTGGCGACGGCCCCGCTGGCAGAACACTGTGTCAGGGTTGAGGTGGACGTCGAGCCGCGGCGAGCGAAAGACCCCTCAGATCATACATTCTTATGGGCGGAGTTTTCGGTCTAACCACGCGCGCAACGTCCACATCTGCCCAATTCTGTCGGTTCGCTACATCGTTCCCACCGACCGAACTGGCTCACGAGCTCGAACGAACCATTACGCGGCGTTCAGGGCCCGCTGCCCCGCACGCAACGTGGTTCCGCGATTCTGCGCAATCAACGGATCGAGGACCAGCCCGCAATTGATACAGCGGAGTACCGGGGCCTCCTGAGAAAACTCCGGTCGCCACTCTTGCACCATCAGTCCGTTGCATTTTTGACAGATCATCGTGCTCACCTCCATCTTTCATGTGTTCCAGCGCCGACCAGTCAGCCTTTCACGAGGCAAACTCTACCATTGCAAGATTAATACAGTGTTAACTGGCAGTTAAAACTCTCTAATGTCTATACATGACGACATGCACGATGTTTCGGTGGTAGGCGCCGGCGCTGCGGGGCTGGCAGCCTCGATTTTCGTGGCAGAGGCGGGAGCGAAGGGCGATCACGAGCAGAGGATTGTGTTGCTCGATGGCGCGAAGACGATCGGCGCGAAGATTCTCGTGTCGGGAGGGGGCCGCTGTAACGTCACGCACGATGTCGTGACCGCCATCGATTTCTTCGGCAATCGCCGAATCATCAAGAACGTCCTGGCGGCGTTTCCCGTTGAGCAGACCGTGACTTGGTTGGCCTCGTTAGGGGTTGCGCTTAAACGCGAAGAGACCGGGAAGCTCTTTCCGGTGACCGACAAATCACGAACCGTTCTTCACGCATTGGTCGATCGCTGTCATGCCCTGGGCGTGGTCATCTACCCAGACCATCGCGTGACAGATATCGTTCCCCTCACCGGCTCAGAGGCCGGATTTGTTCTGCACCACGTCCATGGAACCGTGCGATCGAAGACCGTCATTCTGGCGACTGGAGGGCGATCGATCCCCAAGTCGGGGAGCGATGGATTCGGCTATGAGCTGGCACGACGATTGGGGCACCAGGTGACGGCCACCGTTCCGGCCCTCGTGCCGCTGCTGCTCGACGACCGGATGTTTCACAAGTCCCTCTCCGGGCTCTCGCATCACGTCGAATTGACGACTGTGGCGCAGGGTCGTGTCGTTGACCGCAGGGCTGGGAGTTTACTCTGGACGCACTTCGGCATCAGTGGGCCGGTGGTCATGGATGCGAGCCGCTTTTGGACAATCGGGCATGCGCAGGGGGAACCCGTCGAGGTCTATGGAAATTTCTTACCTGGTCAGACACAAGAACAGGCGAAAGTGTGGTTGATGGAGCAAGCGACGGACAATCCCCGGCGCTCAGTGCAGAAGACATGGGCGCAACAGGTTCCAGAGCGGTTAGCCGAGGCGCTCTGTTCTCACGTTGGATGCGATCCCAAGACGGCGGCGGCACAACTGCCGCGAAAAGACCGAGATCGTCTGCTCGCTGCGCTGACCAAGTTTCCCTTTCCCATTGAACGGGATCGGGGCTGGAACTATGCCGAAGTGACGGCGGGTGGGGTTCCCCTCGAAGAGATCGACTTTCGGACGATGGAATCCAAGTTGGTGCCGGGCCTCTATCTGATCGGAGAGATCCTCGATTGCGATGGCCGGATCGGTGGGTTCAATTTCCAATGGGCTTGGGCGACGGGAAAGCTGGCGGGCCGGGCGGTTGCGTCCTGTAGCCAGTCACACCGCCAGTCGTAAACTGTTGAAACGCCCTCCCCAGGCCGGCCGCGCAATTGAGTAGGGCTCCCGATCTCCCGTCTTACCGCAGAGGGGGATCGCCCGATATGTTCCGCCGACTCATGCTGAATACTTGGCTGCTCTCTCCCGCACAGATCGCTGCAGGCTGACCCTATTCCCTATTCTGTTTGATCGGTGCTGTCACAGGCGCGGCGAGATACCGGCGGAGAATAGCCTGTTCGATTCGTGAGCGCCCACGATCCGGCGCCGGGAATCGCAGCACCAACTGGATACGCCCTTCTTCGATGACTTGGATGGTAATGCGCGGCTCCGGCGACGGAGCTTCGAGGAGATTGGTCTGTTCCAACAATTTCATCTGTCGGCTGGCTTCCCCCATAAACGAGGAACATTCTGCCTTCGCTGCATCGAGCAGATGCCGTTCGGCGTCCTGCCAGTCGTCATCGTCCTTGAGCGGAATCGAAAGAATATAGAGCCCATAGTCCTGGCCCGGGTTTTCTTTGATCAAGGGGCTCATGAACAGCAAACTGTTCGGAAATACGGTCACACGTCCGGTATAGAGATGCGACGCTTGGCCGGGCCCGATCTCAAGGAGCTTGGTCGCAAAGATATCATGGTCCAAGACGACGCCGCGATGACCGGCGATCTGAATGCGATCGCCGACCGAGTAGACCTTCCCTCCCACCCGGAGCGCCGCGCCACTCCAACAGAGAATGAGTTCTTTCGTCGCCAACACGAGCGCCGCCGCGACCGCCACGAGGGACACAGCAAAGGCTTGAAGTTCATGCGCCCAGATGAAGACCAACCCCACCAGCAGTACGAACACCGTGGTATTGCGGACAGAGACCACCCATCGACGTTTCGCTTCCATCGAGAGTGTGAGATTCTTCGAGATCGCCCGGACGATTAACGCCCGCACGATGAGGAGGAAGGACAGCAGCAGCAGCGAGGAGAGCCCGTCGAGCAGAGCTGAGCTATCGATGTGTGGTAACCAAGCAGGCATGGATGACCACATCAGACCATTATCATGAGACTGTTGCAAAGGGTTTCTGAATCCCGTTTTTCAGCGAGCGCACCTCAAATTCAGGATTGTGAGAGTCGCCTCCGTACGATGTTCTTGTGGAGGACGTTCATATGGGGTGTTGCAATAGTCTCACATCAATGGGCATTGAGCGTATCATGAGTTCCCGGCACACATTCTTCACGTTTCCACTGTTTCAGGATTTTCTGTTCGTTGAAGATCAGGGTGTAGCGGTAGCAATACAACATGGCCTTGGGACCATCGACAATTGATGTGGCTGCTAGCTGCGCCTTGTCGGTCAGGTGGGAAAGGCTGACGGAGGCCAATTCCTTGTCGCTGATCGGAACGCGATAGGTCCAGACCGAGTCCCCCCCGAGAACAGGATCCTTCGCCGTATGGGGCGGCCCAAACTTCTCCGCCACCTCATCTTGCGTGAGCCGATCCACACCGCTTTTGAAATAACTGTCGCGCCACGGAGCCCCGCACGCGAGCATCGCTCCTGCGAGGAGGAGCATCCCGACCGTTACCATGTATCGACGCACTCGACTCATGACTTAGGCTGATCCTTAGACTCATGCATGCGCTTCATGGAACAGTAGAGCGCATACCCTTGTGCCAACATGCCGGTGATCAGCAACCCCAGCGCCGTCTTCATCCACTGCGCGCCCCTGTCTTCCAGTCCATAGATCCCGACGACGAACCCGAGCGCGATCGCCACGATCCCCACAAATCGCGCGATCATCCCTTGTGTCCGCAAGTGAATGGATGCCGGATTCTTATTGTGCATCGCCATCGCAGGGGTACGCTACACCGGATGGCGCGATCGGTTCAACAGGTCATTGGGAATGTTCTCCGGTCTCTTCGTGAAACAATGGTCCATCTCGCAGCACGAAGGGAGAGAGTCGAACGCGATCATTGAGAGGCTCTTCCTCCTGCGCCCAACCGTTCGACAATGGACTCCGCCGGATAGGTCACGATTTCCGCCAACGTGGGGTGGTAGTGGGGCATGTTCAGGAGATCAACCGCAGTCCCATGGTAATACATCACCGCGATCAGTTCATGGATCAATTCGCCCGCATCTGGGCCGACGATCTGCGCACCAAGAATCTCACCGGTCTGAGGCGCCGCGAGCAACTTCACAAACCCATGCGGCGCGCCAAGACACAGCGCTTTCCCATGGTCGGCGAACGGATAGGAGGCCGTGAGATAGGGAATCTTGTCGGCCGTTGCGCGCATTTCATTCAGCCCCAGCACCGCGATCTGGGGGTCGGTAAAGACCACTTCCGTATCCAGTCGATGATCGATCGTCTTGGCCGGTCGATCTGCATGTGTCGCGTTGTACGCGGCAACTTCACCCTGCTGGATGGCGAGATGCACAATGGGCGTGACATCGTTCACGTCACCCACGGCATAAATATGTGTGTGCGACGTGCGCATTGCGTCATCGACGACAATCCTGCCGCCGTCAATGGTCACGTCTGCCAGATCGAGACGAAGCCCTTCAATGTTGGGCTGTCGGCCTAAGGCCTGAAGAATCTCCTGGCCGACATAGGATCGTTCACGTCCCTCTTTCATCGCCCAGACTGTCTTTCCCGTTGTGTCCTCGGTCACACGCAGCAACTGCGCGCCTGTCACGATTTCGATGCCTTCATCGCACAATGCCGTTTCAACTGCGCGGCCGACATCCTCGTCCATGCTGGATAGCAGCGTGCGGGCCCGTTGAAGAATTGTGACCTTCGTTCCAATCCGAGCAAAGAATTGGGCGAGTTCGAGGGCGACAGCCCCACCGCCCAGAACGATCAACGAGCTCGGTTGAATGCGGAGATCCAGAATCGTGTCGCTCGTGAAATATCCGGCTTGGCCCAACCCAGGAATCGGAACCTCACGGGGCCTCGACCCGGTGGCCACAATGAATGACCCGGACGACAAGACGGTGTCTCCCACGGTGATCTCGCGGGGTGACCGGAAGGCCGCCTGCGATTGATAGAGCGTGAGTCTCGGATCACGAAGCTGTCCAATACGATAGTCCGCAAACTCGCGCACCAGCCGATCCTTCCGATCTACAATCGCCGACAGATCGGCCTGGACTGACACCGGGGAGAGCCCAAACTCCTTCGCTCGCCTGAGCAGGGCCGCGACTTCGGCAGAGCGCAGGATGGCTTTTGTCGGCATGCAGCCGCGCAGGATACAGAGCCCCCCGAGCGGGCCCTGATCCACAATCGCCACGTCGGCGCCGGCATCGCGCGCGGTCCGTGCGGCGGCATAGCCTGCCGACCCGCCGCCGATCACGATCACGTCATACGTCTTGCGCGCTGAAGCCGGACTCTGTGATTTCATCGTTCGTTCCCTTTATAGTGTGTCGTCAGGAAGGGAAGAATACACGATGGTGCAACCTGGCCGCTATCGGCACTATAAAGGCCAAGAATACGAGGTGCTGGGTGTGGCTCGACATTCAGAAACGGAAGAAACGTATGTCGTCTACCGCGCCCTCTACGGCGAACGTGGCCTCTGGATCAGACCAACGACGATGTTCCTCGACACGGTGATCGTTGATGGTCGTCCTTGTCCTCGGTTTCAGTTCCTTGCTGTCTCGTAATGCCCACTCACGCCCCTGCATCTCGTCCCCCATCTTGCCCTCCACGTGTCCCCAACGGTCGCGCGGGCGAAAGCGTTCAAGCTTAAGTACTTACCGCTAGCCTCCGATACAGAGAGTACGAGGTAAGTTATGCCGATCATCCGTGCCGTCAATGGCATCGTCGAAATGCATCCTACGCTGCCGGTATCTCCTCGCCCCCCTGCGACGCGTGCCGACGCGGACAGACGGGATCGTTCAAAAGAACAGGAGCGCCAGGCTGCCGACCCTGTTGCACGTCTCGCTCAACAGGCTTACCAGCAACAGGTGCATCAGGATCCTGTACCGAAGCCGGCTCTCCTCGCGCAGGATATCATGACCTCGCCGGTCACATGGTTGCCGTCCGACAGTACCCTGCTGGCAGCGTGGACTGTGATGAAACGCAAGGGGATTCACCATCTCCCTGTGACAGCGGCTGACGGCACCCTGGTCGGAATGATCTCGAGCCAGGACCTGTTGCCCTATGCCCATGAACTGGAATCCGTCAATGCGCCTGGACCGTCCGCCGAACTCACGCTCCCCCGCGCGATGAGCAGCCGGATCTTATCTGCCGCTCCGACGACAGAAATCAGGGAGATCGCCCACGTCATGCTTGAGGAGCGCGTAAATGGGATTCCCATCCTCGACAACTTCGGTCATCCGATCGGTATTTTGACAACCAGCGATATTCTCCGTGCCATCGCCAACCGAAGCCCACTCGATCTTCGAACGTAACCACCGTCTCAACAGGCTGATTATCTTCCAGCACGTTCATATCGTGTCTCAACGCCGTCAGATCCCGCGCCTGCCGACTCACGCTGCCTGTGCGATTGCCTTACCCGTGACAATGGGCAACGGCTTGAACCGGAATCTATCTTACTTGAAGTTGCAGTACTGTTTCGCACATCCTCCCCTGATCGAGTGCAGAACGCGATCCAACGAATGACCTGTGCCGGGCAAGAGTACCGCCCGTCGGCATTGAGCATTGAGAGCCGGATGCGTGGGTTCAGTTTCGTGTGGTTCCTGTTGAGGAGAAGCAAGAACGATGGCGAGACTCGCACGACTTCTCTTGTCGGCCTGTGTCCTGACATGCCTGCCTCTCGTGAGCGAAGCGGGAGATATCTTCACGGGATTTCAGATCGACAATACGAGTCAGTACTTTACCTACCTCGGCGTACGGACCCCGATCTTGGAGAACGCTGCGGGGTCCGGTTTGTTCGTTCAAGCGATAACTTCTGGGCTCGGCTATCACGTGAGGACCGATGGACAACTCCTGGATGCCAACGTCCAGTCAATTGTCCCGTCACTCGGCCTCACCAAACCGCTCGGTCGATGGGCGCTCTCCGCTCTTGTCGGCCCTCAGCTGCGCAGAATCGAAGAAGAGCAGCTACACGCACGTCGCACGATCGCCTATCAGACCGGTGTATACGGCCAACTTGAAGCGCTCTACCGGCATGAGAAATGGAACCTCCACGCCATAGGGTCGTACGCCGACCTCGATAATTTCTTCTGGAGCCGGCTACGCGGAAAGGTTCTGGCCTATAAGCCCGAGAAGAGTTGTTGCGCAACCTATGCCGGCTGGGACGTGACAGGAATGGGTAATGTCGATTTCCGAGGGATCATGACAGGGCCCGTCGTCGAAGTTCAGGTCGGCACAGTATTTTTGCTCGTCAGGGGTGGATACCAACACAACACGACCTTCCAGGGCGGCTCATTCGGAGGACTCGATATCTATTACCCTTTCTAGCAGGCGGGTCAGCAGGCTGCGGGAAAACTCGACTAGTGCGTCATACGTCGCGCTTCGCACACGGGCCGTCTCGCATCAAAATGGCCCACAGGATGCGCAAAGAGGCCGTCCAGCAAGGCCGCAGCGAGCGAAGAGGCGAGGCGTACGCTTCGGTACGTTGAGCCTCTGAGCGATGCGAGAACGATGCTGGCGGACTTTTTC
>JAWXBV010000161.1:0-21244 GCA_034440335.1 Nitrospirota bacterium | reverse complement strand
GGGCGCTTCATGTTTCGCACCTGCTTCCAGCGCTTCACGCTTCACGAGATACGCTTCACTCTCTGCTGCGCTTCACGAGGAACACGTTTTCCTGGCGATTTCGTCCCTCGACTGTGCTCGGGACCCTGAGCTTTGTCGAAGGGCGACGAACCGTCATGAATCATGCGGGCTAGGGATTCCCCTAGTTCGATACAGAAAAAACCTATGCGAGGGTAAGGTCCTCGCCCATGATGCCATAACTCTCTTGGCCGGAAGAAGTGTATGAAGATGCAAGACGATAGCGCGAGTGGGAAAGACCGTAGCTCCCAAGAAATGGAGGTCTCAAGGGAAACTCTGAGAGTCCAGGAAGCCAAGAGACTCACGCCGACATCCTCTTGTGTTCATCAGCGCCTCATCGACGATGTTCTAACCAAACATGGCAAGCGGACCGGCAGGGTACGATGCATTGAGTGCGGATTGGAATTTCCCGACCCCTACCAGGGCCAGAAATGACACAGGGCAGTGAGAGCGTCCTCCTCAGCAGTGTGAAGGAGCCTTCCGTTCGCCCGGCCCATACAGAATTTCCTTTCTGCTCCCGTGATCGCTTCACGCAGGGAGGCCTTCCGTCCTATTGTCCTAGAGTGTGAAGCGGTTGGAGGTTTTCCCGCGAGTCGATGGTCGTTCAGGCCAAGTGATGTGTTCATGCTTAAGGTCGTATTGATGTAGAGATCACCCTCACCCTGTGGCAATAAGCTCCCTGACTTCATACAGCGAGGTTGCGAAAGGCTACACCAATTCAGTCTTCTGCTGTGGCTTTTACTGTGTGGACATTGAAGCGAGCTCGTCTCCTTTCAAATGCTTGCATGTTCTTCCTCATGGCTTGAATCTTCTGGCACTTGAAATGCAGTGAGGTTTTACCATTTTCCGTGAAAAGAGAGTCCCATGAGCCAAGTCAGCGACAAAATCATGCAAGTGGTCTCCAGATCCCCTGGCTGTCTATTGGAAGAAGTCATGCTGGAATGTCCTGGCCTGACGTGGAATCAGGTCTTTTGTGAAATCGACCGCATGAGCCGTAGCGGACAAGTTCGGCTTACTGCAAAAGGTCCGTGGCTCTATGCAGTAACAAGTACAACCCCGTACAGCGGTCCCATGCCCGCATAGACCAGTGTCATGCCTGTGAGAGACGGACAGGCTGAACGTCCTGCAATGGAGCGACAACGACGGCCCAATTGCATGAAGGAGGGTTAGGGTTATGAAATCAGGCACCGCGAAAAAGCCGTACAGGCGGAAGGTTTCCGAGTCTCTCCAGAATCGCGAGTCGACAGCTCCCGAGAAAGAACCGGTTCACTCTCAACCAGCTTCCCCCGGTGACGACTCACACATCCGCATCGCTCAGCGAGCCTATGATCTCTATCTGGAGCGGGGATCCCGCGCCGGCTATGCCCTTGATGATTGGCTCGATGCTGAAAGGGAAGTCCTCGGTTTGGGATGTAACGCGTAAAGGAACCGTCCTCATCTCATCTGGCTGATCTCTTCGTAATGCATGGACACGACTTGATTGAGCGCCTCCCGGAGTTCATCTCCCTGATAGTGGCGATTTGCTATTTTCCGTAGACGCGCAGCCAGCCCTCCATCTCCGAGTGTCCAGTCGGCCCATTTCACAAAGTCCTCTCGACGATCGTGGTATTCGAGGCTCTCCAGCGGGAGGGTCGGAATCAGGCGGGACAGTTCATACAGACTGGCTGCTTCTATCCCCAAGTGGCCTTTCTCGGTTCGGAAGGAGAACCGTTTCCCCGTTGGGAGAGGCACGTCGAGATATTTGTAGAGATGGCGGACGTGGGGCACGCGTCTGATGGCCGGCCGCATGCGGACGATTTCTCCTCCGCAGAGAAGGGCACTGCCCATGGGAATCTGATCGAGGCGCGCATCTTGTAAACTGCAGACGACACAGTGGGTTCGGAGATAGTCCCCGATCTGGCGATCCGTGAGGCGAGTCAACAGCAGATGGTGGAGTGAGGTGATCACCGACTCGCTGAGGCGGTCCGGTCGATAGGAGACGAAGGCCCATCCGCCGTCGTCCAGCAAGGGACGGAGCAACGCCGTGACTTCGCTTCCCTCGAACAAGAACTCCTGCGCTTCATCCAGCACGATCCAATGGGGGCGGAATTTGCGCTCGCGTACGGGGCGCAAGGCACGAATCAGTTCGGCAAGATAGTGGCTCCGCAAGCTGATGGGGTATTGACTCAGATCGAGGACCAGCGACACACCTCCCTCGTCGAGAAGCGACACCACGGCGGACGGAGGGGGGAGCGTTGTTCGGTCGCCGCTGACCGATACGAACCGCGGCAAGACGCGTAGACCGCGAAAGTCTCCTTCAGGATCGATCAGGAGAACCTGATAGTCCTCATGATGGAGTCCTTCCGCGATCAAGCCTACCATCCATGACTTGCCGGTTGCCGAATTGCCGAAGACTCCCAGGTTACGTCCCGCCAGCTGCGCAGCGGGGATATTGATAGCTGTCCCTGATTCAGTCTGCCCAAGCAAGATCGGTCGCTCGCGCTTGAGCGGAATATCCAGAAATTCCCCGCTGAGCGGATACTGCCTGAGAATTTCAAGGACCCCTTGAGGGCCAGGGGCTGTGGCGAGGACATCGGCTGTTTCGATGACGGAGGGGACGGCGTCAGCTACTGCGACAGAGACCTCGGCCAAGGTCAGCATTGAGAGATCGTTCTCTCCATCGCCGAACGCCGCGAGGTTTCTGGGCGAGAGCCCGCACAGGGCAAGTAGCCGTTCAAGGCCGGTCCCTTTCGTTGCGCCTGGGGGGAGCACCATGACCGCGTTTTTATTGTATTCGATCGAGGCGCTGCCCCCGTGTGAGCCGAGGATTTTCCAAAGGGCCTGGTCGTGAGGCATCCAGGTGGCGGCGATGGCGAGTCCCCGCTCGAACGGAATGCCCGCTTCTTCGATGGCCTTGAGCAATCGTACATCGAGTTGGCCGAACGGGAGATAGGTCTCTCCACTCGCCGTATGGGACAGGACCGCGCCGTTTTCCCACACGATACCGGCGAACAGACTTCCCAGATGGCCGAGGGCGACGGTCTCGAAGCGCCGACCTGTGACCAAAAATAATACATGGCCGCTTGCGCGACATTGTTCCAAGGCTGTTTCAACCTCGGCAGGCACGATTCCATTGACGGCGAGGGTGCCGTCGAAGTCGAAGGCCAGGACGCGACGATACATGATGCCTCCGAAGACTACGTGTTGAGTGCTGAGTTGGAAGTTCTGAGTTGAAATGAAGCACCCAGCAAGAAGCGGAGGGGTGTCTTGCGAAATTCTCCGACCCGTCGGCCAGAGCCTTTGGGCTGCGTGCCGAAGCCACTACCCTCCTTCGCCCGGATGAAAGACCCGCACGATGGGAATCGCGCCGGCCTGTGCCTGGCCCTGCACGATCTCCATGCAATCGACATGACTGCCTCCAAGCTGAGATCGCGAATGTTGAGCAGGGAATTCGGCATTGTCACAGACCCATTCACCTCAACCACAATGCATGAGGTATGCCTGTAGTCACAGAGCGAATGTTGGGGACAGGCAAAGAGTAGCGTAGCGTTTTGCGGCAGAGAGGCTGTGTGACGTGGGGAGTTAGGCGTCATCTTGCTGATCCGGTGCTCCATGAAGTGGACGCGAAGCGGGCAGATCGCTGAGATCAGTGAGGGTTTACTCTGCGCGTATCGCCGGCATCAGCATTGCGTCACGATTCAATCATGCAACGACGAGGCGCGCTCAAGATCATTCTGGTTCTGGCTGGTACCCTGATCCTGACCCAGTGTCGACCGCCGACTCCTATTGCTGCTGTCGTGGAGTTTGCGCCTGGAGTGGGAATGGATGCCGATCAGCCGGTTATGAGGGAAGTGATCGTCGCGTTCAATGAGACCGAAGCATCGGTCAAGAAAGCGGATCTCGATGCGCTCATGAGGTTCTACGCTACGGACTATAACTACCATGGCTTAAAAAGGCCGGATGTGCGCCGAGTCTGGGAGGAAGTCTTCCTCCACTACCGGGACATCAGTTCATCCCATGTCTTCACCGAGCTCAAACTGGTCCAGGCCAACGGCGTCAGAAAAGCCTATGTCACTTGCACCGGAGGACTTCAGGGGACGGAGAAACAGACAGGGAAACCCATCACCATTGATAGTTGGGCGCGTGAGGTGCATTACCTCGTCAAGGAAGGCGGGGCCTGGCGATTCCTCGGCAATGCGGGAGGGACATCCCCTTCAACGGCACCGGCAAGCGCTCCCCACCATCCTCTCTTCTAACAGTCTGGGGGGGAGGTCTGTTTCCACATAAAGTGCCGATGACACAATAGTCTCAGGCTGTTCAAAAAGGCTGTCCAGCAAGGCCGCAGCGAGTGAAGACCGGAGGCGTACCCTCAGGGGTACGTTGAGGATCTGAACGATGCGAGAACGATGCTGGCGGGCTTTTTCAACAGTCTGCTAGCTCTCGATCTTCGACGGCTCACAATGAAACGCGGCGACCTTCGGGCGAACGAGGTCGGCAAAGTCCTTGTACCGTAGCTTGATCGCGCCGACATAGCTTCCTGCTTCAAACACGATGGACTCGTCTTCCGTCAGGAGCTGATCCACATAGACTTCCACGCCATAGAGATTCCCGAAGGGTGGCATCGTTCCCACTTGGCAATCGGGGAACAGATTTGCGATCTCCGCTTCCGTTGCCAGTCGCACATCGTCGGCGTCCAATACATCCCGCAATCGCTTCACATCCACCCGCCAGGTTGAGGGGAGTACCGTCATCACGAAGTAGCGATCGGCCTTGACGACAACGACTTTTGCGACAAGGTTTCCAGGCACATCAAGTGTATGGGCCACGTCGTGGGCCGTATAGGCCTTCGGGTGGTTGACCACGTCATAGGGAATTTTGTTGGCATCGAGATAACTCTGGAGTCGTTTCAGTACCGCCATGGTAGCCTCCCTTACTGATAGACTGAGTAGACATATAGGCGTGGATAGTTTACTCGTTCACGTAAGCAAATGAAATGCCATGAATGCTTCACGGGAATGATCGCGCAAACGTGTGAAGGACAGAGGAGTTAGCCTGCAGTGTGGTAGAGAATCGGGAAGCCTCTGCCGTCGCTGCTGTTGCATTTCGCCACGGTCATTCTTTGCCGTCGTGGCAAAAGGCTCCTGGCAGGATGCTGAAAAAGTCCGCCAGCTTTGTTCTCGCGTGGCTCAGAGGCTCAACGTACCGAAGCGTACGCCTCGCCTCTTCGCTCGATGAGGCCGCGCTGGACGGCCATTTTGAGCATCCTGTGGAGGCTCCCCTAGTGGTGCATATCTAGTAGGATAGGTTTTCTGCAGGCTCCTAGATCAACACTTTTCCTCCTAAAGTTGCGAGCTTCCCCTGGCACGCCTCATGCTGATTCTTTTAATGGAGTTGTACGACCATGGGGCCAAGATTTTCTAGCAGAATGCTTAAACGTGAAGCGTCGTTCGTGAAGCGTATCTCGTTTTCGAATTCGAACGCTTCACGTTTCACGCTTCACGTTTCACGCTTCACGCATATCACGCGACAGTTCTCCTCGTTGCCTTTGCGATCATTGGATTTCTTGCCTGCGAGAGAACTCCCGATCAAGCGTCTGAGGCCAAGAAGGCCGTTGTGGCCGACAGGCCTGGAATGGTCCATCTCACAGCCGAAGAACTTGCGCGGACGGTGATCGAGGTGGCGCCGGTTGCCCGTGGGGCGCTGCTGGTGCCTCGGCAATATACCGCCACCGTTCAAGCCAACGAAAATGAGTTGGCTGAGGTGACCACGCTCATCAGGGGCCGGGTGGTGAAGGTCCATGTAGATGTCGGCCAAGATGTGAAGAAAGATGCCTTGCTGGCGATGCTCCACAGTACGGACCTTGGTCTGGCGGAGGGGGCCTATCTGAAATCTGCGGCAAGATTGCACGAAGCGGAACTCGCATTTGAGCGCGCTAGGGGCTTGCATGAAGAAAAGGTTGTGAGTCTGGCCGAGTTGCAGCGCCGCGAGGCCACGATGAAAACGGCCCAAGCAGAAGCGCGCGAGGCGCGAAACCGTCTGGAACTGCTCGGCGTCCCCCGGCAGAAAGTCGAGCGGCTGAATCGCGAGGATACGATCAAGGCCGATGTGTCCCTGCGCGCGCCATTCGACGGCCGGGTCATCATGCGCAATATCACGAGGGGCGAGGTGGTCGAGATGGAGCAGAAGCTCTTTACCGTCACGAATCTCTCGGATGTGTGGGTGGTCGGCAACGTGCCGGAGAAGGACGTGCAGTATATCCGCAAGGACCAGAAGGTGGATGTCATTGCGTTCGCCTATCCCCATGGCGTCTTTCAGGGCACGATCACCTACGTCGGCGATGTGCTCGATTCTGCGACCCGTACGATGCGCCTGCGGGTGACGGTACCGAACTCCGATCAGTTGCTGAAACCGGAAATGTTCGCCATCGTCCGCGTCTATGCGACAGCGACCCCGGATGCGTTGACTGTGCCGATCGAGGCAGTCCAAAACGGGCCGACCGGTAAAATGGTGTTTGTTCAACGGGGGACGAACGATTTCGAAATGCGAATGGTCAAGGTGGGAAGCGAGCAGGGAGAGCTGGTGGCGGTGTTGGAGGGGGTGAGCGCCGGCGAGCAGGTCGTGACCAAGGGATCGTTCGTGCTCAAGTCTGAAATGGAACGGCACAAGATCGAACCGACGCCATGATCGCCTCTCTTGTGGAATTCTCGCTGCGGCAACGGAGCCTGGTCCTGGGCTTGACCTGTCTCTTGTCCGTGGCCGGAGTCTTTGCCTTTCAGTCTATTCCGATCGATGCCTACCCAGATGTGACGAACATCCAGGTACAGGTGTTGACCGAGGCGGCGGGCCTCTCGCCGGTCGAAGTCGAACGATTCATCACCTATCCACTCGAACTCCAGATGACCGGTCTGCCTGGTTTAGCGGAGATCCGCTCCCTTTCAAAATTCGCCCTGTCCCAGATCACGGTCGTGTTCAATGACGACGTGGATATGTACTTCGCCCGCCAGTTGGTGCTCGAACGGATCATGGCGGCGAAGGAGCGCTTACCAGAGGGGCTCGAACCAGTGATGGCTCCCATCACGACGGGGCTGGGCGAGGTCTATCACTATTATGTGGAAGGCCCTTCGACAGGGCTCAGGGCAGGCCCGAATGTGACGGCGACCGATCCCACGATCGTCGAGACTGAGTTGACGGATCAGCGTACGCTCCAGGACTGGGTCCTGCGCCCGCTGCTCAAGGGCCTGCCGGGCGTGATCGATGTGAACGGCATGGGCGGGTTTGTGAAGCAGTATCAAGTTCTGGTCGATCCGGCCAAGCTCCGCAAGTTCGACCTGACGCTCCATCAGATCTACGAGGCGGTCGCAAAGAATAATGCCAATGCCGGCGGCAACGTGCTGGATCGCTATGCGGAACGCGCGATCGTCCGCGGCCTGGGCCTGATCAAGAGCGTGAACGATATCGAGTCCATCATCGTGAAAGAGTCCGGCGGCACGCCGGTCTTCGTTCGTGATGTCGCGGAAGTCCGCATCGGCCACGCCGTTCGCCATGGTGCGGTGGTCCTCAATGGGGAGCGGGAGGTCGTAATCGGGACGGTGCTCATGATTCGCGGAGGCAATGCTCGTCAGGTGGTCGAGGCGGTCAAGACCAAGGTGGACGATCTCCAGCAGAGCAACATCCTCCCCATAGGTATGAAGCTCGTGCCCTTCTACGATCGCATTGAATTGGTTGCGGCGGCGATCGCGACGGTGCGGAATGCCTTGATCGAAGGGATCGTGCTGGTGGTCTTCGTCTTCTTTTTCTTCCTGGGCCACGTCCGCAGCGCCCTCGTCGTGACGGTCTCGCTCATCGTCACCCCCCTGATTACATTCATCGTGATGCAGCGGTTGGGGCTCTCGGCCAACTTGATGACGCTCGGAGGGCTGGCCATCGCCATCGGCGAAATCGCGGACGGGTCGCTGGTCGTCGTCGAAAACGTCTATCGGCACCTGGCGCAGAACAATGGCGCAACGAGGAAGAGCACGTCGGAGGTGATTCTTCAGGCCACGAAAGAAGTGGGCCGTCCGATCCTCTTCGGCATTCTCATCATCAGCGTCGTCTTCCTGCCGCTGATGACGCTCCATGGCATGGAAGGAAAGATGTTTGCGCCGCTGGCCTATACGTTGGTGATCGCGCTCCTGGCCTCGGTTGTGGTCACGCTGACCCTGTCGCCGGTGCTCGCGTCTCTGATCTTGCGCGGAGACCATCCGGAGGAAACGCGCCTCACGCGTTGGATGAAACAGCGCTATGTGCCTCTGTTGCAACGGACGCTCCGGCATCGCAGTCTCGTCCTGACCGGTTCGACGGCGATCGTGCTCTGCAGCCTCGCGCTCGTTCCATTCGTGGGTCGGGAGTTTATTCCACTCCTTGAGGAAGGATCCCTGACTCCCCAAGTCGTAAGGCTGCCGAGTGTATCGTTGGCCGAGTCCATCGAGATGGAGAAGCAAGCCCACAAGGCCATGTTGGAGTTTCCCGAAGTGAAGATGGCTGTGAGCAGAATCGGAAGAGCCGAAATTCCCTACCATCCGGAAGATCTGTATGAGAGCGACCCGATTGTCTCATTGCATGACCGCAGCACTTGGACGACGGCGAAGACCCAATCGGGGTTGACCGATGCGATCCGCAAGAAACTCGCAGAGATCCCTGGTATTTCCGTGCTGATGAGCCAGCCGATTCAGGAACGGGTGGACGAGCTGATCTCCGGGGTCAGGACCTCGTGTGCGATCAAATTATTCGGGGAGGATCTCGATGTCCTGCACGACAAGGCGAAGGAGATTGCTGCCTTGATGCAGCAGATCAACGGCGTCAAAGATATCAAGGTCGAACAGATTGCCGGGCAGCCCTATCTGACGGTCGACATCGACCGCCAGAAGATCGCCCGCTTCGGCATCAATGTGGCAGACGTGCAGGAGATCATCACCACCGCCATCGGCGGCAAGGCAGCGACCAATGTGTACGAAGGCGAGCGGCGGTTTCAATTGACGCTTCGGTTCCCGGAACCACAGCGCAACAGCATCGGCGCCATCGGAGAGATCAGGGTGAAGTCGGCGTCCGGGGCGCTGATTCCGATGAGCGAACTGGCCACGATCGAGATGCGCGAAGGCCCGGCCCGCATCAGCCGCGAGCATGTGAAGCGCCGCATCTACATCGGCTTCAATGTCGTCGGGCGCGACATCGGCGGCGTCGTGGATGAAGGGCGGAAGAAACTGGCACAACAGATACACTTGCCTGAAGGGTATACCATCACATGGGGTGGAGCCTTCGAGAACATGGAGCGGGCCAATGCGCGGCTGTTGATC
Source organism: Nitrospirota bacterium (assembly GCA_034440335.1). GTDB lineage: Bacteria > Nitrospirota > Nitrospiria > Nitrospirales > Nitrospiraceae > Palsa-1315. Next base: position 11,876 of record JAWXBV010000161.1, on the reverse strand, counting down.
GTGGTGCCGATCACGTTGGGACTCGTATTCTTTCTCCTCTTCTGGGCCTTTCACTCGCTTCGGTACGCGACCTTGATCATGATCAATCTTCCCTTTGCCTTGATCGGCGGCCTGGTGTCTCTGTGGCTGAGCGGGCAATACCTGAGCGTGCCGGCTTCCATCGGCTTTATCGAACTCTTTGGCTTGGCGGTGGGGAACGGGATCGTGCTGGTTTCCTATATTAATCAGTTGCGCAATGAAGGCACGCAGATGGACGAGGCCATCGTCAAAGGTTGCGTCCTCCGGCTTCGCCCGGTCGTCATGACGATGATGACGACCCTGTTGGGCCTGCTGCCGTTGGTGCTTGCGCAAGGGATCGGCGCCGAAGTGCAGCGACCGCTTGCGACCGTCGTGATCGGAGGGCTCTTCACCTCAACGGCTCTCACGTTGGTGGTCTTGCCGGCCCTCTATCGATGGTTTGCAGAAAAAGAAGCGGGGAAGGACTATGCGCCTGAGTGGGTGTGACGGGGCAGGCGCGCGAGTCCTCCGTGCTCGCGGAACGCGCACAATAGGAATGTGCTCGTTCGACGCGCGCAGTTGAGGACTCACGAGCCCGCCCCTTTGGGAGAGGTTGCGAGCGAGCTTGGAGGGTGAGGGGAGGGTGGTCTGTTGATCTCCTGTGCTCGCGCAACGCGCCCGGATTCGTCTGTCTGGTTGGCTGGTCTTTCTGGTCTGTCTGGTTCTTCTGGATGAATTTCCAGTCCGACCAACCAGATAGACGAGATAGACCAGATGGATCGGCCTTCGTTGGACGCGCGCAGTGGGAGATCAAGCAGACAACCCTCCCGTGAAGAGAAGCAAGCAAGCTTGGAAGGAGCATGTATATCGTCCGATGGTGTAGTGTCTCTCGACGAGGGCTTGGAGATATGTCCTTGCCTGTTGTGCCCGGTCGGCATGAACACATCGAGCTGGAGGATTTATGAAGATGAGTTGGCTACTCAGAATGTTAGCGGTCGGGTTTGTGAGCGGACTTCTATTTGTGACTGTGGCGCAAGCAGAAGCTGAGCCTAAGGCGCAGGGCGGCGATGTGGCGAATGGCCAGGCCCTGTTTGCCAGACACTGCACCGGCTGTCACGGGCCTCAGGGCGGAGGAGATGGGTACAGGTTTTCTCGTGGACCGGATCCGGCGAACCTCACCTCACCGTCGATCAGAAAGAAATCCGATGCCGACCTGTTCAAAACCCTTCATGAAGGCAAACCGAACATGCCACCTTGGGAAGCCCGCCTCTCGGAGAAAGAGAGCCGAGACGTGCTGGCCTATGTGCGGACCCTCGCCAAGTGAGGGATAGGGTCAGCACTGGTTGTCATGAAGAGATGCATCCACTGGCATTGTGCGAGCGCAAGACCTGACGGTCATTGCTTGTGTTCTTCAATCACCGTTCTTCGATAATTCAAAGGAGCGAAGTACCATATGAATCGTCATATTTCGATAGAGGCGCCGCGGATCACGACGGTGGCAGGCTGGGCGATCTGGATCTTGCTTGCCGCGTTCAGTTCCGGCTGCGTGGCCTTGTTCGTTGGGGCGGCGGGGGGAGCCGCCGGCACCGTCTATGTGATGGGCAAATTAACGGAGGAGCTTAGCTACGACGTGCCTGCCGTCCATGGGGCCACGCTGAATGCGATGAAGAAGTTGGGATTGACGCTGTCGGAGGAGCGGGCCGATACACTGTCCGCCCATATGGAATCGGAGTTCGCCGATCGTGCGCATGTCTGGATCGACCTGGAGTCCGTGGGAGAGTCCCGAACCAGGATAACCGTTCGCGTGGGTCTCACGGGCGACGAGCTTCGTTCGAGAAAGATTTTGGATAGGATCAAGGAGTCTCTCCCTCCGGCCCGCGGAGGCAGCAGGCCTGTTGCGGAGCAGGGAATTGCGATGTAATGCCATCATGGGAAGAACGCAGTCGGTTTGCACCTTGTATTTCACAAAGAGGAGGATGCGATGTCGCGAATGAAAGAGATCAGAGCGTCGATCGACAACACATTGGATGCGTTGGAGCACCAGGCGCTGGCGCTGGAGGCACAACTGACCCAGACGAAAGATCAAGCGATTCAGGGGCTGGAACAGCGTAAGCAACAATTGCGGGGTCTGCTCATGCAAGTCCAGGATGACGTACAGAAGTCGAAGGAAATCGCAGCGCAGACGAAGATGGATGTGCAGGCCAAGTTGGAACATCTCCAAGTGCAATTGGCCCTCGGTAAGGCAGAGGCCCGCGATACGTTCGAAGAGCAAAGGACGAAGATCCTGAAGGCTCTGAGTGAGTTCGAATTCGTTGCAGAACAGAAGCTGAAAGGAGCCCCGTTCGAATCCGCCAAGATGTGGGAAGATCTCGCCGGCCTGACCAGCAAGCTCGAAGCCGAGTTCGAGGCACTCAAGGACCGGTTTGCGAGTGAGAAAGCCAAGCAGCAAGTCACGCTCGAATCAACGAAAGAGGAGCTGCTCACCAAGCTGGTTTTGTTCAAGGATCAGGTCAAGGTCAAGCGTCTTTCGGTGCAGGCGAGGGCTGATGTTCTTGAGACCGATTTGCGTGAAGGGCTGGATCAGATTAAGGCGGGGGTGAAGAGGTTGTTCGAATAGAGGGTGTCGGGAGCCGCCAGACCATCCTTCTTGCTCGCAGAACGCGCACGATAAAACTGTGCTCGTTCGATGCGCGCAGTGAAGGACAGTCTGGCGATTCCCTTGGGCGAGAAGGTGAGATAGTGCAGAGGAGGAAACAGAAGGCCCTCGCCTGGGCTCATGGCACGTCACAGGAAATCGATTGCGAAGCAATCGGAGGGTGGGGCGGGTGTAAAGTATCTGCCAATGGGTGGGCGGGTGAGAAAGTTGCGCGCAGTGGGAGATCAATCAGCCCCCATCCCTAGCCCGCATGATGCATGAGCGCTTCTGCTGCCATTGTGGATTCGCTGCTGCGACGCGCGTGAAACGTCGTTCGTCCGGAAGTGGAGTTTCGAGTTTCAGGTTCCAAGTTTCAGGTTCGACCTCTGAATTTCACCAATCCGACTCACACAACGTGAAACCAGAAACATGAAACTCGAAACACTTACACGAGGGACGCCCTTCGACGGGCTCAGGACGTCCCGAGCCTGTCGAGGGACGCTATACGCTTCACGAGGAATGCGCGTTCAGGCTATGTCGCGACGAACCCTCATGAATCATGCGGGCTAGACCGCTTGCTCACAGGGAAGGACGAACACATGCAGAGGGAGCATGTTGTCGCCCTGATGCATCTTCGGATCCGCTTTCAAGCGCGTGAATCCATCGATGAGGCGGTAGGCCAGCTGCTCCGATACCGCAGTGAGGATCATGCAGTTGGAGCCCGGTGTCAGGAGGAACTCAACGTTGGGTCCGGTCTCTCCCCTTCCGGCGACATTGTGCAGTTCAGTAAAGGCGGTGACGTCGTATTCTCTCAGCAGGGCATGGATGTGCTCTACCATCGAATGACGAAACACGATCAGCAGCATTTTCATAGTCGGTACTCCAGTGCAACTGCGTGGGGTGTCACAGATGCTGAGAGTTTGTCGGGTATGACTCGCCCATTCTATAGGGTAGAGGAGAACAAAAGACAAGGGCTATTCCACGCATAGAACGAGATGGATACGCGCCGGGCTTTCGAGTAGACTTGTCTCCAAACGAAGCGCTGACGGTGGTGTGCCATGCTGCCAAGGCGGGCGTTGCAGACGTCAGAATAGGGGTATGAACAGGAGGCATGAGATGAACGATCAAGACACGAAACACGCGGTTGAGATACTCAATAAAATTATGGAGCATGAGTTGGCGGGAGTCGTCCGCTATACCCATTACTCCCTCATGGTCTATGGCTATAACCGCATTCCTATCGTGTCTTGGCTGAAGAGTAATGCTGACGAGAGCCTTGCCCATGCGCATAAAGCCGGAGAACTGGTTACGTTACTCGGCGGCCACCCATCGCTGAAAATCGGGACACTCTTGGAAACCGAGAAGCATGACGTGGGAGACATTCTATGGGAAAGCTTGGAGCACGAGAAGGCCGCCATCTGCGCCTATTACGAACTCCTGAAAATCTCCGAGGGAAAGTCCGTTCTGTTGGAGGAATATGCGCGAGAGATGATCGTCGGCGAAGAGCTGCACCTCGACGAGGTGAACAAGATGTTGCGTACGTCAGGCGATGTGAAACCGTTTCGCCCCTAGCCCGCTTGATTCATAACGGTTCGTCGCGAAATGGTGGAGTCGCGCGTAAGTCATTCATCTCGCTCTCTGTGACAGGATGCGAGATTCATCACTAACTCGATGGAGGAGGATGTGACATGTTGAAGGAAGTGGCGGGGGATATTTTATTGACGAAGGCGGAGGCATTAGCTCACGGTGTCGCACCCAACGACAATTTTGCAAACGGGCTAGCTTTGGCGCTTCGAGAGCGGTGGCCGGCAATGTATAAGGACTTCCGGCATTACTCTCAGACGTATACCCCCAAGAGCGGCGAGTTATGGACCTGGTCCGGCGTTGGAGCTGTTCGGATTGTGAACCTGTTTACTCAGGAGGCTGCGGCAAGTCACGGGGCCAAACCTGGTCGAGCCACAATCGAGAACGTGAACCACTGTCTCAAAGCGCTGGGCAAAGTGATCGAAGCTGAGAAGTTCAAGAGTATTGCGCTTCCACGCTTAGCTACTGGCGTGGGCGGGCTCGACTGGAAGGACGTGAAGCCGCTGATAGAAAAACATCTCGGCCATCTGTCCATTCCCGTCTATGTGTACGGCACCTATCATCCAGGGGTTCAGGCAGTGGAGAAGGGCTGAGCGGGGGCAAGTCTTGGGGTGAGGGCATCTCGCCTCTGCTATGTGGGGGGAGGTTCAAGAGTCAATTAGTTGGATGAGGGTCGTTCGACGCGCGCAGTTTGGGATATACCCAGGCCGCCATTTCTGTGTCACGTTCAGGTGCAGCGGTGGGGAGAGGAAACGAGCGAGCGTGGAGAGACCATTCATAGTGGTCGTTTGACGCAGGCATTTGAGACCTCACGAGCCCGCCCCTTATCGAATCGGTTCACGATGAACTTCCGGCTTTCCTCTGCGAACAATAGCGCAATGGCCCCCAGCGCGAGCGGTCCGAAGATCCAGGCAGGCAAGGGGCTGGTTGCAAAGATCTCGTTGCCCCATGGCGTATAGATGATGAACGCCAGGACGACAAGTTCTGTTGCGATTCCCCAGATGAGCAATGGATTGCTGAACCAGCCGAGTTGAGAGAGCGACACCCGGTCTGAGCGGCAAGCGAACACGTTCGCTACCTGGGCAATGACGATGGCGGCGAAGGTGGCGGTGGTGGCCTGTTTGTAGAGCGGATCGGACCAGGCGAGCGGCATGCCCCAGGTCCATCCCTGGGTGAAGAGCAATAAGAAGAATGCACCCATGGCGATCCCAGCTTCGATCAGCCCCAAGAAAACATAGGCGCGCAGGAGGAGCGGAAGGTTCATCAACCGTTCCGTGCACGGGCGCGGCGGGATTGACATCATGCCGGCGTCGGGCTTTTCAGCACCCAGGGCCAAGGCCGGAATCATGTCGGTCCCCAGATCCACGGCGAGGATTTGCGGGACCGTAAGCGCCAGAGGAATTCCGAACAGGCCATACGCCAGATAGGGGACGACCTCGGGCACGTTGCTCGCCAGCACGTAGGTGGAAAACTTTCTAATATTCGCGTAGACGGCCCGACCCTCTTCGATGGCGTTGACGATGGTCGCAAAGTTGTCGTCGAGCAAAATCATGTCCGCTGTTTCTTTCGCCACGTCTGTTCCGGTGATGCCCATCGCAATGCCGATATCGGCTTTCTTGAGCGCCGGCGCGTCGTTTACCCCGTCGCCCGTGACGGCCACCACTTCGCCCATGTCTTTCAGCACCGACACCACACGCATCTTGTGCCGGGGGGCCATGCGCGCGAAGACCGGCTCGGCCTTATCAGGGAGGGTGGGTGTCAGGAGCCGACGCAACGAGTCGTCGCTCATCGTTTCAACCTGGTGTCCTTCGATCACGGAACAGTCTCCGCCCGGATCGGTGAGGGACTCTTTCTGGGCCAATCCGATCTGGCGGGCAATGGCCAGCGCCGTGAGCGGATGGTCGCCGGTAATCATGATGGTGCGCACGCCGGCTTGGCGGCAGCGGGCGATGGCCTCCGGCACTTCACGGCGCGGGGGATCGATCATCGCGACGAGGCCGAGGAAGGTGAGGCCCTGTTCCACCCGGTCGACATCCAATTTTTCGACACCCGTTTCAATGTCTCGCATGGCCACTGCCAGGACTCGATAGGCCTGTTGCGCGAAGGTCTGGCTTTGCAACATGATGCGCCGACGGTCTTCCTGACTCATCGGTGATAGAGCGCCTTGGTGACGTATCTGATGGCAGAGGGGGACGAGCGATTCCGGCGCCCCCTTCACGAAGGCCACGAGTCGGCCCTCACGCCAATGAAGGGTGGACATGCGCTTCCGGTCCGCGTCGAACGGCAGCTCGCCCATTCGGGGCAACGGTTCCTGGTGGAGGAGTCCGTGATCCTGCGCGAACTCGACCAGGGCCACTTCGGTTGGATCGCCTGTGACGGTGGGGCGGCCGCCGGTCTGCCTCACGCGCTTGGCATTGTGGCAGTGGATGATCGCATCGAAGAGCGGCGCATACTCCTCGGCTTCGATGGCACTGGTCACACGTCCGGCGATCACCAGACAGTGTTCCTGCACCTCGATTTCGAGATGGTCCATATAGAAACGAACCACGCGCATCCGGTTCTCGGTCAGCGTCCCGGTCTTATCCGTGCAGATGACGGTGGTACAGCCTAAGGTTTCCACCGACGTCAGTTGCTTGATGAGCGCGTGGCGTTTCGCCATACGCTGGCTGCCCAACGCCAAGGCCAGCGTCACCGTGGGGAGTAATCCTTCCGGCACGTTGGCCACGATGATGCCGATTCCGAAGATCGCGCTGATCCAGAAGCCCAAGCCCATGGAGATGCCGATGACGAAAAAGACCCCGCCCATGGCGACCGACAGCATGGCAACCACATGGGTGACCTTCACGATCTCTTTCTGCAAGGGGCTGAGACCTGTTTCCACGCTCGTGGAGAGGCGGGCGATCTTGCCGAATTCTGTCTGCATGCCGGTGGCGGAGACGACCGCCCTGCCTCTGCCGGAGAGCACGGGGGTGCCGGCGAAGACGAGATTGGGAATGTCCAGGAGATGTCCATCGGTGACCGGTTCCGCTGTCCGCCGCTTCGGTTGGGATTCGCCTGTGAGCGAGGAGAGGTCGACCAGCATGTCGGCGGCTTCGATGAGCCGGGCGTCGGCAGGGATCTGTTCTCCCTCTTCGATCACGAGCACGTCACCCGGCACGATCTCGCTTCGTGGCACGTCATGCGGTTGGTTGTTGCGCAGCACCCAGGCCCTGGCAGGGAGGAGGCGATGGAGGGCATGCACCGCGCGCTCCGCTTTATATTCCTGAAAGAAGGCAAAGACGGCGTTGATGACGATCACACCGAGGATCGCCCAGCCGAGCGTGGCCATCCCTTCGCCTGGCTTCATGAATTCTGCCGTGAATGCCAGGGCGACGGCGATCCAGAGCAGAATCGCCAGGAAGTGAGTGAGCTGGTTGAGGAACCCTCGAATCAATGAATACTGCCCCGGCTCCTCCAGAACATTGGGGCCATACCGACTGAGTCGTTGCTGTGCCTCTTCGGGCGACAAGCCACCTTCCCTGGACTCTAGGTACGTGAAGGTTTCATCAACCGTGAGTTGGTGGAGCGGTCGCTCGTTGAGGTCAGGCACGCTTGCCTCGCACGATCAGGACGGAACAGGGAGCATGTCTCAGGAGACTCTCAGAGACGCTGCCGAGATAGCGCCGCTCGCTCTTGGTCAAGTCGCGAGACCCGATCACCAGGAGATCGGCATGCGTGGCCTCCACCTGTTTGACGATGCTGTCGATGACGTGGTCCATCTGCACGTCTGTGACGACGGCGAAGCCTTCTTTTAGGAAGTCCTCCCGCAATGTCCCGACCAGTCTGGTGGCTCGTTCGACGACCGGTCGCTCCAGTTCGGCGACTTGGGCTTTGGATAAATATCGAACGGCCAAGTCGGTCACCGGTCTCTCGGCCGAGGAGAGGATGGTGGTTGTGGCAGATTCCGGAAGAATGCGGGATCGAAGAAATCGAGCGGCGGTTCGGGAGTGTGTTGAATCATCGACCGCGAGGGTCACTCGTCTCAACTGCGGGATCGGCTGTTTCACGACGAGAACCGAGCAGGGGGCGATCGATGCGACCTGTCGGGAGATGCTCCCCAGTAAGAATCCTCGAATATCGCTCAACCCGCGGGATCCGATGAGGATGAGATCGGCCTTTGCACGCCGCGCCTGTCGCACGATCGTCTGGGCGAGGGGCCCATGGGCTAAGGTGCGGTGAAATGTGGTGCGAGGGCCGGTCACAGCCTGTCCGAGGGCAACTCGAGCTGAGCGCTCTGCTTCGCGGAGGAGGATGCCACCGGCCTTCTCCATGGCGGCCAGGGCGCGCTTCTCCGCCACGGGATTCCTCCCTCTGCCCCCTCGGAGGGCCGATGGATCGACCACATGGAGCAGTGTGACAATCTCCGGCTCCCGGCCGGCGAGCGCTTCGAGCGCTTGTATTCCCCACTGCGAGCATTCAGACCCATCCACGGCACAAAGAATTCGCATGACAGACTCCCTTCCTTCATGACGCCAATAATACACCGGCCATTCTAGGTATCAGTTCTGCATTGGATGTGCCTGTGATGCAGGGGAGCAAAGAAGGAGAATCAGCCCTGTTCTAAGCGGTTATGAAGAGAAATGGTATGCCAGTGTCTATGGATGATGGGGCGTTTTGCAGCAGAGAGGAACGCATCACTGTGGTGATTAGGGTCAACACATGCGAGCGATGTGCGACGAGCGGGAAAGGCGAGACGGGCGAAGAAGCTTTGAGTTCTGAGCTTGAGGCGGAGCAGAAAGCCGTGGTGGGGGAGGGTTCGAGGTTTTCGAAGCTTTGAACTCAGAACTCAGAACTCAGAACTTCCTTTCCCGCTCGTTTCACGTGGCTATTCTGCTAGAGGAGGGGTACATGCCGACAAAGAAGAAGGCTAGGACACGAACGAAGAAAGATTTTAGTGTGATGATGGTCAAGCAGGTCATGCAGAAAATGGTGCAGTCTGCTCATCTCAAGACCAAAGGCGACGTCATCGCGTCGCTCATGATCGAGGGATTTGGGGCTGTGCCGGTGGTGGACGCGAAAGATACGCTCCTAGGCATCGTCAGCGAACATGATCTACTGGCCGCCATGGATGACGGGCACAAACTTGGCACCGTCACCGCGAGTGAGATCATGACCTGTAACCCCTATTCGATCCACCCGGAAGCACTGCTCCCGACGCTGATTCATGTGTTCAGAGCCAGTGATTTGACTCGCGTGTCGGTGGTGGACGCAAAAGACAAGCTCGTGGGTATTATCGCCAGGCGGGATGTGTTGCGTGCCTACTTGGCAGCCGGGCGTGCGTAGCAGGCTGCTGAAAATGACCTCCAGCCGGGCAGGGAGTAGCCAGGTGCCCTTCTTGCTCGCAGAACGCGCACGATAGGAATGTGCTCGTTCGATGCGCGCAGTAAAGGGCAGCCTCGGCCACTCCCCTAAAGATAGATAGAGAGAATCGGAAGGGCCTGATTTAACGCGCGCAGTGGGGGACTCCCCGGGCCATTCTGGCGAAACGTCAACGACCAAGCTTGGAGGGACCACTTTAGTTGCTCCCTGCGGCCTTACCCGTGGAACGGCGCGTCTTGGCGCGCCGGGGTTGGGTGGGTGAGAAGGACAGCCATTTTGAGCAGCCTGCGGAGATGCTCTTTTGTTGTGCTGCAGGTTCCCGGATAGAGGATAGAAATGGAGGATCTATGAGAAAAACGGAGTTCCTTGCAACGGCCTGCGACCCGAAGACCTTGACGGTGGGGCAATTGATGCAGGATGCGGTCTTTACCTGTGGCACCAGGACCGATGCCTTGACCATCAGCCGGCTGATGACCCAACGAAACTTCGGCAGCCTGCCGGTGGTGGAAGAGGATCGGACTTTGGTTGGCCTGATAAGCGAGTATGATCTGCTTCAGGCGATGATCGAGGGCCGGGATTTGCAGAAGGTCAAGGCGGTCGAAATGATGAGCATCTACCCGGTGACGGCTACTGAAGATATGAAACTGGAAGAGGTGGCGAATCTGTTCCAGGATCGATACATCACGAGGGTGCCTGTCGTGCGGAACGGTAAGCTCGTCGGTATTCTGGCGAGGCGGGATCTGCTGTTTGGGTATATGAAAGCATCGCAGTATTGGTCTTAACAGGCTGTTGAAAAAACCGCCAGCTTCGTTCTCGCCTCGAAAGCATCCTCAACGTAGCCCTGAGGCTACGCCTCCGGTGCTTTCGTCGGCTGCGGCCTTGCTGACGGTCTTTTTGAACAGCCTGAAGGGGATCAGACTATGATTCAGCGTTGCGTTGTTCAGAAGTGTATCGACCATGTCCACTACTATGCCTTGCTTCTTCTGGAGTTCACTGATTGCCGTGGCCGTGATAATGGCTTCGCTCTTTCCCGTTTCCGCACAAGCTGATTCCCCCAAGAAGTATCGCGGACTCTGCGCGATTCATTATCCGAGTGATGCCATGGTGGAGTGGGACTGCCGTGTCATTCCGTCCGGCAAATCGCTGGAGACGATATTTGGCGAGTACTGGATCAACGTGGCGCGATTCAATCGGATCGATCGGCGGCATGCGCGCCCTGGTCGCTCGATCAAAGTGCCGAGGCGGATTGAGGATCTGGCATCGTTCAATCCGCTCCCGATGTTCTATCAAACGGCAGAATTGGACGAGCAGTTTATTCTGATCGATCTGGCTGAACAGTTTCTCGGAGCCTATGAGTTTGGCGCACTCAGATTTGCTCAGCCCATCGCATCAGGGAGCGGAGACAACCACACTCCGACCGGCGAATTTCGTCTCTCTGCCGCCCATCGTGCCCATCAATCCTCTCTGTATACGATCGAAGGGACGGACCGGCCGTACCCGATGAACTACGCGCTCCGCTTCCATGTGAATAGGGAAGGTGTGTCCTATTGGATTCATGGACGGGATCTGCCGGGCTATCCGGTCTCGCACGGCTGCATTGGCCTTTACGATGAGACGATGCAGAAGGAACAGTATGGCATCCCGAAGGAGCCGGAGCTGAACGACGCGCAGAAATTGTTTGTGTGGGTCTTTGGAGCTGAGCCGAACGACGACCATGTAATTCCACTCCCCCTTGGTCCGAGGGTTCACATCATCGGTCAGGCACCGGGACATCCGCCGCCCTAAATTACCGTGGTGTCAAAGGCGGGATTTAATTTGGGGCTAACTCAGCATTCTCAATGATGACGCAGTTTTATGTTGGATTGTGAAAGGTTTATGACCTGAGAAGGAGTGAGATAGAGTGATCTGGAATGAGTGAGAAATAGCTCTACCATACGACCGTTTTACGCCCGCTTTTTATCCGGTTCGAGTCCTGCTCGGCTTCCCGACCTGGCGAAACTGGGCACCAATGGGAAGTGAAGATTCCATTCGGCGATATCATGGGATGACCGCTCCGCCGCATACGGAGAGGATTGTGTTTACCAATGCCTTGAGTTCCGAGCACTGTCCAACAGCTACCGATAAATCATTTTCGCGAAGGATGCGAGCTGCATCGCGCGGCTTGACATAGCTGTCTCGGCATTTACCAATCTCGAAAACCTCCATACTGAGCCGACCATCAAATAGTGCGTAGTCTGTGCTCAATAATCGCTTGGTTTCCCGCAGAAATGGCACTTTCGAGAAAGTTATACGCGCACACTTT
>JAWXBV010000160.1:0-30534 GCA_034440335.1 Nitrospirota bacterium | reverse complement strand
CACCGATTGCCCGCCCTAACCCATTGGAGCAGGGCAAGTTCTGCTCCAATGCCGCTTTCAGGTCGTCGGCTTATGCAGTCTGTATAAGACGGTTCACAGACCATCGATCGGACTCCTCACCCCGTGGCCGCCTTTGTTCAACACGTGCGTGTACATCATCAGAACAAAAGGGCTCGCGAGTCTTTTTACGATTGAACGACGCGGTCGGCCTAGATGTATCCTAAATTAAGCCGGCGTCTTTTCAATTCAGATGCGGCCATTCCCCCTACCGTGTTGGCAACGTGCTGGTTCATCCCTGAACTATTCAGGCAACCCTAAGGCGAACTTCACGGCTCGTTCGACCGCGGTCAGCTTCTCCGGTGACAAGACGGTGATTCGCTCACTCAATGTTTTCTTGGGAATGGTGGTGATGGTATCAAGGTTCGCCACACAGGGCTTCGGCAACCCCTCTGCGACTCCCAGCACGACCTCGGTTGGAATGTGACGCACACGAGTCGTGACCGGTGCAACCGTCACCAACTCTCGTACTGCATACGCTTCGTTGCGAGAAAGCAACACAACAGGACGCCGACCGGCCGACACAGGCAGGTCGGCCCACCAGACTTCTCCGCGCCGCATCACCAATCCTCCGTGACGAGCAATCGAACAGCCGAAGCCTCAGCCGCCTTGACCTCCTGCTTGCTTTCCGGCTTTTTCTGATAGCCGGCCTCATACTCCCGAATTAAGACAGCCTGCTCCTGCTGCCGAAGCCAATGGTGTAGGGCATCTTGCATCACGGCGCTGCGGCTCTTCCCGCTTTTCTTGCGGGCTCGCTCAACAGCTCGGTAGAGTTTGTCGGGCAAGCTGACCGCCACCTTCGTTGCTACTTTTGACATCGTTACGCCTCACCTATAGTGGTATGAATAGAGTATGCCATAGATTCATACCACAGGCAACGATGGTCAGCATAACAACACCCTGTTATCCGACATCCCACCAGTTTCTGACCGACTATTAGACTCTACTCAGCCGCACCGGCCCGTAGGTCTGGCGGGCCTGGCGAAGTTCATCGATATGGCTACGGGGAGTTACCTTCCCTTGCCGATCTGAACCCGCATCCACTGTGTCAATGCTTCCTTATTCAGTTCACCAGACGCAACTCGGCGAGTGGTCTCTTCAAGTTCTTGCGAAGCCATTGAGATGTCAACATCGTTGAGCCGAAGGAATGCCAGGCTGGACATCACTGCAGCGCGCTTGTTCCCATCGATGAAGGGATGGTTCTGGGCGATGTGGAAGAGATAGGCCGCAGCCATTGCGGCAAGATCTTCATGGAGGAATGCACCGCCAAACTGCTGACGAGGCATCGCAACGGCAGCATCAAGCAGGCCGTGATCTCTGACCCCGTGTGAGCCACCGTCTATAGCAATGGTGTCGGCATGGAGCAACAGGACATCGTCCAGGCTGAGGAAGGTGGTGTTTTCCACAAATCAATCCGCCAGCCTTTTCAGCATTGGCCCATAGCGTTTGCGGATTTCCTTGATGACCACCTTCATCCGTTTAGGACCGACGCCGACATTCGCAGGCGTGACGACGAGTGCGTTTCCATTCACCGTGACCTGAAGCGGTGTCTCTTCAGTAATACCCAGAGCTTCCATCATAGGCTTTTCAATGACCAGCGCCATGCTGTTTCCGTGCTTCTTGAGTGTCTTGATCATGACAGCCCTCCCGTACCAACAATGTTAGTACAGAATCTGTCGCCTGTCCAGCGGTCTTGCTCATACCTTCCCTAACCGCACTGGCCCGTAGGTTTGCCTGGCTTGCTGGAGTTCCTTGATATGCCGCCGGAGGGTTGGGCCGAATGTGGAGGCGAGGACTGCTTTTCTGTGGGGCGCGATGTGGTGCTCGATCTGCCCGATCGCTGCTGACAACTGCTTGAGCAGCCGCCGGCCTGAGCCTGTGAGCCACTTGAGGTGCCAGCCGGCGTACCCCAAATCCTGGATCGAGTAGCGGACGGATTCCACTTCTTCAAGACAGCGGAACCTGGCTCGTTGCAGATCGCGTTGGGTCAAGCCTGCGCGTTTCCATCGGGCTGATCCACCAAGTCCAGATGCCCACGTCGAGAGTCGTTCAAACAGCATCGCGCCCATCGTGAACGTGAACGTCGCGTGCAGAATCCCTCGTAGCGGACGCAGACTGCGGCGCCAGGGAGAATAGAAAATCTGCTGGTTACGATCCCCATGATACATGACATGTTTACGCAATAAGAGATTGAGATGGTGATGGCTATTTTCATGAATCAGATCGTCGATCAAATCGAGGTTGTCCCGGTCGAAGCAGTTAATAAATGATAGCCCTGGCCGGTGGCGGTAGCTGAAGCTGACGACGCCCTTAGCCTTGAGCGGGATGATCCGAGCCGTCAGGAGCGAGAGCACCTCCTGCCCTTCAGGCCAGGCATCTTGAATAGTCGTCCAGGCTCGCCCGATTCGAGACACGTGATCGGCTGAGGTGCTCGCCACAGTCCTGGGCTGTCGATCCTTCCCATACACGAGCGTCGGCCCGACTGTGATGATATCGCCGGATCGAACCCCCATGGCCATGACAGGCGGCTGATGTCTCCAACTCCATTCCAACTGCTTGCCTCTCATTGCACAGAGGGGCGTGACACTTCGTCCAATCTTCAGGGACAGCCTTTGTGGAGAAACGAGGATAGAGGCTTGACCGGATGATTGCGTAAGAGATCGCTTCACCAATGGCGGGGACTTGTAGACATCGCCATCCAACCCGATCGCCATGGTTCCGAACAGCTCTGCGCGCTCGATGTGATCGCCGAGCTGCACCTCGATGTCCCAGGATGGGATCTTGCGAGAGGCGCACCACCGGAGGGGAAGTCCCTTCACGAGGCAGAGCGATTCCTGTGTCAGCTCCTGCGTCAGCCGCTTGCAAAGTCCGTTCAGCCGCCGTTCGAGTCCCGATGCTTGCGAGACCCCGCGTGGAAACAGCTCGTCCAGATAACTGTTCTCGAAAAACTTCTCTTCACACTCGGCATACAACTGCGCCGCAAACTCACGAGGCTGCCGCTCCTCGCGAATCTGTTGCAGCAAGTCGATGAAATAGACGAGGTCGTTCAGCGCTTCGATCCAGCCGACGACTTTCCAGTGGGCAAAGGCATCTCGTCCGAGTGCTTGACCAAGGAACCGAACGTAGGCGACAGGCAAGGCCAGCGACCTCGCAACGTCGGCATATTGGTTCTCCAAGTCCAGACAGAGATCGCTCAACAGTCGCTTCATCGACAGGCGAAACTCTTCCTGAAGACGAGCCAACATCGGCACATCGAGTAACGGCATCGAGAACACAGGCTCCGAGATGATGGAAAGGATCAGACTGTACCGGAGGAATGGTCGCGCTGCAAGAAGAGCGAACAGGCGCAGTCTCATGACCTGCAGGTGAAATAGTCGACGAGGGTTAGCGGGTGAGCGTGCCGATTTTTCTTGGGGATCTGTGCGGGGATCTGTATATGGCTTTCTTCGGCAGGTAGCCAAGTTCATCGAGGCGCAGTTCTTTGACATGTTGCATCACGTGCTCGGTGAGATAGGCCTGCAGCGATGCTTCCACCGGCGACGGAGAGGCATGTGGCAGAGTATAGGGCAGTTCATCTTTCCAGAGCAGTTGGCCCTCGCGATTCATCAGGTAGAGATAGAGGCGACGCGTCCCATCTGCTTTCCGCCCCCAGTCGCTCGGGTGCGAGGGTAAACCGGCGGCAACGCGACTGACAAGAACCGTATCGACACCCAGCTTCCGCGTAACTTCTTTGGCGAGGGCGCGGCGATCTGCCTCGTCGGCTTTCGCCGAATCCGGATCGGCTGCGGCAATTCCGGCTTCGACAGTTGTCGGCACTTCGACCCGCAAATCGGTTTCTTGCTGGAACAGAGTGGCCAACCGCGAGCCCATATCCGAATCGCCTTCAACTGGAAGAACCGCCACGCTCGTGACCGTTGCGCGATGGGAAGCCTTGCCCGATTGTGGCTTCGGCGCCACCCATGATTGCTCAAAGGGCTCAAAGGAAATATCACTCCCCCGATTATCATGACTATCACCACCCTGTACGGCATCCACTGTCACGGCTGCCAACCAGGCTCCTGCAAGGCAACCTTGCAGCAAAAAAGACCCGCTCACAACCAGACTCAGGGCCAAGCCCCTTACGCAGTCATGCCGATTACCAGACCGGGCCTTCACCAGTTCGACGAGTATTGTTGCAGGGGTGCGTTTCATGACGAGTGATTAAAGCAAGAGGAATGCCTTGCAACCGAACCTCGCACATTGCCTCTAACCTGTCGAGGTATTTACTATTATTAACGACTACGGAAATGAACTCCGTCAGTCATCGTGTGCAGAGAACATATAAGACACAGTTCGAGGAGCAGGTTTGAACAGATACGGAGGGGGATGCAGGGATACCTATCGACTATCCTGCATCATGTATGACAGTTCGTCAAAAAATCGCCCGTAGGCATGTTCCTCGTAACACGTGTCTCGTCCTTTCTATGGACTACGGCAGAAATGCTCATGGAAATATGAGTGGGTAAGATCCCCACTCGTGAGTCAGCAAGCAGAAGGAGATCGATTCAGCTAAAACGGAATGCGGATGCCCATTTGAAACTCATTCGGGGAGATGATTTGCCCAAACTGACTTCGAAGCCCGAAGTCGCTCTGCGAGGGAGGCGTACCACCTAAGGAGCGGTTTAACTCTGCGCTGTAGCCTCCAGAAAATCCTGCCCCGATATACGGGAGCATTCTTCTCCCTCCGAATGCGTAGAGACCACTGATTGAAGGAACCTCTCGAACGTCTGCGGATGAGGCCGTAATGGGAGATTGGATTGAGACATTGTTCTCGACTGTGTTCAAAGAGCGTTGGCTATTCGTCTCCCCAAGGACGGCAGAATCGGCCATGACAGGATCCGTTGCGGCAATGCCCTGGATGGGGACAGCAAGAGCCGCAGTCAACAACACCGATACAAGCGCAAGATACTGTCTCATGCTTTACATCATACGTATGAAACCGCACAAGTCAACACCCTGACAGGACGGTGGATTAGAATGGGTACGCGTGCTCCACGCCCGACGGACTTGTCATGTGCCCTTCTCCTTCCAACCTCGTCTACTGGGTTATGCGGAGGCCGAAGGAGAGGCACACGGGGGAACCGAGAGAGAGATAATTTCGGAGAGGTGCTGATCGGTGTCCGGCCTGGGGCTATGCCCCAGGCTGGATCGAGCAATTTCTTACTGAATCGGATTGCGCTGAGGTGCCGTCAGTTGGTCCTTCCAGACTTTCCGCGGATTCTTGACCCATCCGTTGTACACGACTGGAATGGTCAGATACCCTGACCACCCATGCCGCGATTACCGACAATGGTGTCGTCGGTCGCCGTCGTTCCCACCGAGGTGAGTGAGATACGACCGACAATCACCGCATCAGACGGATTGCCGTCGTTATTTGGATCAGGATCCACGATGATCACACTGTTCGAAAACTTCCTCCATACATAGGCATAGTACCCGCCGCCCTCCTTGGCTCCGAACTGCAGACCATGGCAACCTGGATCGCAACCAAGCACTCTCAGCATCTGGTTTATTGTTCCCGAACCGGGCCGTGGATCGACCATGGTAATCGTCCCGGTCAGGGTATTGGCTGTCACCATCGCCCTTGCCGTCAGGACTGACCGGCGACTGGATCGGTAAGGCACCGACAAACGGAACACCGGTGACTGGATCCAACGAGACAGTTCCAGTGATTGGGTTGTAATCCTCCAGCACATTGATTGTGGCTACTGACACAGCATTCGGGGCCTGTGTATCGATCACTGTGATCGTGCTATCCAACAGACAAGGCTTACCGAGAATGCGCACGACAACCCCGTACAGAGAGCCATCGCTCCAAGCCACGCACGCATACGTCTTTTCTGCATCATTATTTTCTGCATCATGGCATCTCTTTTAGTTAGCCAACTGGCTGATCGCAAGAGTCGATACTTTTCATCGACGCTCAGTATCTGAAAAACCCGGAGTACAATAGATTAATTTAGGAAGAATTGCTTGTTACTTTGACTCCGGTTGACCAGTTGAGGCAGGGTTGACAGCACCTGGTCGTCATTGTGCCAATCGCCCAAGCCCGTATTTACACCGCGGCTTGGGCTGTACAGCCCTGTCGGGCGACTCGGCGTGGGCAAGATTGGAAGTCTCAGCGAGACCAACCGGAGTCAAAGCAATAAGCATATAGGAAGATTTTCAATTGAGAAATACAGGTATTCCACCCAAAAGGATACCTGGCTATCGGACGTCCTGAAAGAACGCGCGGGGTAGGATGGGCAGGCGGAATTCGACATGGAGGAGGATGAGACGGAATCCGGGGAACGCGAAGACGTTGTCGATCAGCTCGGCGCCGTTTGAGCCCCTGTCGTCACCGAGGTGCGCGCGGGATCGATTCCACAACCCATGAAATCGTCGACGGGCATGGTGCGCGGTCAAGCGTATGCGTTCGTTTTTCACACCCCGATTACGCGAAGGCCACTGGCCTTGGCCGCCGTGGCGAGGGCCGCGTCGTGCGTCGCCATCACAAGATCGGCGACGGTCTGCTCTCGCCACAACAACGCCGTGGCAAGATGAAGCGCATCCAAAGTACCGAGAGCGGTTGGGAGCGGCTGTGACGCGCGAGACAACACCGGCCCCGTCAGCTCGACGATCTCCATCGCTTCGATCAACCGATAGACGGCTTCACGCCGAGCGGCCACGTCGGCGTCATTGAACCCTTCAGCCAACCGCACACGGTCCAGCGTGCGCAGGCATTCCACCTCGACCAGCGAGGAGGCCACACCCGTTGGATGGATGGCCATTCCTTCAGCGCATTGCGCTGGCCGAGAATCACGCGAAGCAGGACCGACGAATCGAGATAGGCGATCACCACTCGTCCTGTCGTTCCTCGTTCAGGAACGCGAGGATATCCTTGCGGAGGCGAAGCGGCGGAGGCAACGGCACGCGCTGGAGCTTCGGGGCAGAGGCGAGGGGAGCCCGAACGGTTAAGGATGGCCCCGTCTTTTCAATCGGCACGAGACGCGCGATGGGGTGGTCGCGATCCAAGATCGTCAGGGATCGCCCCGCGCGAACCTTGCGGAGATGCTCGCTCAACCGGCTCTTCAGGTCGGCGATCTTGACGGTATTCATAGTCACATACTAGTCACATGTGGTCATGAACGCAAGCGTCATGCGTTTCACTTCGAAGCGTTCATCCTCTTTCTACCGGACGTCCTGAAAGAACGCGCGGGGTAGAACCGGCAGGCGAAACTCCACGTGGAGTATGATGAGGAGCACGCGGAGAAAGCTGCGCCAGATGCCCATCTTCAGAAACTTGCGGGCGTCAGTCACGACGGAAGGAGAGAGGAGAAGGGGTTTCGTGATCTTGATCAGTTTTTCACAAAAGGCTACATCTTCGAGAATAGGCCGATTGGGAAACCCACCAAGCTGCTCGAAGAGTGCGCGACGAACGAACAAGGCTTGGTCTCCATAAATGATCCGGCTGCGGATGCAGCGGAAATTGTCCAGGAACGAGATCAATTTGAGCCGCCAATCATCGCCGGAAAACTGGTGCATGAACCCACCGGCCTGAATAGTCTGGTCTGCTTCCATCTCGTTGAGCCGCTGGACTGCGCCCGATGGCAAGACCGTATCGGCATGAAGGAACAGAAGCCACTCGCCCATGGCCTGCTTGGCTCCGGCGTTCATCTGAGAGGCACGACCCTTGGGAGCGGTCAATAGTAGGCGTGAGGGGTGAGGCGTACGGGGTAAGGGGTATTCTGAGAAGCTGAATTCAGCAAGCACCGCGCAAGTGCGATCTGTGCTGCCGCCATCGACGACGACCACTTCGTAGTCGCCCTGTTGGGTGAAGAGCGCGCGCAATGTATTCGGCAGCGCCCGCTCTTCGTTAAATGCCGGCATAATGACCGAGATCACGCCGGCACCTCGGTCAACCACGAGGGGAGAAACTTTCGCACATCCTGTGCCCAGGCTGTCGGGTCTTCGGCTATCGATTCGAACAGATCGCTCAATGTCAGGACCATCCGATCGGTGAGTGCGAGGTAGTCCTGCGCGCGGCGACGTAACGTCTCCGCATCAGTCCGCCCTTCGGCCATCGCCCGTTCGAGCATGCGCCTGCCGAACCCATGATGAGCCTCTTCCTGTTGAAGTAAGACTCGTCGAAGCCGACCAAATGGTGCCGCACGCTTGGCCAACCCTTCTTCGATTCGTGTCAGAATCGCTTCGCCCAGTCCTTCGAGAATAACCTGCTCGGCCAGAAAGGTTTCGAGCAAACCCTTCCGAGCCAGCGCGTCATTGAGCAGCGTTCGGTACTCTTCCAACGCTGGCAGAAACGGCGCATCGCCGAGATGTCTCGGGGCGAGCCAGACAATGGCGCCTTGAAACACCAAGGCATGCGCAGTTTCCTGACGAGCTTGGCTGAGGAGGAAGCGACGCGATCCGACATCCGGCGTCAGCGCAGCCTGTGCCTTGGCGCATTCATTCGCCAGGCGCTCGCCATGCTCAAGAAACGTCAGCAGGCGTGCGATCGGTATTTTTTCGTGTGGATGGATCACCATGACGGCCTATTTCGGTGGCGTCCCATTCAGACTCCAGTCGTAGTCCAGAAATTCGACCCGATATGGTGTGGACGTGAGATCGCGGGCGAGGTCCGGATCAGCCACGTACTGCGCGACATACCGAGACAACGATCCGGCCTGGGCCGTGAAGTCTTCGGCAAACCACTCGAAGATCTTGGAGAGAAAGGCGATCTTCTTCTCGCGGTCAAAATGGTTCCTCGTCGGATCGTTGATGAATTCTCGGGCGGCGTGATCGAGTTGCCCGTTCAGCTCCGCACCCCCGTACGTCCAGGGCTGTAATTTGGGGCATGATGTCGATGCACAGACGATCGCAAAGTGGATACGCGGTTCATGGAACTGGGCGATAAGAATCTTACGCTCCAAGCCATAGAGATTAACGGACGTCCCACCGACAGGGTATTCCCGCCCAATAAAGTAACGATAACGGCCCACCAAGGTGCTGGGGGTAAAGCCATCCAAAATACCCTTGATCGCATAGGCATTATAGGCGTTGATCCAGAACGCCAAGCGATCTTGACGAGACAGGCTAGTCGGATCGACGCGATCCAGCTGGTCGAGATACTGGGTGAAGCGCCGGTCCACCTGGATGACGGGATAGTTCACCTGTCCATTGCGCACGTGGGTCTGCACCACAATGGCAAAGACCTGATGTGAGAACTCGGCGGGGGGGAGTGGCCTGGTGGGGGTGAACGACGTTGGCACGGTGGAGCAACCCACCAGGACCGTCACCACCGCCATCGCCATCCACCATGTCTTCATGTCTCTATATCCTCACCAGGATACCGGTGTGCGCAACGCGGTGATCGGATGTCGGAGGAGAGACCCAATCACTCGGCCATCCAATCTATTACACGACGATTGATCGGAACAGGCTTGAATCTTTTGTCGATTGAATCGAGATAATATTTCACTGAGCGGCGATTCGAGCAAGTTCCCTACGGAAGGGAATGCGAGACAGGGAGACACATTGCCTGAGGCATCGATCGCCACACTGTACCGCCCCGCATCGCAGGGCTCTAGCTTCTGCCCGCGCAACCAGCGCACATTGTCCTCGACAAATTTCCTGAGGTAACCGGGAGGAATCAGCTCGTCGTCCAGGAGCCCGCTGAACACAGCGGCGGCACTCGATCGATCGTACATGAGCAGTTCATCAGGCCTGCCATAGGTTCCGACGTTCCAATGATAGGCGCCAACAACCGGCAGGAACCCCTGCTCCCGCGCAAATCGCACGACCTCCGGCGCCTCGGTTCGATTGACCTCGCTCACGATACAGGTCAGAAATTTTGGAGGGCGAAAATCTTTCAAGAGAGCCATGCCCTCCAAGACCTGCGCCAACTGATCGGCGCCACGTATCTGACGATACTTCTCTCGATCCAACGTGTCCAAACTCACCGAGATGGCCAGCGGCAGCCGACCCAGTCGCTCGACCAGATGCGTCGTGAGCTTCGTGCCGTTTGTAATCAGCGTGAGTTGGAAGCCCATCGCCGAAAGGTCTTCAAGAATCTCCGGTAAATCTCGCCGCAACAACGGCTCGCCCCCCTGTACCAGCACAAATCGCACACCGTCACGATAGAGACCGGAGAAGACCCCCTGGATTTCTTCTCTGGTCATCTCATATCGACCGACATTAAGCGGAAGGTCGCAATACCCGCAGGCAGAATTGCATCGGAGATTGACCTGAAATGTGGCCAACACCGGCCGACCCGCCATGAGGTTCGTGAAGGGTGTGAGCACTCGGTTCAGGGCCGTGAAGGGCGCTGCCATCATCGAGCCTCGCATCGGCAAGTACGGCCATATTTGGACAGGATTACGCCGTTTTTTTCCTTTCTCCTTTGCAATTCGAGATCCTTTCCTGACCAACGCCGCTAACCTACTGAACTTCCTAAATCGATTTCGCGCTAGGTTCCGGCATATACCTTGCTGAGAATGTCTGGGTTGAAATTGTCCATCACCTTGCAAGGAGGGTCGCGATGCTGAAGGCAAAAACAACGATTCTCTCGGTGCTGGTGAGCACCATGGCCATTGTGGCATTGGCGACGACCCCAGCGCTGGCCAAAGACTCTCACAACAAGACGTCCGGTCATATCCCCGAACAACACGATAGGCCAAAGGCCTCCCACCACGACACCCAGCCGGGCCCAGCCTGGAAAACCATCGGTGGAACCATGAAGAAAGTCGAGGGCACTATCTACACGGTTGAGGACTACGAAGGTAATCAAGTCACACTACACGTTGGACAAGGCACCAAGCACATCAATAAGAAAAAGGTCGGGGACAGGGTCCGCGCTGAAATCACGCGAGGCAGCTTCGCGAATTCCATTCAGTAACCGCCATTTCGATTCTGCGCAGCCACCACACACACGATGCGGTCCACAAACGGGCCAGCCCTAAACAGGTCGGCCCCTTCGTGATGTGTCGGCAGCGACACAGGGTTATTGAGTCGGTGCCTTCACCGATTTCTGAAAGACGATATCGCCGTAGTACGCCGTGGCCTGTTCCTTGGTATTGTCCGTATCGCTCATAATCGCGACGCCGTTGATCATCGGTGGCTCCTCCCCGAATGCTTTTTTGTAGTCTTCGTAAATATTCCGCTCTTCGTCGATCCACATGCCTACTTTTTGAGTGCCGCTCTCGACGACGACCATCTTGACAAAATCCGTATAGGCGTTGTCGATAATCGTGCCGACCGGTGTCTTCGTTTCCCAAACGTAGTTGATCGCCCCGATTGGAATATCCCCGAAGATCACCTGGCCGGCCTTGTACTTGAGCTTCTTGCCAAAGCTGACTTTGTCGGGATCGTATGCAAAGGTGATATAAAGCCGAGCCGGAAAGTCGTCGCCCTCCTTGAGGGTCACGTCGCTGCCCTTCAGCACATTGTCGATTTTCCAGCGCCATCTGACAATCGGGTATTCCTTTGGATCGATCACCACCGGCTTGGTCAGCCCGGAAGCCGAAGCCTCGCTCACAGCCTTCACGATCGTCACCCCTCCATCCTTCACCATTTCATAAGAGGTATGTTTGGGAATCTTCTTGAACGTGAGCGGCCTCCATCCATCCGGCATCGCCTGCCCGATCTGACTAGTTGAGAATTTACCCACTTCAAGCACTGCCCCGTTCTCTGCCCAGAGGTATGCCGGAGGAATCAACAACCACGTCGCGAGGAGTACGCCCGTCACAACCAGCATCTTACCCTTCCCCTCTTTGAAGGCAGGCATGGTTCGCGGGACAGCTGGCGGAGCGCCATCCTCGAGGCTGTTGAGGCGACGCGAATCACCAGCTCAATGTTCGTGTCACCGGGCAAGGGTTGCGCAGCGATCCAAAGGTTCGTGTTGGCCCCAGGGTTATGCTGCAACTTCAACGTATTCGACATGGCTTAATGGCTCAGGAGGTGGAGTCCCGTCTTCGCGAAGACCATCGAGATGGAATTCGATTGCTTTGCGTATATGCGCCTCTACCTCTTCTATTGTTGCGCCGGTAGCAACGCAACCCGGTAGATCTGGAACATACGCTGAATAATTATCTGTGGCTTTTTCAATCACGACTGCGTATCGCATCTGAACCTCATTTCTTCAGATCGGATTGTTTGAGAATGCTATTTAGCGTTCCCGGCGCAAGATCATCGCCGGGTTTTCCCGCGACCGTTACACGGCCAACCTTCCTTGGATGTTTGAATTGCCTATGGCTGCCACGCGTGGCGACAAGCACCCACCCATCACCCTTAAGCATTTGAAGTATTTCACTAACTTTCATTGGATCAGAATACCAGTTCGCTATTCTGCGCACAAACACACAAGCCGCCATATGTCTTTGCGGCCTAACAGTTCCACGGATCAGCGGCATCCGCTGCAACTGCTGGTTGGGTCGCGCTTCGCGGGTTAGCTGAAGCGGAGGACCATCTGCGGAGCCGTTGAGTCGACGCGATGCGTCGCCTCCACATGGTTGTTAGACCGTGTCTGGTTACGCTTGAGCAGCATGACTGATGTAATCCGCTGCAAACTGCAAAAGTTTGGCGCTATGCGTGAGGCAGCGGTCGATGTCGACAAGAGATAATTCCCGCCCGCCTGAGACATGTCGTTTGACGTCATCAACGTTCTGGAGAATGAGCCGCACTTGCCTCCCTCCCACAGCGCCGCGGAATCCAAATGCTGTTGAGGCACCGAGTTTCATGTCGTTGCGGATGTCACGAAAGTCGGCAAACCACTCGAAGTAGTCTGGTAACGCCTGGTCGATCAGCGGACGAATGGGGTTGCTTGCCTTTTTGGCACAGGCCTGCATCGACGAATACGCTCCTGCACGCTGCTCAGTCGCCTCTAGTAATGCGGCATAGACCGAATCATGGAGCGCGCGCACGAAGTAGTACATGGCCTTCATCCCGGCAGCGAACTGAAAGGACATTTGGCTATCCCAGTGAGGTATGCCATTGACCTGCTTCTCCGAGCGTCCAATCTCGTCAGCTTCAAGTTGACGAAGAAGCGTCATGAAACTGAGTGCGTCGCGGACGCACGCGGTGACGCGCATCTGTACTGACACGCGAACGCGCCGATCTAGCGACTGGTTCAGCGCGTCTGCAGCACGCTCGAGCGCGATTTCTTCCAATGGCGAGCTTTCAGTTGTCCAAGTCATCGATGGCGTCCACCATTCAGGCTTGATGCTCACTCCTCACGCAAGCGCGATGCTCGTTGTCGACCTAACAATGATTAGGCGGATCCACATAACACCGTCTCATCCCCTCCATCAGGGCGGACGTGGTCTGCCTTCGACTGAGCGCATCGAACGATATACATGCTCCCTCCAAGCTTGCTCGTTCTCTTTTCAGGGATGGGGGCTGAATGATCTTCCACTGCGCGCGTCTTCCCAATTCTTCATTTCATTTCAAGGGTGGCCTGGTTGATCCTCGATTGCGCGCGTCGAACGAGCACATTCCTATCGTGCGCGTTCCGCGAGCAGGAGGACGACCAGGCTACCCTTCCCATCCTTCGGAGGCCGCGCGTTGCGCGAGCACTGAAGATCATCAGGCTCCATCCCCTCCTCTGTTCTGCGAGCAAAAATGGCACCGGGCCACTTCCTCTCTCATCCTCTTCGCATTCTGCAAGGATTTCCCAACCCTTCCCCCTTATCCAATTCTACAGTGAGGGAGGGTCAGTTATCCGTACGTGCGCGCGTCCTTCTCACCCGCCCACCCACTGGCACGCCGAGACGTGCCATTAACCCGAGCGAGGGCCTTCTGATCTCCTATACCTCTATCTGAGGGAGTGGCCAAGGCTGCCCTTTACTGCGCGCAACATTCTCACCCGCCCAACCCCGAGCGCGCCAAGACGCGCTCTTGTCCCAAGCGAGCACCTTCTGAGCGTACGCGTTCTGCGAGCAAAAAGGGCACCTGGCCACCCCCTCTCTCATCCCCTTCACATTCAGCAGGACTTCCAGACCCTTCTTCCCATCCATTTTTGCAGTGAGGGAGGGTGGGTTATCCATACGTGCGCGCGTCCAACGAGGGCCTTCTCAGGCCGCGCGTTGCGCGAGCACTGGGATAATCGCCCCTCCCTCACCCCCTCCTCATCCACGCAAACAACTTCATCAACAGACTCTTCGTCCGTGGCGTAAAGTGCGCCTTACGCCACAGATTCACGACCTTCTTATTGACCTCAGCCTGTGTCGGATAGGGGTGGATCGTCCCGGCGATCGTCTTCGCTCCTGCACCAGCCTTCATCAACACAGAGAATTCATTGATCATATCGCCTGCATGGGCCGCCACGATCGTGGCCCCCACTATCTTGTCCGTGCCTTTTTGGATATGAATTCTTGCGAAACCCTTGTCTTCCCCATCGAGGATCGCGCGATCGACCTCATCCAGGTTGTACGTGTAGGCTTCGACCTCGACCCCCTTCTCCTTTGCCTCCTTCGCGTACATCCCGACATGCGCGATTTCCGGCTCGGTGAAGGTACACCAGGGCATGATCAAGGATTCGACGCCGACATAGCCCAGGCCGAATGGATGAGGAAACAGCGCGTTCTGGATGACGATCTGCGCCATCGCATCGGCGGCATGAGTGAATTTATAGCGCGAACAAATGTCGCCCGCCGCAAAGATCTTGGGATTCGTCGTCTGCAGTCGCGCGTTCACCTTGATGCCGTTTTTATCGTATTCGACACCAACCGTTTCCAACCCGATGCCCTCGACATTCGGGGTGCGGCCCACGCCGACCAGAATCTCATCGACCGTCACATCGTACTGCCGGCCATGCGATTCGACCGTGAGCCGCTTGCCTGCCTCCGTCTTCTGTACCTTCAAATCCTTGCTGCAACAGAGCAGCGTCACCCCGTCACGCAACATCTGCTGCTCGACGATCTCGGCTGCATCGCGGTCCTCCCTCGGCAAAATGCCGTGACTCGACTCAATGAGGGAAACCTGGCTCCCGAAGCGGGCAAACGACTGAGCCAACTCACACCCAATGGGGCCGGCGCCGATCACCCCGATGCGTGGCGGCAGTTCCGTGAGCGAGAACACCGTTTCATTGGTGAGATAGCCTGCCTCTTTCAATCCAGGTGTCGGTGGCACCGACGCCCGTGCCCCCGTGCAGATCGCCGCCTTCGCAAAGGTGAGGGTGCGATTGCCTGCCGGCCCTTCGACCTGAATGGTATCGGCGCCGGTAAAGCGTCCGCTGCCGATGTAGACGTCCACGCCCAACTTCGTATAGCGATGCACTGAATCGTTGTGGCTGATCCGCGCCCGCAGTTTTCTCATGCGCGCCATGACCGCGCCAAAGTCGTACTTCACGCCGGGAGGAATATGCAGACCGAACTCCTCGGCATTGCGCAAATCGGCCCAGGCCCTTGCCGCGCGAATGAGGCCTTTCGATGGCACACAGCCGACATTCAAGCAGTCGCCACCCATCAGATGTTTTTCGATCAAGGCCACTGTGGCCCCTAGACTCGCAGCGATGACGGCGGTGATTAATCCCGCTGTCCCAGCCCCAATCACCACAATATTATAACGGCCAGCCGGTTCAGGATTGACCCAGTTCGAGGGATGCACGTTGCCGACAAGCGTGCGGTTATGCTCGTCGTTCGGCAGCATGAGGCTCTCTTCACGCTGACTCATCGCAACGATCTTCTCTGACGACTGTGTGACCATCGCATCACTCTCACGTTGCTTCTACGCCTCACGCTTCACCTTTCACCTTTCACGGGATTTGCCGGTTTCCCAGACCACTTCTTGTAGAGGCTCGGCACCAGCGCCAGAAGCCCCAGCAACACAAATGCCCCGATCACGCCAGGGGACGCAATGTCTTTCAACGAATTGATCGTGCCGAGTTGCCGACCCGCGTAGGCATAGACGAAGGAACCAGGGATAATCCCGAGTGCCGTCGCCACGACGTAGGTGCCGACATTCATGCGAGTCAGGCCGGACACCAGATTGACCACAAAGAACGGAAAGAGCGGAATCAGCCGGAGAGTCAGGAGATAACTAAAGGCATTGTTCGTAAAGCCCTGCTGAACCGGGCCCAACCACTTTCCAAACTTCCGTTCGACCCAATCACGCAACAGGTAGCGGGATGAGAGAAACGCGAGCGTCGGGCCTGTTGTAGCTCCCACGTTGACGAACAGCGTACCCCACACGAATCCGAAGAGGAATCCGCCGGCGAGTGTCAGGATCACGGCGCCGGGGAGTGAGAACCCCGTCACGGCCACATAGGTCAAGACGAACAACACGGCAGCGACGGCAGAACGCGCTTCGGTAAATGCCAAGAGATCATCGCGATGCTCCTTGAGCGCCTGCAACGAGAGGAGTCGGTCTAGATCGAAATAGAAAAAAGCGGCCAGCGCAACTCCAATCGCGAGGACCACCGCAATTTTCCCGGCACTGAGCCCGCTCTTTGCTTCAGCAGATGATAGGTCGTTTGTCATGGCGGTATGTTGCTGTATCATGGGGACTCCTTTTCCAGCTGTCAATGCGGCCGGCTGTTTCTCAGTCGTTCGAAGTCCTACGGTCTTACAGCGACAGTCCGGAAAACCGTGAAAAGCAAGACGTGAACGGTGAAACGTAGGACTGCAAACACGCTTCCTTCAAAATGCATGACGTCTCACGGATCGTCGGCGAAGCGTTGCTGTACCCTCTCGGTCTACGACGTGCGCTCGAAAAGTGACGGGGTGTTACCCCGCATGATTCACGGGCACTTCTGCTGCAATCGCGGATTCGTTGCTGCGACGAGCCTTCGGCCGGCAGGTTCGCCATTCGCCCCCTCGACGTACGGTGCACGTACACCTCGGGGTCTCATGGCTCCGCGTACCCATCTCGCAAGGCAACTGCGCGGTTTCGTCCCTCGACTGTGCTCGGGACCCTGAGATTTGTCGAAGGGCGACGAACCGTCATGAATCATGTGGGGTAAGAACCGAAGGAAGCAGCAGAACCGGCTATCGTGACCCGTGACTGTGCAGGTCCCTATCCATATCGGGCCGGCCGAACGCCCGCTCGACCGGATCGACCTTCCCGTCTTGGTTACGATCGAGCTCTTGAAAATGGTCGTGGGTCAATTCAGGAGTGTTCGGGTCCGGAACGCCTGCACCAAGATGACTCCGGCGAGGATCGTAGCGCTGGGGACCTTCCAGTAGACCGTAGTACATCAGATCGGTTCTTGGCTGCACAACAGCTTTCGGCGGGATCTTTTTGCTGACTTTTACCTGACGGTGGCCCTTACGGCCTGTCTTCTTGGACTCGGTCGGTGCCTGCTGGGTCTGCTTCTGAATAGCCCCAGGTTGACGCTCCAGAACAGCAGGAGGAGTCCCGCTTTTCTTGGCGCGTAGGCTCACGGCCTTTTGACTTGGCTCAGCCGGCAGCGTTAGGGGTGTGGTCACCACGAGAGCCGGAACCGGCTCCTTCCCCTTCTTCGTTGCGGCAAACGCCTCTCCACCCGCTGCCCCCGTGAAAACCACTGAGCAGGCACAGATAAGCATCACCAGATTGAAGCGCCCTGTATTCATACCCCTCCGGCTTGAGAAGCTACGTACTGAGCCCGCCGACAAATAGTGCGTATGCTGCCGTTCATGGCCTGCGACGAACTCAGTCGAGCGGTCGACAAGCTCACCACGAACGATAGCCCTGAAGCCCGCTCGCCCTGAGCCTGTCGAATTGCTTAGCGGAGCGTCTCGCAATAGCGTTCGAACTGCAGCGCGTACGCGACGAATTCATCCCCACCCTGGCGACGATAGTCATCATCCCGCACCCCCTCTTGCCGGTCCTTCCTGAGTCGCTGGCACGCTTGGAGCTCGGCCCGCCGTATCTGCGGTTGAAGCCGACTCTGTTCCTCAGGCGAACGTTGCGATAATCGCTCCTGCGTCTGCTGCATCCCCACAAAGTGATCGTGGAGTTTCGGTTCCTCGGCTGAAATCTTCGGCGGTTCAGTCTCCGCTGAATACACGGCAGCAGGGCACATCAAGAGCACAAGCAAAACAAACAGTTTCATCACACACCTCTTCATACGAGTCGAATGCCCTGTTGAGCCGGAATCGTATCGATGAGGTTAAAATTCGTTCGCACGGCGGCAATCGCTTCACCGCGCTGCTCAATCGATCCCTCGGCGATCGGTCCCAGCCAGTTGTCGGCCCTCTCCAAATAGGATACTTTATGAGGGTCGATGCCCATAATTCGACAGCAGGTCGCATCGACCGCCGCAAGGTTACGCCCCATCACCACCACCCCAACCTTCTTGGGGTCGCCCATGATCGGACCATCACCCTCCATTCCGACAATGCCGTCGACAATGGCAAAATGCGGTTTCAGTGTCGCATTGATGTCCAAAATCGAATTCTCGATGCCGGCATGGTGCAACACATTCTTCGGCCAACCATAATAAATGCCGGGCATCACGCCGAACAGATTCTTCATGGAAAGCGTCGCCCCTGTCCAATGGTGCGTCTTCATCTTCGCCACCGACACGATCCAATCGACTTCCTTGAAGAGGGCGGGGAACGTCAAGGTTCGTAAGGAAGATTGACGCCCGATGTTCTGAACCGTATAGCCGGTAATATAGTTGAGATCGTGAAACCGAATGCGATCTTCCGTCAGCACATCAGCGAGACCGGATTCTTCATAGACCGCGAGTGTGTCACGACGATGGCCAGGCCCCTCGGCCACCATGACTGTCGCCGCGCCAAGGCGGAGAAACGCCTCGATCGCACCACGCAGAACCAAGGGATGCGTGTTGATATGCGGCGCCCCCATTGAAGTTTCAACAAGATTGGGCTTCAGTAAGATCCGTTTGCCACGAATCTCTTCTGGAGCGACTCCCAATTCACGGAACCCCTCCACCATAAGCCCGGAGAGATTCCCTCCATAGTCACTCGCTTTCGCGACAAACGCCTCAGATTGGAGTCTGGGTCGAAAATACCACCGACCGGCCGAGATCCCCGACGCCAGCACGATCCCCCCAGCGAGCGCATAGAGAAATTCTCGTCTGGTCCATCCGCCATCCCCATGACCGATCATCGTCTGTGAGTGTGCCATTCAAACGCCTATCAACCTAGCCCATCACATTGGTGGGCGTTCATTGTGAACCTCGAGGATCCCCCCTGGAGCCACCAACGGCAACAACAGCAGGGCCAGAGAAGACGTATCGTAAGGACCATAGCGCTCCTGCCGCCCAAGCGCCTGATGAATCAAGTCACTCGACCCCTGCGGGGCCTCACCCCACGCACCCAGGCCCAGCAAGCCCCATCCAAGACCAATCGGAGTGCGCGCACGATCCACCTCGGCCCTCAGATAGTCGACGCTCTTCTTAATCTCTTGATAGGGGACAAGACCGGCCACCGCCTGAAGCGCAGCACCAGTACTTTCCGGAGCCGGATGTAATTCAACGCCGAAAACTTTCGTATTGCCGTAATTCCACCCACCGTTCGGAAGCTGACGGTCCAGCAACAGGCGAACTCCATCAGAAACCCGCTGGTGCTGGGCGAAGCCGCTGTTTCTCAACGCGCACACCGCCAATGCCGTGGGCTCCACCCATGAGTGCGTGTCTGCAATCCAAGACCATCCAGGGATACTGGAGTCATGCTGAACTGGAGAATCAGGTTCCTTTTTAAAATGTCTTCCGGTCGTCTCTAGAAGGAACTGAACACCGCGATGCCGGTGAGACGCATGGACTGGTGAACGGCTCCAGGCAAGCACGCTAATGGCGGTAGGCCAGTAGGCATCCGTATGGTCCAGCGCGATACTGACAGATCCATCCCCAGCTTGAGCTTCTGCGAGACGAGTCCCGGCTGAGCCAAGAAGGGAATGATGTGGATTGAAAAACAGAAGCGGAAGCATCGCCCATGCGGTGGCATCACAACGAAATGGTTCGCCGCTCCTGGACGGGAAGCCGCCCTCCGGCAACGCACGCATTTCGAGCAGCTTCATCGCACTGTCTGGCTGAGAATGCTTCAGTGGCAACGCTCCAACTTAGCAGGATGCTGAAAAAGTCCGCCAGCGGCGTTCTCGCCGCGCTCAGAGGCTCAACGTACCGAAGCGTACGCCTCGCCTCTTCGCTCGCTGCGGCCTTGCTGGACGGACTTTTTGAGCATCCTGCGTGGTGTGCTCCTGTTGTCCCGGACGTACAGACCAATGATATTCAGGCGTGCCCACAGAGTTCTTCCGCAGCCTGTTACTGGCCGCCCAGCGTGGGCAACAAAGTCCTGGCAATCTTGATCGCTGCAGGTCCGATGACGACCACAAACAAACTCGGGAAGATGAAAAAGACTAAGGGGAAGAGCAATTTAACCGGCAGCTTGGCCGCGAGCTCCTCTGCTCGAAGTTGCCGGTTGACCCGCATCGCATCCGAATGGACACGCAACGCTTGCCCCACACTCGTCCCAAACTTGTCCGTTTGAACTAACAGTGCGACAAGGCTACCGACCTCCTCCAGGTCGACACGTCGGCTCAGATTCTTGAGCGCATCGGTACGAGATAACCCGGTGCGCAGTTCGAGCGACACCAGATTGAACTCCTCCGCTAATTCCCGATGGGCAAACCGGATTTCCTTGCTCACGCGGCTGATCGCCGCATCCAAACCCAACCCAGCCTCAACGCAAACCACCATCAAATCCAACGCATCAGGAAATGCGTCTAGAAGTTTTTCTTTTCGCGCGCTGATCGCATAGCGAAGCCACAACATCGGGAGGAAATATCCCGCCGAGGCAGCGCCGACATAGATCACCAACTGAGCAGTCACCGTTGGGAACCCCAGCAGCTTCGCCGGAAGAAGTATCGCGATCGCCAGAGCGAGGATACCGGAGAGGAGCTTGGCGCCCATGAATAAGATCGGAGCTTGGGCATGCCGGTAGCCGGCAGACACCAGCTCGCCACGGATGGCCGAGACTTCCGATTCATTGGATGGTGTGTTCGCCTCTCCCAGACGGGTGAGCAACGAATGAAGTTTGTCTTTGACACTCAGGCCAATGGATTCGTTGTCAGAAGCCGCAACGCCAATCTGACCTTCAGCACGGCGTTTGATGACCTTCATGGTCGCCCGCGATCCCATGACAAGGTACAATCCCATGCTGGCCAGCAGCACCGTCGCGAAGATCAGAGAACTGATAATCCAGGTCATATCCATGTTGCGTGTCCTTCGTTACACCTTGAAGTTAATCAGTCGCTTCATCACAATGCTACCAAGAATCATCATAATGCCCACGCCAGCGAGCATCGTCTGACCCATGGGGTCAGTAAAGAGCGGCGTCAGGTATTCCGGATTGACGAAGTGGAGGGCCAGCGCTATGCCAAAGGGCAACGACATCAAGATAACGGCGGAAATCCGTCCCTCCGCGGACAACGCGCTGACCCTTTTTTTTATCTCAAAGCGTTTCCTGATCAACCGGCTCAGCGAATCGATGATTTCTGCCAAATTGCCACCCGTTTCACGTTGAATGTTGACGGAGGTGACGAAGAACTTTACGTCCATCAATTCAACCCGGTCGGCCAGATGGCTCATGGAATCCGGCACGGAAACCCCCATGGAGATCTCGTCAGATCCTCGCTGGAATTCGCCCGCGATGGGGTCCCGCATCTCGCTGCCGACCATGTTCATACCGACAAACAAGGCATGCCCGGCACGGAGCGCCCTTCCGATCAGCTCAAGGGCGTCCGGGAGTTGTCGATGAATCTCGCCAATTCGACGCCACTTCCGATAGTAGAGATACCCCCACGGCAGGAGCATTGCAGATCCGGCACAGCCGAGCATGATGTACGGCTGCCCAAAGATCACTCTGCTTCCCAACAATCCACCAAGAACGGCCAGGAACACCGAGGCCAGCATATAGACTGCGAGCGAGTAGGGAGCCTTGGCTTGATCATGAGCTTTGGCAAGCCGGCCGGCATACTGTCCCTCTTTCAGCTTGGCCAGCAGCGCGTTGAGCCACGGGATCTCACTATACGTGTTTTTCAGAACAAGGCCTGAAGTGGTATTCAGATCCGGCCGCTCAGTCCAACTTTGCAACCGCTCCTTCACACGCTGCTGATCTTTGGCGCCGCGTGACCTCGA
Organism: Nitrospirota bacterium; assembly: GCA_034440335.1. Classification (GTDB taxonomy): domain Bacteria; phylum Nitrospirota; class Nitrospiria; order Nitrospirales; family Nitrospiraceae; genus Palsa-1315. Next base: position 8,381 of record JAWXBV010000160.1, on the reverse strand, counting down.
ATAAACAAAGTAATAACACCCCTCGAATACGAGGACGATGGTGATAAAGATGCCAAAGCCGATCAATGGGGTTAACATTCATACACCTTGGCCGCATCGAACAGTTCATTGGGGATCTGGATCCCCATGGACTGAAACTTTTCAGCGAACTTGGGCCGAATACCGGTCGCTCGGAACCGTCCTTTGACCTTCCCGTTTTGATCGACGCCAGTCTGCTCGAAGGTGAAGATTTCCTGCATCGTCACCACATCGCCTTCCATGCCGGACACTTCCTGCACACTCACCACTTTTCGAGATCCATCGGACAGACGCGAGAGCTGCACAATCACGTCGAGAGCGGACGAGATGTAGTGCCGGAGCGCCTTGCTCGGCAAATCAAAGCCTGCCATGGCCACCATCGTCTCGATCCTGGTTAAGGCGTCGCGGGCGGAATTGGCGTGCACGGTTGTGAGCGACCCATCGTGGCCGGTATTCATCGCCTGAAGCATGTCCACCGTTTCTGCGCCGCGCACCTCGCCGACGACGATGCGATCGGGCCTCATACGGAGCGCGTTCTTGACGAGTTCGCGTTGGGAATATTCTCCCTTGCCCTCAATATTGGCCGGCCTGGTCTCCAACCGGACCACGTGATCTTGTCGAAGTTGCAGTTCAGCCGCATCCTCGATCGTGACGATGCGTTCCGTCGCCGGGATAAATCCCGACAGGATGTTGAGAATCGTGGTTTTCCCGGTGCCGGTGCCTCCCGAAATCAACACATTGAGCCGGGCCCGGACGATCCCCCGCAACAACTCGGCAATTTCAGGCGTGAAAGAATGTTTCTCAATCAGGTCGGATACTTGCAACGGATCTTTGCTGAACTTGCGAATCGACACACAAGAACCATCGATTGCCAGAGGAGGAATAATGGCATTCACGCGCGATCCATCCGCCAGACGGGCATCCACCATGGGAGACGACTCATCGACCCGGCGCCCCACCCGCGCCACAATGCGCTCGATGATTCTTCGAAGATGTGTCTCGTCCCGGAACCGGACAGCCGTGCGCTCCAGCTTCCCGTATCGCTCGACATAGACTCGCGCATGGGTGTTCACCAGGATGTCGTTGATCGTCGGATCTTTCAGCAGCGGCTCCAAGGGGCCAAGTCCGGTGACCTCATCCAGAATATCCTGCACCATTTGCCCACGCTCCCGCTGATTGAGCGCGACTTTGTCCTCCTGCAAGATTTGCTCGACTAAGCGAGTGAGCTCCTGCTCTAGCTGCTCCTGCTTCATCGAACTGACCACCGTCAGGTCGAGCAACTCGATGACACGGTTATGCACCTTGGCCTTGAGGTCCTCGTAATAGACTTGCTGCCCGGACTGATCAATCGGTTTGGCGCTTAACACAATCGGTCTCCCTTCGTACGTGGTCCAGCTATCCGCGATGAAGCTCCCCGCAGCCCGGCCTTCGCAGCCGCTTCGTCGGAGTAGGCCAAGCTACGGGGTATTCGGCGAAGGAGAAGGCAGACTAACTTCTGGCCTTCGCCGAGAACGTCAATCCTCCCCAGTAGCGCGAGAGGAGGGAATCTTTCTGCGCTGTTGCGACCTCGCCTCCGACACCATTCACCGGCTGTTCTCCCACCAACGTCGCCGCGTGCGTGACATACCATTGCGTCAGAGCCGCTCGCGGAGCATGCACGGTCAGCGGCACGCCTTTGTTCAGCGAGCTGCTGGCCATCGGATAGTCGTTCGGCACCAACCAGCCAACTTTTTGCTCAAAGAGGCCTTCAGCATGTTGGAGCAGTTCGGCATCCGATGACTGATAGCGGTTCACCACGATCGTGACTTTGTCACGGTCGAACCCGGCATCCCTCATGACGTGAAGATACTGTTTGGCGCGGCGGATGGCAGGAAGACTGAGGGTGGTGACCAAGACCACCATCGAGGCAAAATCGAGCGCTTCCCGGGTTTCAGGGCTCAGGGTATGCCCGCAATCGACAAAGACATGGTCATACATCGACCGCATAACCTCCAGGGTGTGTGACGCGGCCCCTCCTGGAATCGGCTCACCCGGTGCCCCTTGTGTCCCCGCCAGCCCGGATTGGAGGAGATGGAGATCGGATTCGTGTTTACTCATGAGACTCTGCGTAAATGTCGCATCCAGCCTTGAAAGGTCCGCGGCAAGTTCCCGGAAGCCCTTTGCCGGCTGGAGGTCAAGAAACAGAGGCAGATCGCTGTCATCGAAGTTGAAGTCGACCAGCGCCACCCGTTTCTCTTGGTGGAGCCGTCTGAGGCTCATCGCCAAATTCACCGCCAGGGTGCTGGCTCCACTTCCTCCCTTGGCACCCAGGAACGCCACGACCTTCCCACCCTTAGCACTGCTCTGCCCCCCCCGTAGCTTGAGGCGTTCTTTCAGCCGGCTCACTGCCGCGTCGAATTCTTTCCGGTTAATCGGCTGGGGGAGAAACTCTTTGATCCCGATGCGGAACGCGTCCAGCATGACGTGGGAATCCGTCCCGGCAGTTGTCAAGAAGACTTCTGCCGCGGGATTCTTCTCCAGAAGTCCCTTCATCGAGGCGAGGGTCCGCTCCGGATTGAGTTCATCCAGTTCCACACAGACCACATCGACAGTCGTGGGACCGCCGGATTCCTTGATGAGGAACGCCCGGTGGGGCGCCAGCAGTTCCTCAAACGTGCGACGCACCGACTCAGTTCGACATTCCAGCCATACAGTAACAAGTCCCGACATCTGATCAGATCCTCCTGTTATGAATTACTCGACGAGCCCCGGGATACTGCCCAACGTGCCGAACGATCCGCCGCCGCCTGCTCCATTCGTGACTTCACCGCAGGTCACCGTGGCATTGATCTGCTGAGCAGGGACACCCTGCACATTCCACACACAAGCCGTGGCAAAACCTACGGTCATGTAATTACCATTGGGGTTGCTACAAGTACTCGTATTACCAGTTGCATACACGGGAACCGTTATATTCCAACAAGACCCGCTCGGGCTCGAGGCGTCCGGCACTTTTTTGGCATTGAAGAGATTGATCAAACTTGGGAACACTGAGGCCAGGTTCCCTCCGATGTACGGCAGAGGCGTTTGTCCCACTGTTATTTGTGGGGCCGTGTACGTGGGTGGATTGGGGGTTAGACCCTGGACAATCTGCCTCTCCGTATTGGCATTTGGCGGGGTTTGATCGAACGTCTGCCATCCGGCGCAACTGGTGGTGGTCGGATAGAATTGGATCGGGGCATTACAAAAAGCCGGATCGTTGAAAAACACTTGGTCAAACCCAAAGGGCGCATTCGCCTCTCCCGGCAAAAGAGTTCCCGTTCCGGTCAACGCCGCCGTCGCCGTCGCCACGACGTTCATGCTGTTGATGCCCATGATGCCGGCCAGCCACGTCGCCACCGGCCCATTCGCTGCTCCGTCTCTTCGAGCCGTGACCCGAACCCCCGTGGGTCCGACGACCGTGAGCGGAGTCAAGGTGCGTGGCGCGACATTCCAGACACCGATCTCGATATCGGCAAGGTTAATGACAATCGCCACCTGGCGCGCTTGATTGCTCAACGCCACGTCGGTGACAGCATTCTCGACGGTGCTGCGATTGACGGTATAGGTCGTATAGGGCGTTCCTTGCGGCAGGGCTTGATAGATCACGCCCAATTGCCTGGCCCCGGCCAAAGCCGAGGCGTCCGCCACATTCTGCAACTCATTCTTCGCGATCATGGCATTGCTGATGTCCAGCGCCAGGGCCGCAAACGACAGCAAAACCACGAGCATGATCGCGACCGTGACGGCCACCGCTCCCCTTGTGTCTTTAAGTAATACCTGTCGGCACAGGGCATGCCGTATGTTTTGCGCCAACCGCATCTCATTCATGTCTCATCTCCGTCACCGCTCTGAGGTTGATCGTCGGGACCACTGAGGTGAGGTTTGGTAATACCGCAAATGTATAAGGGAGCGTAAGCGTGACCCGCACAGGTGTGCCTGTGACACCCCCTGCGCCAGTGATAGTGGGAGCAGGATTCATATCCCCCGGATTGATCCCGGCATTCGTCAAATAGGTGTTGATCACGGCATTGATCTGCGCATCGGTAATCGCAGGAACAGATTGGACAATTCCCAGTCGAGCTCCCTCCCGGCTGGCGTTCGTCAGAATCGCCTGCCGATACAGGGCGAGTCCAAACTCGATGATCCCGAACAGGATCATCATGAGCACCGGCAGCAGCAAGGCGAACTCCACAGCCGACGCACCCGATTCTGACCGCAGGCCTTTGCGCATGTTCATCTCCCGCTATCCCCTGTTTATTTACTTCCAGCGCCTTGCCCGACCATCGACTGAGACTTGATCGTTGTTCGATAATCTTCCGGCTTCTCAAACGACGATCGATAACGCTCCATAGTGTGTTTCGCGGCTGCCCCATCTTCCAACCCCTGAACGGGATCGAGATGCTTTTCTGCGTCCGGATTAAGAATTTGATGGTCGCGCGCCATGGTATAGGCCAGCCCGTGATCCGGCCCCAACGTCGTGGGCCGTTTTATACATCCTGCCACCGAGATAACCGCGACGATCGAGAGGCCGATTCCTGTAAACAGCAATCCCTTCATAACGTGCTCCTTCATCATGGCTCGAACGATTGACGATGCTTCTCTCTGATATGCCCCCTACTGAACCAGGTGGCCAAAACTGCCGTCCAGTCTCCGGGACACCGTGGCCTCAGCGAGCCGTCCATCACGGCCTTGGGTGGCCTTCGGCGCATACCCGAGGCCGTCTGTCCAACCCATCAGGTAAAACTCCCAATCGTTGGGCTCAATAAACGTGTCGGTCGGCAACGCCTGCTGGGCCATGTCGATCGGCTTGACGAAGTGTGGCGTGACGATAATCACCAGCTCCGTCTGATTCTTCTGGAAACGTGAACTTCTGAACAGCGCGCCCAGAATTGGGATGTCGCCGAGGACCGGGAACTTCTGGACTTGTTCACGCACGTTGTCACGCAGCAAGCCGGCGATGGCAAAGCTCTGTCCATCGGCGAGTTCGACAACGGTCGTGGCTCGCCTGGTGGAGATCGTGGGAATCGTAAATCCCTGGATCTGGAGGGCGTTCGTGAAATCCAGCTCAGACACCTCCGGAGACACCGCCATGCTGATGCGATTGTTACTGAGCACTGTGGGGGTAAAGGCCAACCCCACCCCGAATTTCTTATATTGGATGGTCACGACTCCGAATGCCTGAGGAATAGGGAACGGAAATTCTCCACCTGAGAGAAACTGGGCCTCCTGGCCGCTAACCGCCACCAACGTCGGCTTCGCCAGCACTTTCACCACATCTTCCTCTTTCAGCGCGTCGATAAACGAGGTCCAGGTAATGCTGCCGGTCTGAAACCGGACAAGCGCATTGACCGCGCCCGACACAAGTTGGCTCATGGGACCACTCAAATCGCCTGGACCAGCCAGGCTGGTGAGGGAGTGAAGGGCTGTCACGCCGAAGTTGTTCCCTGCTCCCACTCCGTTCATATTGACGCCGATCCGGCGAATGAGGTCCCGGTTCATTTCGGCGACACGCACCTCGAGCATGACTTGCTGGGCGCCTCCCACTGAGAGAAAATTCACGACTTTCTTCGGCGCATAGGGTTCGGCGATTTCGAGCGCCCGTGACTGACGCGCCAGATTGCTGATAGTCCCGGACAGCGTGATGTGATCATGTGTCGCCATCACAAGAATGTCCTGCTCATCAGGGAGCATCTTGTGCAACTGTTCCCGCAGTTGGCTCAGATCCGGAGTGACCCTGACGTCGAAGACAGAAAACAAGTCCCCATTCTCTTTCCACAGGGTCAACGTCGTGACGCCAATCGTTTTGCCCGTCAGGTAAATCTGTTTGGGCGAGAGCACGACGGTGTCGGCCACCTCCGGATTGGCCAGAGACGCCCGCTTGATCGGCGCGGTGAGATCGATCACCTTGGACTTTCCCACGCCCAGTTCCAAACGCTGCGCTTCGCTGGCTATGGCCTTCGAGTCGGCCAGTCCCTGCGCGCCAACTCCTGGAGCCCAGAGGGCGGCACAGAGTGTGACGAGACAACTAAAGGCTATCGATCTCTTCATCTCATCGCTCCTTTTTCTAACAGGATGCTGAATACGTCCACCAACGGCATTCTTGCTTCGCTCAGAACTTCACGGCATTGACCGTGGTCCCGCGGATCACTTCGACGGACACCTGCTCACGATCATTTGTCTTTGCCTCGCTCGGCAGCTCGGGATAGATTTTCAAGAGATTGATCACCTTCTTGGGGGAATAGGCTTCCGCCACCGCCAATGCCTGGGTCAGTTTGGCAGGGCTGGAGATGGTCCCCGAGAGAGTGAGATGGTCGTTGCTGCTGACGAGTTGGAGATTGGTTTCCTCCGGCAACAATCGCCTAAACCGCTCCTTCAACCGGGCCACATCGAGCGCCACCTCCACGTCGAAGATGGCGAGAATCTGATCGTCCTTCCCCCACAAGGTCAGGTTGGTCGATCCATAGCCTTTGCCGGTCACATAAATTTGTTTGGGCGAGAGCACGATCGCATCGGCGATCGCCGGATCCGCCAGAGAGGCCCGCTTGATCGCGACCGGCACATCGACTACGGTCGACTTCCCCAGCACGAGATCCAGCGCCTGGGCCGTCTTGCCGGCCTGAACCGAGATCATGGGGACGGCACTGTCGGCCAGCAGAGGCAGCCCCAACAGCGACCCGGCTACCATGATCGTTCCCGCGAGCACACTGACAACGTTCACGTTCTGTGTTTTCGATCTAGTAATGTATTTCATGGTGCTCTCCCCCTTAGAATTTCACTTGTTTACGGTCGCTGCCCTTGATGACTTCGACCGAATACAACTCGGAGTCGCCCATTTTCTTGATTTCCTTGGGACGGAAGGAGGCCAGAAGCGAGGCCACGGTGGCGCCTTTCGTGAGCACCTTCTCGACATTGAGCGGATTCCGCAGCGCAAGGCGAAGCTTCCCTTGAGTGGACGCGAGCGCCAGTTTCTCCGCTTCTTCGATGTCCACTTCGAGCGTCATCACCTGAACCGGCTTCGGATCTTTCTCGTTCCCGTTGTTCTCGAATTGCATGCCGGCCGCCAGCACTTTGAGATTTCCCAAAATCATCTTGGCAACCGGATTCTGAGAGTGTGAGTCCGGCTCGATGGTCACCATCACATCGACATGGTCGCCCGGCTTGATGAACCCGGATACCCCGATCACTTCATCGACCTTCACTGACATCGCCCGTTTCATCGGATCGGTCACGGCCGCCACACCCGAGCCCACATTCGTTCCCGATGCCAGCTTCGATCGAAGAATGGGCTCGTTCGTCATCATATTTTGCAGCAGCACCGCATCCTTCAGATCCTCGACATTCTTGTAGTACCCGACTGGCAAGTTGCCGGCCGGATAGTTCACGACCTGCAGCATCTCGGGTGTCAGCTTCGTGCCCCATGCCAGGTCAGCTTTGGCCACAACCACTTCCCCGGTGGAGACCATCGGAATGGCAGCCTCTGCCACATGCCGCAGGTCTGCATCACGCAGCCACCCCACGACCAAGAGGCTGGTAATCAATCCAATCACCACTGCTCCAGCAAAGAAGATCTGTGGACGATACTTTTTCATCATCATACCTCCCAAAGCGTAGCTGCCAAGTTGATTTCTGTCAAAAACCCTTACGAATCCTGCCAGAACCCCATTTCACCGTTTCCGGCGACCGACTCACCTGTTCTTACCCTAATGGATGCCACCAGTAGGACCCGATCGTCCCCAGACCGATCGCGACCGCATAGGGCACCTTCGGAGCGGTACCCTGGACAGGAGCCAATCCTTTCACCGATCGCGTCAAGACGATGCCTTGCACATACGACCAGAGCCACAAGCCCGTTTTTCGCCACCCCTGGTGAAATCCGAGAATCACGAAAGCCAACAGCCCCCCCACGAGCGCGACAACGATGGCAGCAGACAACGTGTGGACAGGACCGAGAAAGCTCCCAACCGCTGCATATAATTTGACATCTCCTGCCCCCATCCACCCGAAGACATACAGAATGAGGAACAGTCCCAGGCCCAAGGCGGCCCCCTCCAGGCTGAATACCAATCCCGTCCATTGATTCATGAATGTATGGAGACCGAGGCCGGCAAGGATCGAGGGACCAGTCAGCCAATTCGGGATCGTTCTCCAGCGGAGATCCGACGCAATGGCCGTCCCCAGGATGAGGAGCAGAATGATGCTTGTCATATCGAGTCTCATCGTTGCCATTCTCTTTGTGCTCTTACGTTACTGAGCCGACCATCAAATAGTGCGTAGTCTGTGCTCAATAATCGCTTGGTTTCCCGCAGAAATGGCACTTTCGAGAAAGTTATACGCGCACACTT
>JAWXBV010000159.1:0-27580 GCA_034440335.1 Nitrospirota bacterium | reverse complement strand
TGCGAAATTCTCCGAAGCCACTACCCTCCTTCGCCAAGGCTACGGAGGGTTCTCCTCGCCTTCATCCCCGTAGCAAGCTACGGGGTATTCGGCGAAGGAGAATAAATGCGGCGGCTTGGATGCTCCTCAACCACGCGTGTCTGCAGAGCAGAGCCGATGGCAGGTTGATCTGCCCGTTGTTTCCGGGCCACCTCAACCTGCCCCAATTACTGTGAGTGGCTATTCATGTGAGGGCATGGTAGAGTGCAGGTGTTTCATGGCGGCGGGCCTCGCGTGAGACATTAAATCAAACGGCCCATTTCGGATATTGTTGTTACCGAGAATCTGATCGGAAGTCTGACCTAGGTCGCCTTGTTGTTTGCGTCTTCGGCCCTCTCCTTCCCCTCGTGAAGCTGTTCTCGCGTTCCCCACAATATCAATTTTCAGAAGGAGGACCCCCATGGGTTCAAAACTCTATGTTGGCGGATTGCCCTATGCGGCAACTGAATCGCAGTTAACCACCTTGTTCGCAGCACACGGGACTGTTGAGTCCGCGCGTGTGATCACCGACAAGTTTACGGGACAGTCGCGAGGCTTCGGCTTCGTCGAAATGGCCACGCAGGAAGAAGGTAAGGCGGCGATTTCTGCCTTGAACGGCACACAGATGGACGGACGCCCGTTGACTGTGAACGAAGCCAAGCCACAAGAACCCCGCACCGGTGGCGGTGGCGGCGGCGGAGGACGTGGCGGCAACGATTTCGGCAGTCGCAGCCGGTTCTAAGCACTACGCTACGCAACCAGCGGGGCGTCTCATCCGAGGCGTCCCGCCTTCACCACGAGGATCACGTCCAAATAAATGGGCCGGGAGTCTTTTCTCGTCGAAGAGACCACCGGGTCTGGCTAGATGGTCTCCCGCTGCGCGCGATTTTCTCACCCGCCCACCCAATGGCACGCCGAGACGTGCCATTAGCCCTAGCGAGGGGGTTCCGAGACCGCGCGTTGCACGAGCACAGGAGATCAACAGGCTCCATCCCCTTTCTCTGTTCCGGGGGCACAGGACCAATGATGTGCCCTTTTCATCCTGCGCGTTCTGCGCGTTCTGCGAGCAATAAGGATGGTTGCTTGTTCCTTCACATTTTCTGAGCCCGAAGGTCATTGCCACTCACCGCCCAGCGAATGATCGCAGGTTGCGTAATCTAAGCTCAGGGATTTGATCGGGGCGCGGAATGAACGCCATGTCCGCGATGGCCATTTCGCCACTGTCACTTGTCGCCACGATTTTTACATCATAGGTGTCGACTGGAATCCAGTGATGACTATCCTCCGGCAACGACGCGACGCTGAGGGAGGAATAGCCTTCTGGACCAGAAAAGTATCTGAACACATCCACAAACACGGCATCCATATATTGCGGATCTTTCGTGGGATACACATTACAGTTCGTGGTGCCGACCCGGTCATTCTTCAGTTTAAGATGATTGCCGATGGCATGGAAATTCGGCGGCTTCTTCTCCAAGGACGTCAACTTCACTTCTACATTCCTCAAAGTCGAATCATCGCTGTTGACCAATGCGACACGATAGGTGTACAGCTGTCCGCTGGTGTGCGTGGCCTGGGACTGATCGACGCCTGGATTCATCTGCACCCAGGGCTCTCCTTCATGAATCAGAATGGACAATTTGCCGTTCCTGACATTAGCTCGCATATAGAGGTGAGTCGCCCAGACACAGAAACCCGCAAACGCCATCCAATATATCCATGTGTCGATGGACCTATTCGTCAGCCATGGCGGGATATTCTCTATGCCGAAATAGATGAACCAGGCCTCCACATTGGAACGGGCTTGCCGAGGGGTCACGGTCGAAAGCAACATGAGCAATCCACACAGCAAACATGGGATTGATTGAACCACCCATTTCCAATACACACTCATTTCGCATCTCTTGGAAGAAAAGAATAGCTGCGCACAGGCTCAGTCTTCCCCCATGGTACCCAGATTCGTGAGGAATCGCCTCAAGAATCCTGCCAACCTGGTCTGTGATCTATCTTGATACCAGATCGCTCGATGCGGGGGCGATCGCCGGCTCAAATACCAGCGACAAGATAGAAGGATTCAACGCCAGGTATGCCTAGCCCGCATGATTCATGAACACGTCTGCTGCAATCGCCTGCCTGTGCGTGCCCGCACGCAGGTAGGCCGATCCGCTGCTACAACAAGCCTTCGGTCGGCGGGCTCGCCCCTCGGACCTTCAACGTACTGCACGAGTACGCCTCGGGTCCTCACGGCTCCGCGCGCCGCTCTCGCAACGCGGCTCAGCGATTTCGTCCCTCGACTGTGCTCGGGACCCTGAGCTTTGTCGAAGGGCGACGAACCGTCATGAATCATGCGGGCTAGTGAGTGACCGGAGCCGGTCGCAGGCTTGAAAAGATGAAGGGCTCAGCAGTCTTCCCTCCAAGGTAGCCCTCCGCCTCTTTCATCATGAACAGCTGAAGGGGGCGCTCAACATCGGTGAAGCGGATTTTTTTAGGCTGTCTCGTTGGCGCCCCGTCTCTCTGATCTGTCTGGCGCCAGACGAGATAGACGAAGCAGACCAAAGAAACCGGACAGATGAGGGAAGTCCTCGACCGCACGTTGTACAAGCACAGAAGATCATCAGGCTCCATCCCCTCTTCCGTTCAGGGAGTATAAATAGGACCAACGTGGCTGCCCTTCTCTCTCGATGTATCGTACTGTTCCTCTAACACCCCCTCCCATGGTGTGTGTTGCGGGGGTCTGCCGTTTCCTCTCCTCAGTCAAGCATTCGGAGAGTGTATATTTATAAATCATTGATTATATTGAAATATTAATTCTTCTTTCACGGGAATGTTCATGGTAAGATTCGCACGCTGCTTTCCTCACGCTATGGGCTCTCCCCCGCGCAGAGGAAGTCGGGGAGGTGATGTGGCCATCACCTCCCCTTTTTTTTGCCTCTCAGGCTTCTGGTGTTACCGACCTCAGCCAGCCCGAGCGTCTGCGACTGCTGATCTCACTCCTCACCTGTATGGCAAACCCTCGCGTCGACCGCAAACCGGTTTCGACATCGTCACCTATTCCGGAACTCACCAGACGACGTGACCACCACTGCTGTCAATTCAACGTTGGTGAGCTTGAACCACTCTGGTTGCATCAAGACACAATCGCCATCCCATACCGATGAAGGTCTGATCTTGGAATACCGTCTCTACCCCATACGTGTTTTGTATCGGATCGCTGCGCAGACAGGAAGTTCTGCGTGTGAATGACTCTATGGGTCGGCTGCCTGTGAAATGGAACTCTGGTCTGAGGAAAATCGAGAAAGGGAGAAGGTGAGGAGGCGACGTGGCCGTCGCCTCCTCATCGTGTGACGACTACTTCTTCTTCGCTGCCTTCTTTACCGGCTTCTTCGCTGCTGCTTTCTTCGTTGCCATGAGCACTCCACCCCCCTTCGGTATCAAAATGTGAATCGACGTGCATGAGATATAGCAGAGTTTGTGCGGCGAGTAAAATTTTGTTTTTGAGATTTCTCCGGCAGGAGTCAGCAAGGACTTCGTTCCCGCAAGCCTGTGTCCGCTCGCCATGGAAAATGGCTGTGTGTTTCGAAGCCCTGGAGGCCGGGCGAATAGCCCTCGCGGCGATTTTTTCTTTTAAATTGATTTGACGATACCAACCAGATGAACCAAAGAAACCAGACAGACGAGCGACGAGTTAGGGCTGTCGGAGCGCCTGCCTCACATCCTTGATTGAAACTTCTCTCCATGCTCCGGACGGGAGGTCTTCCAGTTTGAAAGGGCCGTATTGAATACGCCTGAGCCTGGTCACTTCATGCCCCAACGATTTGAACAGTCTTCGGATTTCACGGTTCTTCCCCTGGATCAGGACCACTTCCAGATGCGACTCACGGCCTGAACTCTTCTGAATCTTCACGGTATGACACTGGAGATGCTCGCCACCATCGACCACGCCGACTACGGCCTCGGTAGCTTGGGCCTCAGTGAATTCTCCTCGCACAGAGACCAGGTATGTCCTCATGACTTTATGGGTCGGGTTGGTGAGATAGGCCGACAATCCAGAATCGTTGGTGAGCAGGAGGAGACCGCTGGTCGCCTGATCGAGCCGCCCGACGGCATGCATATACCCCAAATCCGGCGGCAGCACATCGAAGATCGTCTGACGGCCCTTTTCATCACTGTGCGTCGTGACGATACCTTTAGGTTTGTGGAAGAGGACAAATCGTTTGACCGAGTCTTGAATCGGCTGGTCATCAATCGAGACAGCATCTTTCGGCCACAAGACCCATGTGGCAGGATCGCGTATGACTCGACCGTTGACTTGGACTCGCCCTGCTCTCACCCATTCCTGGCTCGTCCCGCGGGACGCAATGCCAAGCTTCGAGAGCAGTCGATCCACAGTGAGACGTTTTGAAGATATGGAGGCCTTCTGTGCCATCTTGAACCATTTCAACTCAACGGAATTTCATTGAACTGCATTTCTAAGACAAATACGGGCACTACACAGGATGTTCAAAAAGTTCGTTCAGCAAGGCCGCAGGCGAGTCGAAACCGGAGGCGTACCTTCAGGGGTACGTTGAGGACTTCGACGAGCCGAGAACGAAGCTGGCGGACTTTTGGGACATCCTGTTAGAGGAGTCCGCGCTTCTGGAGGAAATCTTTGTCGATCACGGGGGTGGGTTTGGCAGGAAGCTGTCCCCGTTCCTGCAGCAACCGTTCGACGTATTTCCCAATCAGATCTGATTCAAGATTGACCTGATCGCCGACTTGCTTGAGGCCCAGGGTGGTGACCTTCGCCGTATGTGGAATAATCGAGACGGAGAACCCACGATCCGTCACCTGGTTGACCGTCACGCTGATGCCATCGACGGTCACGGACCCTTTCACAATACAGTGGCCCAGAATCTCCGGCGGGGCCTCGATCATGAACAGAATAGCGTTCCCATCCTGCCGGCGAATGCGAACCGTGCCGATGCCGTCGACGTGACCAACCACGAGATGCCCGCCGAGCCGTTCGTTGAGCTTCATCGCCCGTTCCAGATTCAGCGGTGCACCGGCAGTAAGCTGCCCGAGGGTGGTCACGGACAGCGTTTCAGGAGAGATCTCCACGGAAAAGTTCTGTTCAGCCTTGTTCACCACAGTCAGACAGGTGCCATTGACGCAGATGCTATCTCCGATTTTGAGGTCGCCCATCACGGCGGAGGCCAGAATCGTCATGCTCGTTCCAGCGAGAGTCTTGTCGATCGAGATGATGGCGCCGAGTTCCTCGACGATGCCTGTAAACATAGCAGGATGTTGAAACAGACTCCCAGCTTCGTTCTCGCTTCTCGCCTAGCCTCGACGTACTGTCAGACAGTACGCCTCGGCTAGCCGCTCGCTGCGGCCTTGCCGGAGGCCATTTTGAATATCCTGGAGAAGCTCAAGCACAGAGCCTATTCCCCTTTCTGACTGAAGATTTGCCGAACCACATAGACACACATCACGAGCAGGACAACCACGCCGATGCCGGCCAGTGCACCAATGACGATATTCTCTGTCGCAATCGCGTTCAACACCGGCCTAGTATATCGTATCAGCCCACATTATTCATGCCGGTTCGTCGCCCTTCGACAAAGCTCAGGGTCCCGAGCACAGTCGAGGGACGAAATCTCGCGGTCGCGTGGAGAAACGGGCATGCAGAACCGCGTGAACCCGAGGGACACGTGAACAGTACGTCGAAGGAGCGAGCGGCGGGCCTGCCAGCCGAAGGCTCGGCGCAGCAGCGAATTCGCAATTGCAGCAGACGCGCTCATGAAAATGTAGGCTATGACGACATTCGTCTCATCGTGATCCAGAACACCGCCGCCGCGACCAGTTGCAGCCCTGCGATAATGGCAAACGCGTTGGCATAGTCTAGCCGTGCTATCAGGATCCCCGCCAGGAGTGGCCCGCTCGCATGGCCGATATCCCCGATCGTCCCTTGCATACCCATCCCAGCCCCGAGCCCCTTGAACTCGGAACTGTCCGCGACCAGCGCGGACGATGAGGAGGAGACGACGGCTTCGCCGAATCCGAATCCCGCTGAGAGCAGCAAGAGCAGCCAGAACGTCGACACCTGTGGAATACAGAGGAATGTCGCCGCACAGATCACGAGGCCGATGATGATAAGCGGCTGACGCCCGATGCTGTCGGACACCCGACCCATAATCGGTTTGGACACGAGCGACGTAAGGGCCTGGACCGTAAACAGCAGTCCGACTTCTCCCGGATTCAAGCCCGTCGAAATCCCATAGAGCGGAAGGAAGGCCATCAAGGCCCCGTTCGCAATCATCTTGGCTGCGTCGGTCGAGCTGGTCATAAGGACCTTGCGATTCTTGGCCACCACCCGAAAGCCCTTCCACATTTCCGCCAGCAGCGGGGCCATCCCCTTCTCCTGAATACGTGGGGGAGGCGGCGTGAGATGGAGACTATAGAAAATGACAATGGCGATGCAGCCGAATAAGCCGGCCGTCACGAAGGCGGAAGAAAACCCCGACGCGTAAATCAGATAGCCGCCGATAAACGGCCCGAGCAAGGCGCCGAATTGCGTTGAGGCCGTGTAGGTGCCCAGCGCAGCACCTCGCCGTTCTCGATAGAGATCGGCCACAGTCGCCAGCGCACTCGGCGCAAAGATGGCGGTGGCCAGTCCATGGAAGAAGCGCAGCGCAGTCAAGACATCGAGATCTGTCACCCAGGGGTACAGAAAGGGTGGCAGCCCAAAGGCCACCACGCCGATTCGTAATAGATACCGTCGCCCGTAGATGTCGGACAGCGCGCCGGACGGTAGCTTCAGAAATACTCCGGTGAGAGTGGACACAGACACGATGAGCCCAATCCGTTCAGGGCTGGCTCCCAGGGATTCTGCAAACAGCGCCAACACCGGCATCCGAACCATGTTGTAACTGATAAAGCAGAACACACCGACGGTGCAGAGCAATGTGAAGCTGCGCGACGTCGTCATGGTGACATGGTCCTAGATGGGGTCACGCTGCTGGAATTCGCCAGATCCGCCAGCGCCTGTTTCAAAAAGGCCACCTCGTCGAAGGGCAGCCCAGGAGACTTCGCTGCTGCGGACACCACTCGATCAGGCTGTTGCCGCATCACCCGACTCAATCGATTGACGGTATCGACACCCTTCTCCAATCTCCGCGTCACGGCGCTTCCAACTAACGGGCGAAGCAGCGAGGCAACTCCCGCTAACATGCGATTGTCCAACCTGGTGTAGGAGACCAACGTGCTGTCTGTTGCCTCGACTCCGTTCGAGTCTGTGACCTGATCGATCCTGAGCAGCACCACGGCCTTTCCGGTAATGAGCGGGAGGAACCGACTGTCGTGAGACCCTTCCAGATAGTAGACCCTACTGGTGCGATCCTGATAGACGAGCTCGACAATCCCCTCTGTCCCTTCGCCATCGTTCCCCCAATAGTGACCAGGGCCTCGCATCTCTGATTGATAGGTCGCGATGCCGAGGCGATTGACCAAGATAGCAGTCATGCGCGGATGATCCAATAGATAGACATAGACGTCGTGAGATAAGGGCGTTCGTAGCGGCCCAAGCGTATTCGCTGAGGTGTAGTGGCTGATGATCGGTTGCAGTCGGCAGGCCCAGTCCTGATCCACCTGTTCAATCGGAAAGGTCATGCCTGCATGCTCGGATGGCAAGGAGCAGCGCTCCGACTGGGCCTGGCTTGAGTAGATGGTCGTACCCAGCCCGATGAGGACGATCAAACACAGCGAGCCAGCCCCCCGCGAGCCCAACGATCTGGAGACCATCACGGCTGCGTTCGGACCTGGATGACGAGATGGATCGGAAAGAGTTGCCGAGAGTCTTGTCGCAGGCGCGCCTGTCTCAGCAAGGTCTCAAGCGACGGCGTCACGGAACCTTCGAAGGACACCTGCCCATTGGTGAGCACGACAAGCGGTTTGGAAGAATCGATAAGCTGTTCGTTCAGGAAGAGGCTGTAACGCTGGACGTTCTCAGCCCGAACCTCGATACGATTCGGCGCAGCGATGGAGGCATCCAGCTTGGCATATTCTCGGCGCGTGATCTTGTCGTCGCGCTTGCTGACCAGATCGTCTGAGAATGCGGCAATGGAATCTGTCGAGTCGATACGCACCCATCCAAACGGCTGAAAGTGACTGGCTTCCCGCACCACCGTGATACTCGTCGGCAAGGAATTACGCCGCTGGGCGTTGAGCCACGTCACCAACTCAGGCAATTCCTCTCTGGGGAAATAATGTCCGCCCGCCATGGGATGTTCGCGGTCATGTTCTCGATAGACATAGGGATAGCCAAGCCTGGTCAATTCTTCCGTAATCGTGCGGCTGAGCTCCACCGGCATCACCTGATCTTTGGCCCCATGAATGATATAGGCCGGTGTGGAGCGCAAGTTCGCCAAAAATGGCATCAGCACATTGTCGAGGCCGCTGGCCATTGGCGCAATGCCGGCGAACAGGGGCGCATGGTGCATGCCGATGAGCCAGGCGCCGATTCCGCCGTTGGACATGCCGGTGAGAAAGATCCGGTCGGGATCGATGTGGTAGCGCCGTTGCACGGAACGAATCGTCGCCAGTACCAGCTCCTCCGCCCCCCGCGTAAACCAGGCAGACGACCAATCCATAGCTTTTCGCTGGCTGATACGTTGGGGGAACGGAGAGCGCCAGGTTGTAGGCACGCCCCTGCGCATCGACTCGCTCATCAGGAATGGTTCCAGTCGGCTGCGGGGCATAGTCCCGCTCAGTTTGAATGATCCGTGCCACCTGGTCGATCGTGGCACTGGGATCGGACAGTATAGCCTGAAGCGTATGGGCGGCTTCGTCTGCGCCCGTGCCGTCCAGGTAGCGGAAGACCTGCGTTTTCAGATCAACAGGGGGGGAGACAGCCGCCGCATCCGTTTCATGACCGGCAAGCGACGCGAGGATCGCGACAAGGACGCCGAAGAGGATCCTGCGTTTCACAGATCTCCTTCCACAAGCACATCACGCCCAATACGGCGAACCGTCATGTGACGCAACGCGAGCGCTTGCGCCAAGCGAGCCGGGCTTCGGCCACCGATCACCGCTTTGGCATCCTGCCCTCCCATCAGAGTCGGCGCGAGATAGAGCACAACATGATTGACCAGTTTGGCGCGTAACGCCGCGGCATTAACGGTGCTGCCTCCCTCGATGAGCAGGGATGTGATCCCGCGCTTGCCCAGCATCGTCATCAACGCCGGGAGAGAGACAGGCCCGTTCTTCGTCGAAAGGGATACGACCTCCACCCCGGCCTGTTCCAATACGCGGCGGCGTGACCGGGGTGCTCGACGCGTGGTCACGATCAACGTCTTCGCTTGGTCCTGCGTGGCGCAGACGCGCGCGGTCGGTGGCGTCCTGAGTCGGCTATCGAGGACAACACGCAATGGTTGCCGCAGCGCCGGCTTACGCGGGCGATCGGAGAGTCGCGCCGTCAGCGTGGGATCATCCTGAATGACGGTGCCGATCCCAACGACCACTGCATCCACCTGACTGCGAAGTCGATGCGCGTCTCGCCGAGCAAGCGGACCGGTAATCCATCGCGATTCTCCCTTCGCGGTCGCCACCTTGCCGTCCAATGTCATCCCCGCTTTGAGGATCACATAGGGACGACCGGTCCTCACCCAATGGAGGTACGCGCGATTCAACTGCGTGGCGTTCTCTCGTGCAATCCCGGTCGTCGCCATGATCCCAGCCCGGCGTAAGGCTGCAATCCCTCGCCCTTTGACCGATGGATTGGGGTCAGCCATCGCCACCACCACCTCTCGCACGCCGGATTGAACCACTGCCGGTACGCACGGTGGGGTTCGCTTGAGAAGATGGCAACAGGGTTCAAGCGTGACGTAGAGCGTCGCGCCGCCGGCGCGTAACCCCGCTTCCTTGAGCGCAAGAATTTCTGCGTGGGGTTGCCCTGGACCCTGGTGATACCCACGGCCGACAATGCGGCCGTTCTTGACCACGAGAGCGCCGACCATGGGATTCGGGCTGGTCTTGCCCCGGCCCTTCGCCGCGAGACGAAGCGCCAGGGACATGAAGTGGAGGTGCGGGGTGGGAGCGGTCACCGTTTCTTGCGCGTGACGCGCGATCGGCTGCGAGGCCGCTGAGCCGACTTCGTCTTGGTGGTCTTCACCGTTGCCTTCTTCGCCTTCGTACGCGGCACCGATCGCTTGCGCGGAGAAGGGGCAGCGCTCGCGCCCGCTTCGGCCAAGGCTGCATGGGCCGCCGCCAGTCGCGCAATGGGGACGCGATAGGGTGAACAGCTCACATAGTCCAATCCGAGCTCATGACAAAACTCGACTGAACTAGGATCGCCGCCGTGCTCACCGCAGATGCCGAGCTTAATCCCAGGGCGGGTCTTCCGACCGCCGACGATGGCCTGCCTCATCAAGGCCCCCACCCCTTCTCGATCGAGCACCGCAAAAGGGTCGGACTCAAGAATGTTCGCGGTTCGATAAAAATCGATGAACTTCGCCGCATCGTCGCGGGAGAACCCAAACGTGGTTTGAGTCAAGTCATTCGTCCCGAAGGAAAAAAACTCCGCCTCTGTCGCAATGCGATCCGCCGTCACGGCGGCACGCGGCAGTTCGATCATCGTGCCCACGAGATAGGAGAGCTTCACGTTGTACCGCTTCATCGTCTCCTGAGCCACCTCGCGGATTAAATCTTTCTGCGCCTTCATTTCCGAGACCATCCCCACCAGCGGGATCATGATTTCCGGTACGATCTTCTTCCCTTCCTTGGCCAACTCGCACGCAGCCTCCATGATCGCCCGCGCCTGCATACGAGTAATCTCCGGCATCGTAATCCCGAGTCGGCAACCGCGCAACCCGAGCATGGGATTGAACTCATGGAGTTCCTCGACACGGGCCAGCAACCGGCGCTTCTCTTCGAGCCTGACTCCGTCGCGCCCAGTCAGCTCCAGTTGTGCAATCTCCACCATCAAGTCTTCACGCTTCGGCAAAAATTCGTGCAACGGCGGATCGAGCAGCCGAATGGTCACCGGGTAGCCCGCCATCTCGCGATAGAGCCCGATGAAATGCTGCTTTTGCAGCGGCAGGAGCTGATCGAGAAACTTTTCCCGCTCCTCTTTCGTCCGCGCCAGGATCATCTTCTGCATAATCGGGATGCGATCCTCGGCAAAGAACATATGTTCCGTCCGACAGAGTCCAATCCCTTCCGCACCGAAGCCACGCGCGATCTTCGCCTGATCGGGCACGTCGGCATTGGCGCGGACGCGAAGCGTTCGAATGCTGTCGGCCCATGACAGAATCAACGCAAAGCGCTGGTACTTGTCCGACTGCTTCCCATCCAATTTACCCTGGATCACTTGAATGATTTCAGACTCGACGACGGGCAGATCCCCCTCATACACATTGCCGGTCGAACCGTTGATCGACAGATAGTCCCCCTCGCGGAACACTTTGGCCCCGATGCGAACGGACTGGCTGTCCAGCACTTCCACCGCATCGCAGCCGGCCACACAGACCTTGCCCATTTGCCGGGCAACCACCGCCGCGTGGGAAGTCATCCCGCCCCGCGCCGTCAAGAATCCCGCCGCGGCGTTCATCCCATGAATATCGTCCGGGCTCGTTTCCTGTCTGACCAACACCACGCGGGTACCAGCCGCTTTCATCGTCACGGCCCGATCGGGAGTGAGGGCGATCTTCCCGGCTGCCGCGCCAGGACCGGCTGGGAGCCCTTTCCCCAACGGATTGGATTTCGACTCTTCATTCGTATCGAAAATCGGATAGAGATATTGCGCCAATTGCTCCGGCCCGATCCGCTGCACCGCTTCCTGCTTCGAGATGAGGCCTTCTCTGACCATATCGACTGCAATCTTCACGGCGGAGATGCCGGTCCGTTTGCCGGCCCGGGTTTGCAACATATAGAGCTTGCCCTCTTGGATCGTGAATTCCAAATCGAGCATGTCCCGGTAATGTTTTTCAAGCTTTTTGTAGGTATGCTCCAGTTCCTTGTAGGCCTCCGGCACATTCTTCGCGAGTGCATTCACCGGGAGCGGAGTCCTGATACCGGCCACGACATCCTCGCCTTGGGCATTCATCAAGCACTCACCAAAAAAATGCTTGTCGCCGGATGCCGGATTGCGCGTGAACGCCACACCGGTGCCGCTCGTCTCCCCCATGTTCCCGAACACCATCGCCACCACATTGATGGCCGTGCCCCATGAGTCGGGAATTCCGTAGAGGCGCCGATAGGTGACGGATCGCGCGCCGAACCAGGATGAAAAGACGGCGTTGACGGCCAAGCGAAGCTGTTCGAGCGGCTCATCGGGGAATTCTTTCTTGGTCTCTTCTTTGATAAGCGCCTTAAAGCTGGCGACCAACTCCCGGAGATGCCGCGCATCGAGATGGGTGTCGTGCGCCACCCCCACCTCGGCCTTCTTGTGCTTCAGGATCGCCTCGAAATGTTCACGCGGCACGCCCATGACGATGCTGCCGTACATGGACACAAAGCGCCGATAGCTGTCCTGAGCAAACCGATCGTTGCGTGTTTTTGCCGCCAGCCCCTCGACCGTCTTGGTCGTCAGGCCGACATTCAGCACTGTGTCCATCATGCCCGGCATCGAGGCCCGGGCGCCGGATCGGACCGAGACCAGCAACGGCCGCTCAGGATCGCCGAACCCCATGCCCATCGACCGTTCGACCCGTTTGAGCGATTTCAACGCGGCGTCCCACATGCCGTGAGGATACTGTTTCCCATTCTTGTAATATTCGACGCAGGCTTCGGTGGAAATCGTGAAGCCGGGCGGAACGGAAATGCCGAGATTGGTCATTTCAGCAAGCCCGGCACCCTTCCCCCCAAGAAGCTCTTTCATGCTGGAAGTGCCTTCGGCTTTGCCGTCGCCAAAGTAGTACACGTATTTCTTTGCCACGCTACCCTCTCTTTCGCGTTGAGTTCAGTTCAATGGACGAGTGCTGCCCCATGGCCAGAGGTGGATTCCAGACGCTGCCGATACCGGCTGACCAGATACCATTTTGCCGCCAGCCCACAGGCAATGACTGCCACCACAAAGAACATCAATATGAGCAACCGATAGTCGGCGTGAGTCCCCTGATCCGCATAATACTGCCCGGTCGGCCCTTGCCGAAGCATGATCTCCCCTTGAATCTGATGGGTCTTGCCGGACGGATCGGAGAGATTGATCCACTCCGTGCAGAGAGATACCGGATCTGCCGCTCCTGTGACGGGCTGCCGGCCGAGCCGCAGACAAATATCCTTTTTGGCGTTGAACGCATCCGGGGGCGTCGCCAGTTCATCCAGGTTGATCCCACTGGCCCATAACCCGACCAGCACGATCGCGTTGCAGAAAACCATCATGGCAAGAGATACACCGATGGCGAACCGACGGACTCTCTTTGCCCGGCGCTGGTCCTCTGACAATGGTTGGGAAAGAGACGCTGTACCCATGGACTGCTCCATACCGTACTGCCCCTGTGTTATTCCCTCGCCTATCGCTCCCTAGGACTGGTACCCCTGCTGGTCCCCTTGCGGCCGCTGAGCGAGGCGACAAACGATCCTTCAACGCTCGCTCGTTTTCACTCCAGGGATGGGGGCTGATCGATCTTCCACTGCGCGCGTCCAACGAAGGCTGGTTCATCTGGTCTATCTCGTCTATCTGGTTGGTCGGACCGGAAATTCATCCAGAATAACCAGACAGACCAGTCCACCAGACAGACGAACCCGCGCGCGTTGCGCGAGCACAGAAGATCATCAGGCCCCATCCACGCGCTACCCTCCTTGTACCACAATCTGTGAAAAGTCCGCGAATGAGTTGAACAAATCATCCACTTCCTGGAGCAGCGATAACCGGTTACTCCGAACAGCCGGATCCTCCGCATTCACCATCACCGCGTTGAAGAACGCATCGATAGCAGGCTTCAGCCGCACGAGCGCATCCAGCGCTTGGTCATAGTCCCCGCGGTTCATCGCGGACAGTATCGTCTCCCGTTCTTCCGCCGTGGCCTGGTACAGCGCCGACTCTGTGGGATGCTCGAATCGAGTCTTGTCGACCGGCTTACGATCCCACTGCTCTTTTTCGACGAGCCGGTGCGCACGTTTAAAGCCGACGATCAACGGATCGAACTCCGGCTTCGTGGTGACGAGTTCAAGCGCCTTCATTCTCCGGACAAGATCCACGAGGTCCAGCGTCTTATCATGTGCTTGCTTGAGCACCGCTTCGATAACATCGTCTCGTAAAGCATGGACGACCCTGCCATAGTGCCGAACCCGCTCAAAAATGAATTCCGTCATCCGGCGCCGGCCCTCCGGCCCAGAATCTTTCCCGCCCTTGAAGCCCTCGGCAATGACAAGCTGTCTCGCAGCATCGACGTAGGGCCCCACATCGATGCGCAGATGACTCTCAAGAATAATCCGGACGATGGCTGTGGCATTCCTGCGTAGGGCAAAAGGATCTTCCGATCCGGTCGGCACGAGACCCACGTAGAAAAAAGCCGCCACCGAATCCAGCCGGTCGGCCAACGAGAGCACCTGACCAGCGAGGGTTTGGGGCAACTCACCTTCTATCGATCGCGGCAGATATTGCTCTCTGATGGCCTGACTGACCGCCTCAGACTCACCATCATGTTTCGCGTACTCGCCCCCCATGATGCCCTGCAGTTCAGGAAATTCACCGACCACACCAGTGAGAAGGTCAGCCTTGCACAGATCCGCAGCCCTCTCGCAAGTCTGTTTCAATTCGTCGTCCTGCGGTCGCATACTCGTCGCGATCATGCTGACCAGCTTCCTGATCCGTTGCTGTTTTTTCTCCATCGTACCGAGCTTCTGTTGAAACGTGACGCCGGCCAGCTTCGGCACCCGTTCCGCGAGTGTGACCTTCCGGTCTTCATCGAAAAAGAACTTGGCGTCGGCCAGACGCGCAGCCAGTACCCGCTCGTTGCCTTCGCGAATCAATCCCATGTCGTTGGCTCGATTGTTCGTCACCGCAATGAAATGAGGAACGAGCGTTCCGGTCTCTTTGTGCAGCAAAGAGAAAAATCCCTGATGTTCCTTCATGGAGGTGATGAGGATCTCTTGCGGCACCTCCAAATAGGCAGGCTTAAACGAGCCGATCATGGCATGGGGGCATTCGGTCGTATAGACCGCCTGATCCAGCAAGTCCGCATCGACATTCAGCGAGAAACCGGCTTGCTTACATAGGATCGCGATCTGTTCTTCGATCGTATGGCGACGATGCTGCGGATCCGGCGTGACCCCCTGACGCTCAAGCCCCTTCAGATAGGACTCGGCGTCTCGAACCACCAGTCCCTTGGCGCTCCCTAATACGCGATGGCCTTGCGTCCGATTGCCGGCGATAATCCCTGCGACTTCGATCGGAAGCGTGGCCCCTCCATACAGCGCCACCAGCCACCGTATCGGTCGAGCGAACCGCACGCCGGTGCTATTCCACTTCATGGCTCTCGGAAAAGAGAGCTTCGCGATCAACTTCGGGAGGAGTTCCTCCAGAACCACCGTGGCCGGTCGCCCCTGTTCCTGCTTCACCGCAAAGAGATACTCTCCTTTCGGAGTCCGGCAAACTTGAAGATCTTGAACCGAGACCCCTTGCCCTGCAGCAAATCCCATCGCCGCTCTGGTCGGCTGGCCGGCTGGATCGAACGCGACAGACTTGGAAGGCCCCATCGTTTCCTTCACCATAGAGGTTTGCTGAGTCGCAAGGCCCTCAACCACCAGGGTCAACCGTCGTGGGGTGCCCAGCGTACGGGCGGAGAGAAACGCGAGACGTTGGTCTTTCAACAGCTGCTCAGCCGCCTCCTTCAACGTGGCCAAGGCAGGGGCGATAACCTGGTAGGGCAGTTCTTCGACGCCGATCTCGAGCAACAGTTCGGCAGCGGTGGCTGGGAAATGGCCCTTCCCCTTCTTCGCAGGAAGAGCAGCAGGGCGAGGTTTCTGATTCTTTGTCATGAATCTTTTTGCGTTCTATGATCGGCGAACCACAGTCTTGGAATGAAGACGTGATGTCTTCGCTCCGTCACGCCCTGCTCCGCGATGAAGCAGCGGATGCCCCATTGCCGCCCGATCTTCGATATAGCGTTCGGCACATTGACGTGCAAGCGCACGGACCCTGGCGATATAGCCCGTACGCTCCGACACACTGATCGCCCCGCGAGCATCCAGCAGGTTGAACACATGAGAAGACTTGATGCAGTAGTCATAGGCCGGGAGCGTCAGCCGCTTGTCCGTCTGCGTGAGCAACCGCTTGCACTCAACTTCATACGATTGAAAGGTGGCCATGAGCATGGTCACATCGGCTTCTTCGAAGTTGTACCGTGACCCCTGAACCTCGGTCTCGTGATGGATGTCCCCATACTTGATCGTGTCGTTCCAGGCGAGGTCGAAGACGTTGTTTATTTGCTGAAGATACATCGCAATACGTTCTGTCCCGTATGTGATTTCGACGGTAATGGGATTCAGCTCGATCCCGCCGATTTCCTGGAAATACGTAAACTGGGTGATCTCCATCCCGTCGAGACGCACCTCCCAGCCCAGGCCCCAGGCGCCCAACGTGGGGGACTCCCAGTCGTCTTGAATGAACCGGATGTCGTGGTTCTTCGGGTTAATTCCCAATTGAGCCAAGCTCTCCAAATACAACGTTTGGATATTGTCCGGCGCTGGTTTCAGCACGACTTGATACTGATAGTAGTGCTGCAGGCGATTTGGATTCTCGCCGTATCGTCCATCCGTCGGACGTCGACATGGCTGGGGATAGGCAGCCCGCCAAGGCTCAGGACCAAGGGATCTGAGGAATGTGGCTGGATGAAAGGTGCCAGCCCCCATCTCCAGATCATAGGGCTGATGGATGACGCAGCCTTGCTCAGCCCAGTAATGATGCAATGTGAGAATGAGATCCTGGAAGGTCACGAACAGCCTTGAGAGGTGGTGAACGTGCGGAGTTAGTGTCCAGACGCGACAGAAGACGCTACCAGGAACTCGTGGAGACTGTCAAGAAATAATCCCTCTATCATCAAGGAGTTGCATCAAAAATCTCCGGTGGTTTTCCTGATCGATCTCACCAGACGAGTGAAACGTCGCACCTTTCTTTCCTGTTCACTCACCCTTGACAGGCCGCTCGCAGTACAATAATGTGGCAATACTTGATTAAATCACTCAACAATTAGCAGGTTGTAGATGAAACTCTCGAAGAAAAGCGAGTATGGACTTCGGGCGCTCTTGGAACTCACGCTTTCCTATGGAAAGGCGACCATACAACGCCGCCAGATTGCAGAACGTCAACATATCCCGGTGGAGTTCCTCGAACAGATTCTTCTCGCGTTAAAACGCGCAGGATTGGTTGCGAGCAGTCGTGGGATGAAGGGCGGTTATACCCTAATTAAGTCGCCCGACGAAATCACCTTGGGCCAAGTGATTCGCATATTGGACGGTCCCCTCGCTCCCATCGGATGTGTGAGCAAGACGGCCTATCAGAAATGCGGAGACTGCCCCTATGCCGACCACGCCCAATGTCCCGTGCAGCATGTGATGGGTTCGGTGCGTGATGCCATTGCCGATATCCTAGACCACTATAGCCTCGACGACTTCGCCGCCGGCCATCGAAAAGGATAATCGTGGATCTCCTCGTGCTCGTGCTCATCACGTTCGTCGCCGCCACCGTCAACTGAGCCTTGGGGTACGGTTTTTCTTCGATCACGGTTCCAGTTGCGCTGCTCTTCTACACCAATCGTATTTTGAATCCGGCGTTAGTGCTCGTGGAATTGGTGATCAATGGCTATGTCCTCTTCATCAATCGGAAGAGCATCCCGAACATCTGGTGGCGCGTGGCGCCCATTCTGATCGGCCTCGTCGTCGGGGTGGCAATCGGCAGCTATATTCTCTCCCTCGTCGATCCAGCATGGGTCAAGTTTGTCACCTACTTCATGTTGTTGCCGTTAATTCTGCTCCAAGCTGCCGGTATCAGAAAGCCCATTCAAGCCGAAAAAACCATCGCGATACCCTTCGGGGTTGCCATCGGAACCCTGTATTCCGTCACGACCATCTCGGGCCCTCCCCTTGCCTTGCTGTTCAACAATCAAGGCTATGCCAAACAGGATTTTCGGGCCGCGCTGGGCGTCATTGGAGTGGGAGAGGGGGGTCTTGACGGGCATCGCCTATTATTTTATTGGGCTCTACAGCTATGACAGCATGGAGATCATTCCCTATATCGTTCCGAGCGTCCTACTGGGAATTCCTCTCGGGCACTATCTCATTCGTTGGATGGACCCTGAATCGTTCAGGCGGATTTGCATGGCCTTCGATGCCTTAATCGTCGCGTTCGGATTGTCCAGGGTCCTGATCCAATTGGACCTGGCCACCGCGCGTACCACATACAGCATCCTCACCATCGTGATGATGCTCAATGCCTACTTGCTGTTTCGCTTTTTTCGGGACAGGACCGTTCCCTGAGGGAGAAAGGAAACCCGGCGCAGGCACGTTAGCAGGATGCGGAAAAACTCAGTTTATGCGCAATATGCCGTTGAAACCTTCCCTATTGGCGCTGATGGCGCAATCGCCTCAGGATGCTCAAAAAGGCCGTCCAGCAAGGCCGCAGCGAGCGAAGAGGCGAGGAGGTGCTTCCGATTTCCGGGAAACTCTCGTTGAGCCTCTGAGCGATGCGAGCACGCCGCTGGCGGACTTTTTCAGCATCCTGTTAGACCTTCTTCATATGGAACAATGTCAGGCCTGCCTTCAGCCTTGCTTTCGGCAGGATGGTGCGATGCATCCGAAACGTGGGAAGCTGTTCGACTGGTTCTTCCCAGCAGACCTGAAGTCCGTGGGACGCACTATCCTGACCAAGCTGAGCCGGGCCGATGACGAACGCAGTCCCTCCGACCCGAAGTATTCGGTGGACTCTCTTCAAGCGCTCGGCCAAGCCGATGAGTCTATCGCCGCTGTCATAGGGTACCCAATAGTAGGCGACGTCATAGGAATGCGGGGCTTCCAGGTCGTACGGCCCTTCGTCCGTCACAAATCGAATGTGCGAGAGCCAAT
Organism: Nitrospirota bacterium; assembly: GCA_034440335.1. Classification (GTDB taxonomy): domain Bacteria; phylum Nitrospirota; class Nitrospiria; order Nitrospirales; family Nitrospiraceae; genus Palsa-1315. The sequence continues at coordinate 8,524 of JAWXBV010000159.1, read as the reverse complement.
CCCACCGCTGCAACTCAGCACAGATACTCCAAAGTCGTTGTGCCTGCTTTTGCGCAAAGGCCGGGTACCGGACCAGCACGGTATAGTCTCTCGGCCGATCGAACGTGAGACAGGTCGCAACCACCGCATCGCCATTGTCGATGAGCACGCGTCCAGCTTGCGAAAGGACCGCGCCGACTTCCCGATCCTGCTCGGCACGATCCGCTAGATAATCGGCCACGAAGGGTTGCGCCGCGCACTCACCGATTTCAGACTCATCGTCCGGATAGAGCGCCACCGCGGCGTAAGCGTCGGCGGGAGAGATGGGCGGAACCCCCTGGACGAAGACCGACCGCCAGTCGACTGGGCTCATGGCCACAGACTCACCAGACTGTTCTTGACTTTCTTGCGGCAGGGTCACCGCCAGCGCCGTTTCATGATTTCGATCCTTTACGATAACATGCGTTCCAGCAATCGCGGCACTTCGATCGCACGGAACAACCCGACGACCTTTTGGGCTCAGATAAGGCAGCCCAGAGGAATCCGACGCCACCGTCACCTTGTACAGCAAGCCACCTTGGAGGGTCAGGCACACCCCCGCGCGTTGATCAAAATATCGAGTCAGCGGCGTTGCAGCCGGCAGCCAGATTACGTGGTGGGACCGTTCAGGATTCATGAAGAGGATGAATGGGTTACTCCCACTCAGTGCCTGCGGGGTAAAGAAACTACTAAACAAGCGGAAGGCGGCTTCTGATGGATAGGTGGGAATACCCCGATACCGCAAGGGTCGCGGGGTCGGCTGCCCCTCATTCTGATCGTCGTAGAGCCCGCGAATCAATTCAAAGACCGCGGACCCAGTTCCCGGCAATAGCGATTGAAACAGTTCGACGACCGGCAGGAAATCGATAGAGGCCCAATTCATCGCCCCCATACAGGACATGAAGTGGGCCCGCTCGAAGTCCCCATCCTGAAGCACAGAGAAGGCGTCTTTCCGCTGCCGGATCGTTGCCCTACCGCTCGGCTCGATCAAGAGATCCTCATCCCGATAGAAAAACCGCACCTCCTCGATTGGCACTCGGCGCGCCTGCGCCGCCATCGCGCGCAAATCATCGGCCGTGAGCCGTTGCCAACCAGGCCTACCGGCGAGATTGAGACTGGTTACATTAACCAAACCGGCCGGCTTCAACCCGACCCATTGCCCCCAATCCAAACGTATCCTGGCACGGTACAGAAACACATTGCCTGTAGCATCAGTCCCCCACTCGCATTCATGCAACGGGTTTCCTTCCGGATCGGTCGCCAGAAACCGACGACCATCAGAGCGATAGAAAACGAGATGCCCGGTAGCCTGACGGACGACTCGTCCGCCTGCCTGTTCGAGATCCTGGGCGAAGGGAAGATTGGTTGAAAAGCGAAGATGACCGGATGTGGTCAATGCGGCGCGCCGTGGATCGGAGGGCATCTACTCGCGGACTTGCCCGCTCCCCATGACGATAAACTTGAAGCAGGTCAGTTCTTCCAGCCCCATCGGGCCACGGGCATGGATGCGGGACGTGCTGATCCCGATTTCCGCCCCCAGCCCGAATTGATACCCATCGCTCAACCTGGTCGAGGCGTTCACCAACACCGCGCCGGCATCGACCTCCCGCAGAAACCGCATGGCCTTAGGATAGTCGGAGGTCACGATGGCTTCCGTATGGTGGGAGCCATACGTGGCAATATGCTCCATCGCTTCATCGACGTTCTTGACCACCTTCACCGCGACAGTAAGATCGAGGAATTCTTTTCCGAAATCGTCGTCGCTCGCGAGTGTGGCCGACGATGACAGCTGACAGGTTTTCGGGCAGCCGCGGACCTCGACCTTGGCCGCCACCAACTTGTCGATGAAGGGGGCGAGCCAGTTTCGCGCAATGCCCTGATGCACTAAGAGGGTCTCCATCGCATTGCAGGTCGACGGCCGCTGTACCTTGGCGTTAAAACAAATCCGCTCCGCCATGGCTGGATCGGCATCGGCATCGACATAGATGTGACAGACGCCGGCGTCGTGCTTGATGACGGGGATCGTCGCGTGCTCAGTAATAACACGCATCAGCGATTCGCCGCCGCGCGGGATAATCAGGTCGATATAGCGATCTTGCTTCAGCAGAAGAGGAACCAGCTCACGGTCGGGCCGCGCGACAAAGCTGATCGCCCCGGCCGGGACACCGGCTTTTTCTGCCGCCTCTGAGAGGACCGTCGCAATCGCCGTATTCGAATGAATCGCCTCGCTCCCTCCACGAAGTACACAGGCATTCCCGGATTTCAAACAGAGGGCGGCGGAATCCGCCGTGACGTTCGGGCGGGACTCATAAATAATGCCGATGACCCCGATCGGAACCCGCACGCGCCCCACCTGCATTCCATTCGGCCTGGTCCACATCTTCGGCATGTCACCGAGTGGATCGGGGAGCGCCGCCACCTCGCGTAGGCCTGCCGCCATTTCGACGATTCTCTCAGCTGTCAGACGCAACCGGTCCGCCATTGCCTTCTTCTCCGGCGCAGCTCCGAACGCCTCCAGATCCAGTTCGTTCGCGGCAAGCAACGCATCCTTCTGCGCTTCCAGGGCCTCTGCCATCGCGAGAAGGGCCCGGTTCTTCACGGTAGTCGAAAGCGTAGCCAGTCGGCCAGCGGCATGTTTAGCTCGCGTGACCAATGTGCTGACATACTCCGGAATCGGGATGGGCGGGACCACTTCCATGCCCATCGATTCGACGGGTTCAACCGCCACTTCCGCCTGGCTACTTGGATCGGATAGCATAGAGACTCTTACCTCATGAACTCCGCACAGAATACAGTGGGAGTTTGAACGCGGTCAAGGCGGCTATTCACCGGATGACTGCGCGAGGCAGGCGGGACCGTCAATCTGGTCTGTTTGACCGATCTGGCCCATCTGGTTCGTTTCGATCGACCCAACACACGAGACAGACCGAACAGACCAGCTGAACAAGATAGGCTGCGGACCTTCATGGTTACAGCATAGACACTTGTCTAAGTTATTCTAGCAGGATGCTGAAAAAGTCCGCCAGCGGCGTTCTCGCGTCGCTCAGAGGCTCAACGTACCGAGGCGTACGCTCCTCTTGGCGCGAATGCCATGAACCATACCGGAGTCGCAAGGAGCGCCGGCGGAGGCTAGGGATTCATGGGCTGCTCTTCCTCAATGGGTGTCGCAATCGACTGCTCAATTGAGGCGCGTCCATCAGGAGGGGCCGACGATCCTGCCGTCGATGGCGTCACAGGAAAGGACGCAGTCCCTTGTGTGACGATTGGAGCGGATGAGGGACTTGGGTGCTGGAACACCCATTCACGATAGGTGGCGCGCCCCTCAAAATGCCGAACCGCAGAGGGAAAGTTGCGCTGCCGGAATGGCTTCGTACGGCTTTTGCTCCGCACTCCCATGATACCGCCTGTCGGTGCTCGAACATACTCCCATTCCCCCTGTCCCATGGGGTCACGATAGACCTTGCGTAAGAAAGGCTTGGGTAACCTCGTGAGGTCAGCCAATGTTTGGGGATAGACCTCCCCTGGCATGACACGGCCTGCCTTGATCGTCGCGGAATACAAGGCGAGAGCGTTTTGAATCTCGATGCCTTTGGCCAAGAGATCCGCCTCACGTTCTCGCTGAACAATGGCCTTCCATTGTTTCGCCGCAGCCGTCGTCGTTATCCCAATAAGGACGATGACGAACATGAGCATGAGGTACGTGACCCCTCGCTCATTGCTGACCCGTTGCCGGCGGCTGATGACCATATGAATGTTTATGGCGGCACGGACGCGTTATCGGAAAGCAATACGGTATATTCCACATGCGCCTGACGGTCTTGCAACGTCACACTCTCTTGCGTAATCGCTTTCACCACGACATCATCTTCTACGGTTTCTCCGGCCCTCACGACATGGAGGTCGTCTTTCTTCGTCAGCACAACCATTTCACCCTTCTTCCGGCTTTGCTCTTCCATCCGCACAAACCCCAGATAGCGGAAGAGGGCCAACCCTTCAAGGGCCGACTGTTGTCGCAGCGCCTGCTCAGACCCGACATTCACCTCCGGCTGATATGCGTCGGCAGCCCCCGAGTCATCAGGCCGAAGCAGCGCGAAGATATTGCGTGGCGGGGTAAAGGTCATCTCCCGTTGAGTCCGCGTCGCTGCAAGGAGATCGAGCTGCACATGCACCCCCTCCGCTGTTCCACTGGTGGTCCGAGCCGCGGAAACGAGGCCGCTCACATTCGTCAGCGGCACACGCACAGGTTCTTTCATCGTTCCCCATTCCCATACAAGAATCCCGACCCACAGCAGGCCCAACGCAACCAATGCCGCTACTTTCTTGTGATTCGTCGTGAGCATCTCTGGCCGCTACTGACTCACCGGTGAAACCGGCTCGACTCGAAGATAGGTGACAATCTTAATGTCGAAGGTCAATCGCTGGTCCTGCTGAGCGTCTGAGCGCACCAATTCCAAGTCCTCAATGTAGACCAACTCCTCGGCCGTCTCCACGTCATAGAGAAACCGTCGAAGATCCTCGTAACGACCGGTCATGGTGCCCTGAAGCACACCCTTATTCATATTGGCCACCGACGTGGGCTCAGTCTTGTAGGAGAACGCGGGGAGGATCACACGATCACGCTTCGCCTCCTCAGTAATGCCGAGAGCTAAGGGGGCAAAATCCCGTTCAACCGGTAAGGCCGACCACACCTGCGCAAGATCCTTCCGCGCTTTCTGCGCCTGCTTATGGCGTGTGAATTGTTGGCGGGCTTGATTCCATTCTGATCCTATTATCGTCAGATGCTGGTCGGCTGCATCAACGCCATGGGTACGGGCCGCCCACAAGATTCCGGCCAACAGCAACACCCACGCGAGCCATGGAATCAGGATCCCGTAGGGTTTTCGCATTTGTTGAAGGATGAACTTCATCATGTCGACCTACCAGGCTATGGAAAAAAACTATGTCGGTCTATCTGGTCTGTCTCGTCTGTCTCGTCTGTTTGGTTGAACGAAATAAACCAAATGAACCAGATAGACCAGACAGACCGAACAGACCAAATGAACAAGACAGGCTGGCGGACTTTTTCAGCATCCTGCTAGACACCCGGTTGCCGATAACGCAACGTGAGATCGAACTCAACCAATCCATCCGTCCCCACCCGATGCTGGCCCAGCACCGCATCATCAAAAACGGCGTGGTCTTGCAAGGTGATCGTCAATGCCGCCACATCTTCGACCGTCACCGCTGACCCTTTCATGTGTACGACTGCGTTCCCCGGATCCAGCCGTATACTCTTAATCGACACATGTTGGGGAATGACCCCTTCAAGACTGGAGAGAAACTGTGTCCAAGAAAAATGCCGTTTGGCGAGCAACTGATTCGTCAAACTGACTTCAGCCGGTAACCGTTGCAATGAAGGCCCGGAGAGATCGATACCCTCCTGTTGGGCCTGGGCAAGGAGCTGTTGATCTTGCATGCGAACATGATCGAGTCTTACTTGCATGTCTTGATGGGCACGCATGGTCATCGCCGTCTGAGTGAGACTCCAGAGAATGGCAGCTCCAATGATCATACTGAGCGCGACCAACACCAGGCGAGCAGGAGCGACATACCACCGATATCGGCTGCTCAGTTCGATGTGAAAATATCGCGCCCCTCCCGGCGTCACGAGAAAACCGTACGACCTGCCGGCGAGTGCACGAAGAGATATTGGTCCAGGCATCGTCATCTACATCACCCCTGCCACAACAGGGAGGGTGGCCCATGACGGACTCCCCCCGTCATGAGTCCACCCAGCCCGTTCGACAGCGTCCCAGTCCAGTCTCTCAATCGACAGGCCGAGTTCCCTCTGCAGCGCCTGTTCAATCGTCGGGAATGGGCTATCACCCGCGAAGACCATCTCAGTCACATTCAGACCAGGGTAATGCTCACGACACACACGAAGAGACGCCGCACATTCCTCAACAATGTTATCGGCCAAGTCTCTACCCAGGTCCTCTTCATCTTGGAGTCCTCTGGCGCTCAACAGCTTAGTTCGAACAAACGCCACTCGGCCCTTCTGCATGACGAAACAGGTCAATCCGCCGTCCGAGACACTGATCCAGAGCAAATCGCGGCCCAACCGTTTCCGGCCACCTGCCGCTTTCAGCCAGAGATTAAACAGACGAAAGCTGGTCACCCCAATTTCCTGTGTCAGCAATCCGACCGATTCACAGAGGGATTCGTATTGCGTCAAGATGGCGTCTTGAATCACCACCGCAAGGACGACTTGAGAACGCTCGTCCCTTGTCCCATATGAGGGGAACCCTTGCCAGGCAATCTTCGCCTCGGCGAGAGGCAACAGCTGCTCCTGCCCTAGGCGCCAGCGAATCAGCGCCTCTTGCTCCTCCGCCTGCGCCGGGAACTGTTCCAGTTGCAATACCGTCGCACGCACCGACAGATCCGGCAGCAACAACACAATCGAGCGTGGAACGTCAGACTGCCATACAGGCCCTGCAAACCTGGTGGCACGACTTGGCCCCACCAGCGACCGAAGACAGCGTTCAACCGCAGGCACGTCTGTCAGGTTCAGATCCATCGGGGACAGCGTGATAGCCCCTGCCGGCGCCGGCGAGAACAGGCACCGGTAGCGATACCGCCACCGCCAGGTGCGGACGGACTCGCCCCAGGCGAGAGTCTGCGCTCCAATTTTCAAACAGTGCCGTGGACGGCTGGTGGCGAAGCCCCACATCGCTTACCCTTCCTCGCTGAAGGTCACTCGATTAATCTCGCGCAAGGTGGTGGAACCTTCCAGGACCTTTCTGAGCGCGGACTGTCGCAAGGTAATCATCCCGCTGGTCACCGCGCGATAGCGGATCTCGGACAGGGGACGCTCGACAAGAATCATCTCTTTTATTTCATCGTTCAGATCCAGAAACTCCGTGATGCATTTTCGGCCACGATACCCAGTGCCATGGCACTCGTGGCATCCTTTGCCTTCATAAAATGGCGCATCCTTATATCCTTCGAAGTCGAGGCCTGATTCCTCCGCCAGCGTTTTATCGAGTTTGACCACCGTTCGACAGGCGAGACACACCATTCGAACAAGCCGTTGCGCCAATACACAGTTTAACGCAGCCAAGAAGTTATAGGCATCGATGCCCATTGAGGCAAATCGTCCGATCACATCGAACACGTTGTTGGCATGCACCGTCGTCAAGACCAAATGGCCGGTGAGCGACGATTGAATGGCGATTTGGGCAGTCTCTGCATCGCGGATCTCGCCGACCATAATCTTGTCGGGGTCATGACGCAGGATGGACCGAAGCCCTCGCGCGAAGGTCAAACCTTTCTTCTCATTCACGGGAATTTGCACGACTCCTGACAGTTGATACTCGACCGGATCTTCAATCGTGATCAGTTTATCTTCCTTGATATTCATCTCCGAAATCGCCGCGTACAGCGTCGTCGTTTTGCCGCTTCCGGTCGGACCGGTCACCAGCACCATGCCGTAGGGTCGTGTGATCGCGCGACGAAAACGCTTGAGGTCTTCCACATTGAACCCCAGTCGTTCCAACCGTAATGTCGACACACCGGTCGTAATCGCCTCGCGATCGAGAATACGAACGACGACCGATTCACCGAACACACTCGGGAGGATCGACACGCGGAAATCGACGGTCTTTCGCTCCAACCGCATCCGGAAACTTCCATCTTGCGGTACCCGCCGCTCAGCGATGTCCAGATCCGACATCACTTTCAACCGCGAGACCAGCGGCGCATGGAGACGGATATCGAGCGGTTCCATGGCCGGAACGAGAATCCCATCGACCCGCAATTTCACGTTGGTGGTACGATCGGCGGCTTCAATATGGATATCGCTGGCCCGACGCTGCAGCGCGCTCAGAAGGATCGAATCCAACAGTCTAACGGCAGGGCTTTGATCTTCTCCCGCTTGATCGATCGTGATAACTTCCTCTCCCCGCTCATCCTCCTTCACCAACACGGATCGATACTCTGCCTCAAGCTCCCGAAGGGCTTGGCTGGAGCCTTCACTCCGTTCTAACGCGGCAAGAATTGCACTCTTTGGGCTCACCACCAAATCCAATGGATGTCCCAACAGTAGTTCCAGCTCATCCAATGCCAGGAGATTCTGCGGATCGGAGACGGCAATGGCCAGCCGACCTTGGTGCTCCGCAATCGGGATGAAGGGATGTCGCTGCATGAGTTTCACCGACATGGAGTCATAAAATGACTGGTCGACCCGGAATTCCGACAGAAGATTACAGGGCAAGTCGAACTGAGCCGCCAACGCACGCGCCAGCTGCTCCTCAGAGAGCATCCCTTCGCTCAGCAAGGTCTGACCAAAGGCGGCCGTCACACCGCCCAGCCGGCTGAGCACGTGATCGAGCGTCTGTTTCGGCAGAATCCCCTGCTGTACGAGGACATCCGCCAAGGTTGGGTGCGTTACAATCCGTGCCATAGTTTCCTACCGACTTGTCGACACATGAACGCAATTGGTCTGTCTGGTCTGTCTGGTCTGTCTGGT
>JAWXBV010000158.1:0-12964 GCA_034440335.1 Nitrospirota bacterium | reverse complement strand
GCTCTTCAGCACTCAAGTGTGTGTAGCATCGTTTTGGCATGGCAACACCTTAGCCCATCAGGGCCGGTAGTGTTGCACTTGGAGTTAGAACTCAAGGAGACTCACTATGGCCAAAAGCTGTCACCATCGGAAGTCATGCGGAACCTCACCATCGGATACTGGGTGGCGCGTCTCGTTCACGTCGCGGCGAAACTCAAGCTGGCCGACTTCATGAAGAAGGGGCCACGCACCATCGAAGATTTGGCGGCGGCTGCGGGAGTCCAGCCGCAGCCACTCTACCGTATCCTACGCGCATTGGCGAGCGTCGGCGTCTTCGCAGAAACCAAAAACGGACGGTTTACACTCACGCCGCTCGCCGCAACGCTTCAGACGGGCGTCCCCGCCTCTATGCATGCCTGCGTACGAGTATTGGGGTCAGGCATGAGGGGTCTAAAAAGGGGTCGGGAGTCTTTTACTAACAAGGTTGCGGCGACTTCAGACCAAAGAATTGTGGGTAGAGAGAGTTGGGGGCTGACCTTGCAGCCTAATATCTTGCGGCGCGTGGCGGGTCTGCTTGCTGGTTCGTCGTTCAGCTCTCCCCTCTCGTCGTTCGTCCATTTTATTGGGTCAGATCTGAAACGAGATACGCTTCACGAACGACGGTGTTTTCTCCGCGCCATCAACCATCACCTCCCTTCTCTGGAAGTGGCATGAAGCCTAAGAAGAACCGGGATCACCTTTCATCACGACTTGTCCTCAGCTGTTAGCTGATGCTACGTTGCTCCCCTGCATGGGCAGCCCGAAGCGAACTGATATGTCGGACAAGACTGCCTCCCAAATTCATTTTCATGGAGACTCATTATGCCCAAGAAACTATCCCCACCGGAAGTCATGCGGAACCTCGCCATCGGATACTGGGTGGCGCGCCTTGTTCACATTGCGGCGAAGCTCAAGTTGGCCGACCTCCTCAAGAAGGGACCACGCACCGTCGAAGATTTGGCAACTGCTGCAGGCGTCCAGCCTCAGACGCTCTACCGTATCCTCCGCGCGCTGGCGAGTGTCAGCGTCTTTGCAGAGACTAAGAACGGGCGGTTCAAACTCACGCCGCTTGCCGCAACGCTTCAGACAGGCACCCCGGCCTCCATGCATGCCTGGGCGCTCATGATCAACGAGAACTGGGGATGGGACGCCTGGAAAGAACTCCTCCATGGAGTCAAGACTGGCGAGGTGCCCTTCTTCAAGGCCCACGGTGTTCCGCTCTTTGAGTATTTCGAACAACACACCGAAGACCTTCAGGTCTTTGGCGAATCGATGACCAGTATTTCGACCACCGAGAACCCGACAATCCCAGCCGCCTATACGTTCTCCAGAATCAAGACACTGGTCGATATAGGGGGCGGACACGGCAGCCTCCTGGCGACCATCCTCAAAGCGAACCCCAAACTGAAGGGCATACTCTACGACCAGCCCTCCGTCATCGCCCGCGCTGAGCAAGACCAGCACGTGACGGCGAAAGGGATCGCCAAGCGCTGCAGACTTGAAACAGGGAACTTCTTCGAAGCCGTGCCTAAAGGCGGCGATGCCTACATCATGAAATACATCCTCCACGATTGGAACGATGACGCCTGCGTAAAGATTCTCACGAACTGCCGTGACGCGATGAACGAGAAAGGGAAAGTCCTCGTGGTCGACAACGTCATTGCGCCAGGCAACGACCCAAGCTGGGGCAAACTCCTCGACATACAAATGCTCATTATCGGAGGGCGGGAGCGCACCAAGAAGGAATTCGCCTCGATATTTGCGGCAGCCGGGCTGAAGCTGACCCGCGTGGTACCGACCAAAGGCCCTCTCAGCATCGTCGAAGGAATCCTGGCGTGACGGGCCAAGTTTGGATGTCAGGGAGCGCACATACGCGGACGTGTCAGGCTACGCTGGCGGATTCGATACGGGACCTGGGTTGGAAGACATGACTGACCCCAGCAGATGAACCGGCGCGCTCGATTCATCTGCACGCAATTCGCAGAATGGCACACCGAAGGCGTAGCCGCTTGCCCAGAGAACGGTTGCGCAGGGAACATCGACCGGTGGGGTTGGATGAGACCGAATCTGAAGATGAATCGCTGAATCTGGGAGACAAGGAGATCGTCCTCGCCACCCAAGACCCTCCCATGGAGAGGTTCAGCACAACCACATCTTTGCCCTGCGCTGAGCCAAAAGAAAAGACTCCCTGGATATTGACCTGATGACGTCGGTCCTTGCGCTGTTCGACGCGCAGTTCGATATCGCCCTCCTCTCGACGTCGTCCTTCTTCTTCGGCCATGGATCGGTCCTACATGAGGAGTGCTTCCACTTCCTGCTAGAACTGATTCCAGAGCATCTGATTGGTGACTTCGTGGTGAAAGAGCACTTCTGACGCCTTCACCATGGTGCCGAGCTCGTGAGGGGAGCGATCGGCCACCGCCTGTTTGAAGCTCACAAACTTCTGCCGGCTGTCCTCGCCGAGGATGTCGGCGATAAACGTCGACGAGCGAAACAGCGCGATCGCCTCATTGAGGGAACTCGGAAGGAATCGCACGCGGTCGCCGACCGCCTCGTCATTTTCCAGACGTGCGCCTTCAAAGCCGGTTTTGAGCATCGTGTAGAGGACGAGATAGGGGTTGGCATCGGGGGCCACGGACCGCAGTTCAATGCGCGCCGTCTTTTCGTTGGCCATCGGAATGCGGATCATCGACCCGCGATCAATGGCCGAGACCTTAATCTGGTTCGGCGCCTCAAAATGCGGATCCAGCCGGCGATAGGCATTCACCGACGAATTGAGCACGAGACAGATCTCGGGCGCATGATTGAGGAGCTTCAGAATGAAGTCCCAGGCCACATCGGACAGGCCGTTCTTCCCCTTCGCGTGGTAAAAGATATTCTTACCATTCTTGCTCAAGGAGAAGTTCGTGTGCATGCCGGACCCATTGATCCCCACAAAGGGCTTCGGCAGGAACGTGGCCGTGTACCCCATGGATCGCGCTACTTGGCGACAGATCAGTTTGTACAGCTGCACATGGTCGGCCGCACGCACCACCTCCGCATAGGAAAAGTTCATTTCGAACTGCGAGGGCGCGACTTCTGGATGGTCTTTTTCGTTCTTGAAGCCCAGGGCGCGCTGGGCTTCCGCCGACTTATCGATAAACTGGCGCAGGGTGTCCAGCGGGAGCGAATGATAGTAGCCGCCCGTGGAGATGAGCTGAAACCCCTTCTCGCCGTAGCGCTGCTCGGCGCTCTGCCCGTCCACCAGGAAGCCTTCGATTTCGCAGGCGGCATAGGCAGTCAGACCCTGTCGTTTCTTGAGATTCTTGGTGTACGATTTCAGCAGGCTGCGGAAGTCGCTGTGATAGGGCGTGCGATCCGCGTTGAGCACGGAGGCAAAGAAGATCACCTTCCCGGCCCCAATCACGTCGGCCGGAAAGTAGCGGATGGACGACCAGTCCACCTCAAGCCGCAAATCCGACTCATGCTGCGGCGTGAACCCGCGGATGGACGACCCGTCAAAGGTCAGATTGCCCAGCGATTCCAGCAGGAACTTCTTGTCGTAATCGAGCATGTGCAGACGTCCCTCAATGTCCGTGAAACACAGGGTCACCGCCTTGACATGTGTTTCCTTTTTCAGCCACGCCGTGTACTCCTGCTCCAGCTCTTGTGCGCCGGCCTTCTCGGCACGCTGCGCCGCCTTGAGATTCATGGCTTCCAGCTCATCATAGGGGATTTCGAGAAAGCTCTTCAGGTCATCGGATTTCATTGTCGCCATCGTTCCTCTTTACTGCGCGCTTGGCGCGAACATGTGTGCCTGGATACACCCATGAAGCATCCGTGACTGTCTGCTTCGTAGGTGTACGTTCACCGCGGATCAGCGTACCCCACGCCGCGGTATCTGGTGCGGATTGAGTCTGTCACGTCTCTTCTGGGCATGCAATGGTGTGTGATCCCGCGCATCGATCTCACTCCCCGAACAGGCCGACGCTCTGTGAGCCTGTAGCCGGGATGGGTGGGCAGGGATACCGATGTCGAGCGGTGCCAGAAGGCGTCACTCGCAACGACCATGACAACGGATATAGAATGAGATTCAGGAAAAGGATTTGGAAGGGTCGGCCTGTCTCCCTCTATGTCAGTCTTGCGGGAGGGAGAGGGCGATGTATGTTTCGAGAAGTCGGTCTCGCCTGCCGTTGCTGATTCTCTCCACTCTTGCTCTCCTCACCGTTTTGTTCGAAGGACCGTCTCCCGTAAGAGCCGATTCCTGTGTCCTCCTCGCCACCTATGATGGGGTCATCAATCCGGTCGTTGTGGAATACTGACATGATGCACGTGTCGATGCGCAGGAGTACAAGGCACAGGCCTTACTCATCCGTCTCAATATGCCCGGCGTCCTGGACCCATCGATACGGCTCATCCTGTTACCATGGGCGGGAACGAAATGGACAAGACGAAGAAGGAGAAGGTCGAGTCTTATTCCGTAGCCACTCTCACGTCGATCGCCGAGCAACGGGGAGGAAAGATCGCCTGGGCCGAAGATGCCATACGGAAGAGCCTGTCCGTAACGGAACGAGACGCCTTGAAATTAACAAACGTCGATCTAGTTGCGGCGGATATCCCGACATTGCTGCATCAAGTGGACGGCCGCACCAGCCCGGCGAGAAGGCAGAAGTCCTACGCCTAGAGGGCCTGCGGTTGTACGTGAACTGCTCTCCAAGCAGAGAGAGGCCTGCTATGAATTCGATCGCCGTGTGGTGTGATGATCATCATCCCGTTCATCGATACAATGGTCTGCGTGAGCGTGCGGACTGTAACCATGGACGTACTGCCTCATGACGTCATCACGAAGGACAACGTCAGCGTCAAGGTGACGCGGTCACTTACGTCCGAGTCGTGGACCAGGGACGAGCCAATGCACGCCACGCGGAAGCAGAGCGCGAATGTCGCGCACAAAGTAAAGAGCCCCGCCCTTTTGGGCGGGGCTCTTTGAACCAGGAGGCTTCTTATTCCTTCTCTATGCGACGGGCTGCCATTCCTCTTCGCTTTTCCGAGCGGAGCACCCTGGCAGAGGTCTTCGATGGAACCCTAGGGTCTTTTGGTCACTTCGGCAGAATATCCACTGAGATTCCCGCTTGTATCCACTGCCTTCACGGCAAAATAATACGTCGTCCCGATCGTCAGACCACTGATGGTACCGGACGTGACCTTCCCCACGCTGATCGAGGAGGGGTAGTTGCGTGAACTCGTCCCATAAAACACCCGGTAGCCGGCAAGATCTGCTTCTGTATTGGCATTCCATATCACGGTCGCAGAACCTCCTGATGGTGGCGGTGGCGTGCTCCCATCAGTCGTGTGGGTGATCGAGGGATCAAAGCCAGTTCCATCCCAGCCATTGTCGCCGTCGGCTCCACGGTTGATCTGGAAATCGATAGCTTGACCAGCTGTAACGGTCGTCGTTACGTCATAGTTGAATCCCGTCGTGTTGCCATTGGCAATGGCCTGTTGCCAGAGCACGGTGCTGCCTTTACGGATTGAGACTGTGACCCCTCCGCCTCCACCGGTGTTGATATCCTTGGCGTTTCCAGTGATTCGGATGCTGCCGGAGGAAGGCGCCACCCAGCGGCGTACCGCATCTGCACCGTTCCCTGGATGACCACCGGTGGCGTTCAGCAGCAGATAGGTCTCTGCCCCCTGCCAGTTGCGCGTACTGGAGTTATACGTCATGTTCCGGCCAGCCGAATCGCGGTACCACCAGCCTCGCTGTCCTTGCGTTCCTGAAAAATCGGTTGAGGCCTTGTAGGATGTGGTGGCGAGCGGCGTGACTGCAGCGGCCAATGGTGAAACCACGGAAAGCGGCGAAACCGCAGCCAGTGACGAAGCCCCAGCCAATGATGAAACCCCAGTCCGTAACGAAGCCAGTGGCTGTGAAGAAGTAGGTGACGGAGGGAGTGGCGAGGGAGGGAGTGCATTCCCAAGAAGTCCGGCAATCTCCCCAGCACTCAGTGCTTGGCTATATAACTGAACGTCGTCAAGAATGCCGTTGAAGAAATATGCGGCATCGCCTCGCCTACCAAGCATCAGCGGCGCAGGGCTGGTTGTTCGCATCCGGTTGATCGGAACCTGCCCGGCGGCGACCCCATCGACGTAGAGCCTCAACGTCACATTGTCATACGTCATCGCCAGGTGGCTCCACTGGCCCACGGTGAGGACTGGACCCTTGAGAGAGAAGGCGTTCCCCTCACCATCGCCGATGTTGAGCATCGCGACGGGCTTGCCGGCCGTATCGATCGACAACCCATAATACCCCTCGCTCCGTTCGTGGGGCCCCACGTTGGCCAGCAACGAAGACCCTTTTGCATTCTCGAAGCTGGCAGGCTTGACCCAGAGGGACAGGGTCAGCTTTTGTGGCGAGAGTGTGCCTGGATTGGGAATGCGCACGTAGTCATTCGTTCCATTCAGGCTGAGGCCTCCCCCAAACCAGCCGCTCGTCCATACGGGCTTGTTCATTAAGGCCCCCGCCAGGCCATTGCCCGACGCATCGGCAACTATTGATCCGTTCCCATCGTCTAGTTTCCAGTGACCGGCTGGAGATGCGACGGGTGGTGTCGCTGGAAGCGGAGCGCCGCTGGCTTTCAAATAGAGCACAGACGGACCGCTAAAGGGCGCGGTGAAGGATTGCTCTCCTCCTACGGCTCCAAGGGTCCCAGTCCCTGCAATGTTCCCTGTCGCTGGGTTGAACCACTCGTAGGCATAGGCCCCGCCCGCAAGATTGACGGTAAACGCTCCGGTTTCTGGTTGATAGACGAGATATTCTTGACCCGCACTTGCCAAGCAATAGCTGGTAGAAGACAGGGCATTCAGTGGAGTCATACCAGCCAGGTTCATCCGAGTCGCATAGGATCTGGTATGCCCCATGGCCGATCGTCCTGCTGCCCACCCAGAAAAGTCAGTGGTGTCTTCCATTAAAATGGGATGATGCCCGCGCGTGAAACTTTTCCAGATCCAGGCCCGTGTAAACAGCGGATCGTTCCGAAAGAGTGAGTACCCGATGTGATCGGTATCCAGAATGCTGACTCTGGTTCCATTCGATGCTGGAGGGTTGCTGCTATAGGGATCGCTCGAGCTGTTGTATGTCGTGGCGGCGAAGGAGGTCCATTCGCCTGGGTTGGTCAAAAGCAGGCTGTTGCTGATCTGCTCCGCCCCGGTCATACCCACGAGGTGCTGCTTCGGTTTTCCTGCCTCATAGTTCTTCATCACGTTGATGATGTGAAACTGCCAGGCAGGATCGCCCAAGGTATCTCCGTTCGAGACCTCATAGATCACGTTGTCGAGATCGTTGACGGTGTCGATCACTTTCCGAACATAGGCTTCTTGTGCTTGGGTGACCGCCGCGACTTGAAGGGTATGCGTTTCTTCCCCGTTGCCGTCGCCATTCGGGTCTCCGTGTACCCCGCTGACATTGTTGGTGATGTTGTAGGGGTGATAGCGCCAGACGTTTCGATTGGGGACGAGATCGTTGGCATTCCAGGCCGTCTGAAAGTTGAACAACATGATGCCGACATAGATCCCACGATCGCGGGCGGCTATCACCCGTGACCGCAGACGGTCGAAATAGGCTTGATCGAACTGAGTGAGGCTAAACTTTGGCAAGCCGTCAGCCGCGCTGCCAGGTCCTGTCCTGGCGTACGGCAAGGGCGATGCTCGCCGGTACCAAGGAGATCCACCGATAAATCCTGGAGCGGGCGTGAGCCCGACATCGGCTTGAGGGGATTCAGAGATCCAGAGACGGATGAAGTTATGATTGTTGGCCTGGAGCA
Source organism: Nitrospirota bacterium (assembly GCA_034440335.1). Classification (GTDB taxonomy): domain Bacteria; phylum Nitrospirota; class Nitrospiria; order Nitrospirales; family Nitrospiraceae; genus Palsa-1315. Next base: position 5,150 of record JAWXBV010000158.1, on the reverse strand, counting down.
GTCCGAGGTAACTCGTATAGTTAAAGGGGCTCGTCTCACCGTCCTGCAGGTTGTACCAGGTGTGCGAACCGGTGAGATACACAGCCTGCCCTGTCGGATCGGCAAAGTACCGCGGGTTCGTCGGATGTACAAGCAAAGGCCCCGTGGCTGGGCTGGATTGGGCGAAGAGATGCGATGGGCCAAAGACGACCGTGAGGCACAGGATGACGATCGATATCAAGATTATTCTTGCCCCAGATTGCATAGTTGTGACTCCATTTTTAGTAGGAACGACTCCGTCCACCATCGGTTTTGCCTTCAATCTTGTTGTGATCGAGTATGAGAGGCTGGTCACTGAGCGATCTGTCTGTATGGCATGCTTCATTTGCATCTGTTGTGTGCGTCCTACCGCCCTCGCCTCCCCTATATGGGTGGCCAGCTACGATGTCACATGACCTTTCATCGTTCTGCTGGTTGGGCTATTTCGTGTGGTTCACAATTGTGTAAAAGAAAAGAAAGTATGAGGGTTAATTATGTCTTGACCGTCGTAACGCAACTCACGTGCCACGAGGAAACCGTGGATAAAAAAAGAAAGTGCCCGCCTGCAACCGTGTGCGGACATTTCACTGCTGGCCTGTTGCAACTCCATGACTTGCTAAAGCAATTGCGCTCCAATGGGTATCATTAACTTGAACTCTTCATGCAGACGAAAGAGAAGTTCAGCACATAGGCGCCTGAGATCCTCCGATGTATGGGTGTAGGAAAATGCATACGTAGTTACTACAGAGTGCGTATCAGGCTGATGGATCAGCTTCCGTTGCATATGTTTCGACGATGCATGGCCCAATATCCGACCTGCTATCCCACTGTGTTGCGCTCCCATCCCGATCAGTTACTGGCCCTGGCCTTCGCATCATTGACGCGTCAAGAGAGTTTCCACGCCTATTTGAGCACCCCTACCATCGCGGCAGCCGCAGTGATATCGCCAGGAGTAGGCTCGCCGATCCCTGTGAGTCGCGCGACTGACGCGTCTCTCGCGACTTCCCCTTGATCCTCCTCCACGTGGCTCGCCTGCGCGAGAACATGAGCCTCGCCGGCCTTTGATGCGTGCTGCTTCCTCGCTCCACCGCCAAAAACCATTGAGGCCCCTGATGGTTCTCACATTACCTTCCAAGATTCAGTGGAGACCTGCTATATTCTGCCTACACATTTTTGAGGTCACCATGGACATGTTGATGATCGCGTTTCGCACGTCGCTGAAAGAACGTGTACATGAGATATTGCGAACCTGCGGGGTCACCGCCTATACCGAATTTCCCCAGACGATTGGGACAGGGGAATCAGGATCGACGGAAGGGATCTCATTCTACGCAGGTGGGAACAGTGTGATTCTGGTCTCGCTCCAATCAGTTCAGCGTGACAAGGTCGCCGACGCGGTCAAGGCCTGGTGTGCAGAGGCCCACCGTTCAGGATGGGTCAAACCAGCCGTCCGGGTGTTCTGTTGGCCCTGCACACAGCTTATTTAGTCATCGGCCTGCTTCAGCATGCGCTGACGGCTTTGTAGAACACCTCTCGGTACCAAATCACGATCCGCTTTGAGGCTCTATGGCACGGCGCACCAAGACTCAGCTGCAACAAACCTATCGAGAGCAGGCGCTCAAAATGTTCCCCTGGATCTGTGCTCACTGCGGGCGAGAATTTGACGGCAAGAAGCTGAGTCAGCTCACGGTCCATCACAAGGACCATAATCACGACAACAATCCACCTGACGGGAGCAATTGGGAGTTGCTGTGTCTCTACTGTCACGACAATGAACACCAACGGAATCAGGTGGCTGACGCCTCCGGTGAGGCACCTCTCGCGCGAGAACAAGACCGACCTTCAACCTTCACGCCCTTCTCTCAGCTTGCGGATTTGCTCAAGCCCAAGACCTAACCACCCTCCTCATCACCTCTCGCTTTTCTCGTTCTGGCCATGAGCGATAGACTGGTGGCTCCTTGTTCGTCCGTTATGCTATACGCTACGAGGCGTTCATCAGTGCCATCAGCCCTATGACATTCAGCATACGATCATGAGCATTCCCCATCCCCGCGATCCGTTGCATGGGATCACGCTGGAGACCATCGTGAAGGAACTGGTTGAGCGGTACGGCTGGGCCGAGATGGGGCGTCGTGTCCCGATCCGCTGTTTCCTCCACGATCCCAGCGTGAAATCCAGCCTCACCTTTCTCCGCAAAACACCCTGGGCGAGGGAGCGGGTCGAAGGGTGGTACATCGCCTATAAAGACATGTGAGCAACCGTGCCGGCTTGATCCACCTGAATGGTTCTCACATCAAGGAATCACAACTCTATGGCCTCGAACGCCACCATTTTCAAAGCGACCCTGCAGATCGCCGACCTCGACCGCCGATACTATCAGGACCATGCGATCACGCTGGCTCGCCATCCGTCTGAAACCGACGAGCGCATGATGGTGCGCCTACTGGCCTTTGCGCTGCACGCGCATGAAGCCTTGTCGTTTGGCCGAGGAGTCAGTGCCGAGGAGGAACCTGCGCTCTGGCTCAAGGATTTGACGGGGGCCATCGTCCTCTGGATCGAAGTCGGCCAGCCGGATGAGAAAATCATTCGCCGGGCCTGCGGTCGCGCGAAGCAGGTCTGCATCTATACATACGGTGGTCGTGGCGCCGACCGATGGTGGGAGAAAAATCTCGCCACTCTCGAGCGGTTGAATAATCTGGCCGTCATGAATCTGCCCCTGGAGGGAAGCCGTGCCTTGGCCACACATGCGCAGCCCAGCATGCAGTTGCAATGCACCATTCAAGAAGGACAGATATGGATGGCGGATGGAGCGAACAGCACGCACATGACCGTGACCCTGTTGAAAGACGCGTCACCCCCGTTTGGACAGTGACGCAGGGACGCCATGTGAGGCGTGCGGCAAGAGGGTGCAGGCGATGAAAAAAAAGACACGCATTCCCACGAGTGGGGAACCGATTGCTTGGTCCAACCCTTTCGCAGCCCTAAAGAATGTCGGTCGCCCCCTGGCTCCCGTGGCACAGCCTGGCATCGCCCCACACGACGCACCGCCCATCGCACCACAGAAGAACCGTGGCCGGGTCAATATCATTCGCCAGACGGCACATCGTGGCGGCAAGACGGTGACGGTCGTCACGGGTTTTACCGGCATAGGGCAGGCTGAACGAGAGACGCTCGCCAAGGAGATGCAGCAAGCCTGCGGCGCAGGGGGCACGGTGAAGAAGGGACGGATCGAAATTCAGGGCGACCAGCGCGAGGCCGTCGCCCGCCTCCTGACCAACGCCGGTTTTCGCCCCGTGTTTGCTGGAGGGTGACGGACTCTCAGCCTACAGGATACCAGAGCCGAGCGAGACCGTCCGAGTCACGAACGAGGGTTCGAATCCGACGTTCACGGTGTTCGGAAATTCGAGTCCTGAATGTTGGATCCCGCCCTTTGGGCATAGGTCATACCTCACGCGCACGCTCGTGAGCGCTGCAGGAGGCACTGTCATCGATTGACTTCCTCCCCTGCTCACGATACAGATTGCGCCATGATTCCACGAGGACATCCTCACTCGTTGTCCACCACTGAGAGGCCACCATCATGAAAAACGTGGAAATGACCATCGTAGGGACGACATTGACGATCACCGTCGATCTGTCCAAAGCGTTCGGACCCTCTGCTTCGGGAAAGACAATTATCATCGCCTCGACGGAGGGAAATGTGACCATTCCCAACCGCGAGGAGAAGGTCGGGCTGAACGTGTACCGGAAAAAGTGACCGAGGCGTGCGAGGCCTGGGTGAGAAGGCGACGGATACACGAAGTCGACGCTCACACGCCACTGTGACCCTACGAATGGCGATGGCGCGAGCACTGTGTGGAGGATGCGCACCTTAGCCGTTCAGCACAGTCATGCGAGCGAAGAGGCGTTCGTACTCTCTGCAGTCCATTGAGCCTCTGAGCGATGCGACAACAAGGCTGGCGGCCTTTTCAGCATCCTGCGAAGGAGTCGAGGTTCCAACAGCCGCCATCGACGTGCACGGCTTGCTGCTGATGCACGTCGATGGCGCAGTGGATGTTGCTTCGATCGGAATGACCGAAGCAACGGCTGGATTAGCCTTTCTTCTTGGCAATCTTGTCGGCGCGCTTTTCCTTCATGGTTTTGGCCGGCTTTTTCTTGTCCAATTTCTTCTGTGTCATCCCCTTAGACATTGAGTGTCTCCTCTACGGTGTGAATGAATAATATCGCCCTGCGACACAATTGCCGCCCCCACTTCATACCTCAAATACGAAAAAAATGGAATGGGGCGTCTGACGCGTTCTCGTCGATTGACTTCGCCTCCTCCCCACTGTACAGCTTGTAGCAGTCGAACGATCTGTCCATCTGACCGGACACTGTCTGTGGAGGTGCGCCGTGGGAAATCCATCGGGCAATAAGGAGCGAGAAGGATTCGCCGATGCCATCAACCGCGCGGCATTCGGCAACGAGCGTGTGCTGTTGCGCCGACGTGGCCGCGCGGTCGCCGCGGTGGTGCCCATCGATGACCTGCGACTCCTGGAGGCCTTAGAAAATCGAATCGATCTCGTCGATGCCCGCGCAGCCTTGGCCCAGGCAAACAAGAAGGGCGCCCAATCGCTTGATGCCATTTTGAAAGAATTAGGGTGCTGATTGCACCAGTCAATCTCCACCATTCTCCTGGCCCCTCCTGCTGAGCAGCAACTCCGCACAATCGCCAAACCGCTGCGGATGCTTCTCGTGAAGCGGCTCCATGTTCTCCGCACCAGTCCTCATCCCCCTGGTCTCACGAAGCTCGACGGTATGGACCATCTCTATCGGATTCGCGAGGACGGCTATCGGATTGTCTATGCGATTCGCGACAGGGACCTGATCGTGTTGGCCATCAAGAATGGCTCTCGACTGAAGTGGCTCGCTCCTGAATAACGTCGGCTCACCTCCTGTTCTCGACAGCACTCCATCGACTCGCTCTTCATAGTGAGTCCCCGCAGGATGCTCAAAAAGGCTGTCCAGCAAGGCCGCAGCCGATGAAAGCACCGGCCCTCCGTGTCAAGATGAGTGAGACAGTCAGCGGCAGAGAGTTTACTGAGCAGGGCGAGCAAGGATTCTCAACATGAGTGCACAGAGTTCCGCAGTGG
>JAWXBV010000157.1:0-26607 GCA_034440335.1 Nitrospirota bacterium | reverse complement strand
GACCTGAGGCGTACTCGTGCAGTACGTTGAAGGTCCGAGGGGCGAGCCCGCCGACCGAAGGCTTGTCGTAGCAGCGGATCGGCGATTGCAGCAGAAGTGCTCATGAATAATGCGGGTTAGGCCGATCCACCCTGTTTGCATCAACCGGACCAGCCCCGCGCGGAGCAGAAGCAGACTCGATTGAGAAGCGGTACCGCATCAGGCATGACGCGACCACAGGGGACGGGCGAATACGGGCCATCACGACCGCAATATCATGCGTTGTTCGAATCGATGGAGTAGCCATGGCACACCAGATCCATGGGAGGCACGTCTTCACCTCATCCGCATTTTCACGCGCCTTCATGCAGACTCTCGCTAACTCGGCGGGTATAACAAGGGATTGCACAGAGGCTACAACGTTCTGCAGCAGCAGGGCTGCGAGGATGCCGGAATAATGAGAGTGGTGAGGGAGGGGTTGGATCGTTACGCAGAACCAGGGACATCAGCCGCCTGTTTGTCCTGTTCGTAGGGCATCAGTTCTATCTGCTTCACGACGTCCCGAAGGAGGACCCATTCTGCCGGAGCAATCACCTCAAACTCAACGCCAAATCCCCCCCCTCGGCTCCACCGGACAATCGCTGCCTGAATGTGAATGGGGGGTTCGCCCTCTACCGCCTGGATACGGACATCCAGAGAGGCTCCTGGCTGAGCATCGATGGAGCATTCGATGTGACAACCCCTGATGGAGAGATCGACGATATGGCCCTCTCCGCCGATCAGACCGACGGAAGAAAATGAACTGCGAAACTTGACGGGAAACCGGAGATTCTTTCGCTGTTCCATCATCACGCCTTCCAGAATGGGAGACTGCTACCCCTTTATATTCCCTATCGGGCGCAATTCCGCCACCTTTTTTGTAATTCCCGCGCGATCGACTGACTCCACCACTTCCGAAATATCTTTGTAGGCCAGGCCGGCCTCCTCCGCGAGCCCCGACATCGACACGGCCTTGACCAGAATGCCGCGCTGTTTCATCTCCTGCTGCAATTGCGCGCCGCGCACCGTTCGCTTCGCCTGCGCGCGGGACATCGTTCGCCCAGCCCCGTGCATCGTCGAGCCGAACGTGTCGCGCACCGCATGATCTGTTCCCACAAGCAGGTACGAGCCTGTCTCCATCGAGCCGCCGCAGATGACCGGTTGGCCTGTCTGTCGAAATATTTCTGGCAGCTCCGGACTCCCCGGCCCAAACGCCCTGGTTGCTCCCTTGCGATGCACCACCAGGTCTCCTTCCGGATACCGTTCGACCTTGGCGATGTTATGCGCCACGTCGTACACCAACTCCATCCCCAGTGCCTCGGCAGACCGGCCGAAGACCATCGCGAAGGCCTCGCGAATCTGATGCGTGATGACTTGGCGATTGGCAAAAGCGGTGTTGGCGGCACAGTTCATGGCGGAAAAATACTCCTGCCCCTCGGGAGATCGAAACGGCGCGCAGGCCAACTGCGGATCCTTCACGCTGATGCCGTAGCGGCGCATGGATTTTTCAAACACCTTGAGATAGTCGCTTGCCACCTGATGGCCGAACCCGCGCGAGCCGCAATGCACCATCACGACGATCTGTTCGTGGCCGGTGATCCCGAACGCTGCCGCCGTGACCGGATCGAAGATCCGGTCGTTCGAAACGACCTGAACTTCGAGATAGTGATTCCCCGACCCCAAGGTCCCCAGCTGATTGATGCCTCGTTGAATGGCATGGTCGGTCACGATCGACGGATCGGCCCCTTCGATGCAACCGCCTTCTTCCATCCGTACGAGGTCCCGATGCCATCCATATCCCCGCTCCACACACCACCTGGCTCCATGGGTCATCACGCGACGAAATTCCTCCCGTGAGAGCCGAACGAATCCGCTCGCCCCGACGCCTGCCGGCACCTTTCGAAACAGCTCAGTCATAAGCCGTTCCAGATGAGGTTGCACATCCGCGAGTGTCAAGTCCGTCCGAATCAACCGCATGCCGCAGTTCGATACCACAAATCCGTCCGCGATGAAATTATGGTGATCGTCCAACACGGTTAAGTCATACACGGGACCGCGATGATCGACTGGTTGCATATGCACGATCCTGTCCCATACCTGGCCGGTGGCACCCAGTCCATCTGTCGCACCCATCACCCAATCGGCAAACTTCGGAAAAGCGGCGCCAATTCTTACGTCGGCATGGCGTCTCTCCCACAAGCTACGGGCAACAAAGCGCGCATTGACATAGGGAGAACCGATCGCCTGCGTAATGGACTGCACCGTCGCCCCTGGAGTGTTTCTCATGGCAACCGCCGTCTTCACGCTCGCCGCGCGTTCCGAAATCACCATCTCCTTCAGCTTCAGATACTGAACAGCCGCGTTGGCCAGATATTGCTTGCGCCGGTTGTACTCATACCCGATGCGGCTCCACAACTTCACCAAATTGTCCGGTTCCGATGAAATGTGAAGACGCAGTCGAATTGACGTGCTGCCGTCCTTGTTTGGTGAATCTTCTCTTTCGCTGAGGGCAGTAGTCTTGACACCGAAATCCTGCAGCCACTTCATGATGTCTTGCAGAAAGCGTTTACCTCCGGCAACGGCCTGCACTCTCTTATTGATCGACAAGGTAGGCGCGGAAAAATTGTAGTCGTGTCCGCTGACAGTGGCTGGACTGGTCAGCTCAGCCCCGAAATATGCAGCGAGATATAATCTCCTCATCCAGAGTGGCGTCGTATGGAGCCAGGCAGGAGCTCCGAAATCCTGCAAGGCTTTGTTGCCTTTCGTCGTGCCGAGTGCGACCAACAACAAGGTCAAGGCCGATGAGCGAACATGAACCGATGCTTCGGTTCTGGTGAATTGCTTGTGTCCATATCGAGTATGAATGTTGTGCGTGCGTTCCCGCTTGTAGACTCGCGACGCGATGAATCCGACTCGATGAACGTCTTCACGAAGGATCTCGAGATCGTCCGGATCGCCGCACAGCCCAATCTGTGCTCGTCCGCCATCGTCGAGTTGGAGATGTCCATCCCCCTGGATAAATCCCATCAGCTTGATCAGGAATGGAAGGGCGGAATGATCAAGCTGGAGGGGCAGGAGCCCTCGGAGGCGTAGCGCCGCGATCGATTGCGCCAACCCATTCTTGGTTCCCGGATAGAGGCCTGCGAGATCCTGCTCATGAACGATGACACGGGACGAAGGCGTCTCATAATCCACTCCCTCAAACGGATAGACGGAAACCTCGTCTCCTAATTGCAGCGCATTAAGCGCGGTCATCCCCCGCTTGGTCATGAACGGGTGATCGGCCGACGCGACAATTTGCCGGCCGGATTCTGTCATCACACGCAACACCGATGTCGTGGGAGACTTGAGGAGGAACGCTCCGATATCCGCGCTACGCACAGCATGGTGAGGGTTGACACACACAACGCGCTCACCTTTCCACACGCCATCGAGCGACCGAATCGTTCGGCGATAGCCCAATGCGTGCAGCACCTGAGCGTCGCCATCCAGACAGTTGATATCGTACCCCACACCGCCGGGAGAGATGATACCGTCCTGCGCGTCGAACGCCGCGACCCCGCCGATCGGAAATCCATAGCCCCAATGTCCATCCGGCATACAGAGGGCATATCGGCTGATGCCGGGCAGGCAGGCGACATTCGTCACCTGATCGAAAACCCCGGAGTCCATAGCCTGAAGAATGCCCTTGGTGGCGTAAATTCTGGCCGGCACCAGCATGCCGGGTTTTTCAGAGAGAGGGATTTCCCAAATCTCGTCAGAAATCCGATTGACCGTCATGTCGGTGTTGAGATTCATGTCCAGTGGGCGAGACTTGCGGGACTAGCGAGACACGCGCGACAGGTTCGACACAGCCGACTTATTTCACATTTTTCGCTCATCTCGACCCTCTCGCTTTCAGGCCGCTTCAGACGTCCAGCACCACGCGCGCCGTCCAGCAACCGCCTCGCTGCGTCAGTTCGTACAGATGTTTCGTCACCCCTTTGACATCGGCGTGGAGTTCTTGTGCCTGCGGATCCACCGGCGCGCCGATCAGACGCGCGCGCAACAGCCAGGTATTCTCCTCCCACGTCAGGGTGAGCGGCGCCTCTTGGAAAACCACCCCCGCGGTGTCCTTCCAGTAGACCATCTCCGATAACCACTCGAACAACAGCGCCGACGGATCCATGTCGCTCCGCTCAAACGCGCGCTCCCATCCCCCCGACACAGTGGAAGGGTTCGCCATACTTTCAAGCAGCGCCTGCGTCGCACCGCGAAATACCTCTTGGATCGACTCCCCCTCGGCCTCGAAGGCAATATCGGCCAGGGCAACCTCTTCAAGAAATCGAAACGTCCAGGCCATAGTCCTCAGGCTGGAGGACTGGCACGCAGCACTCGTCGTATGAGCGCCTGGAGGTGACTGAGCCCTGGAATTGCATGGCCGAATGGGTTGGGGACTTTTCCTTTACGCAACATCGTGAGGCCCAACGGCAAAATACGCAGCAGACCCCGCGGCGAAAACCCGACCACTTTCAGCGGCATGATGGCTTCATTCAAACGCCCATGCTGTTCGACCAGATCGGTAAAGCCAAGGATGTGACGCGCGCCGCCGGTCTTCGTCAGCCCCTGTTCGAGCGAGGCACGCCGCAATCGGATGATCGCCTCCATCGGTTTGACATCTTTCGGGCAGACCTCCACACAGAAGTTGCAGCGCGTGCAGTCCCAAATCCCATGATCGCCTTGGAGCACCGACAACCTGGCGCGTGTCGCCGATGGGACCTCGCGTGGGTCGGAGAGAAAGCGATCGGCTTTCGCCAGTGCGGCAGGGCCGGCAAACCCCTTCGACACTTCATGCACGGTACAGGCCGCAACGCAGGCGCCGCACATGATGCAGGCATCCACATTATGAAACTGCGGATTCACATGGCCTTCCACCTGCGCCTGAACCGGCAGGCCTTCACGAGAAGGCCGAGCCGAGGACACCAGCCAGGGATGCACGTCGCGGATCTTTTTCCAGAACGACGCCATATCCACGACTAAATCCTTGATCACCGGGAAATGGCGCAACGGCGCCACCGCAATATGCCCATGCCGTTCAAGCTCTTTGCGGAGGGAGGTGCGGCAGGCCAGTTTCTCACTACCGTTGATCGTCATCGCACAAGAGCCACAAATCGCCGAGCGGCAAGAATAGCGGAGGGCCAGGCTCCCGTCGCATTCTTGCTTGATGCGAATGAGCGCATCGAGCACCGTCATTCCGCGTCCGACGTCGAGCCGGAACTCTTGAGGATGGGCGGTGGAATCGACTTCGGGGTTGAATCGTTGAATGGTGAAAGTCAGGCGCATGGAAGACGTGAGGGGTGAAACCTAAAACATGAGACTCCCTGTTCAGCCTAACTCGAAGATCTTCGGAAAGTTCGTCAGATTGCGGCACCCATCTTTTGTGACGAGCACCATGTCTTCAATGCGGATAGCCCCAAGACCGGGATAGTACAGGCCCGGCTCGACGGTGACGACGTGGCCTTCTTGAAGTCGTGACCCGGTGCGGCTGATGCGCGGCATTTCATGGATGTCGAGCCCAACCCCGTGGCCGGTACCGTGAAAATACCCCTGCATGCGCCCATTCACCAGACCGGTCTGATATCCGGCTTTCTCAAATCTGGCCAAAATTCCTTGATGAATTCTCTTTCCGTCTGCCCCGTCTTTGACTTTCGTGATGGCCTCTTCTTGGGCATCCAACACCGTCTGATAGAGCCGTTTCAGTCCGGGACTCGGAGTCCCCCGCACTACCGTTCTGGACATGTCGGCGAAATACCGATTGACCGCCGAACGAGGAAATACGTCGAAGATAATGCTGCGGTGAGCCGGCAACGGCCCACTGCCTTCGTTGTGCGGATCGCAGGCCTGTTCCCCCCCAGCGACGATGGTGTGCTGGGCGACACAATCGCACTCCATTAAGGCCACATTAATCAGTTTCTTTACTCGTTCAGACGTCAGCGGTATCCCCTCGAACCACAGCTGATCCTTCTCGATCGTGGCCTGACGCAGCAGATCGTGGGCGACCGCGACCGCTTGTTCGGTCGCGCGCTGAGCGGCTTCGATCGAGCGAACTTCCTCGGCGGTCTTCACCACCCGTTCCTCGTAGAACGGATCTCGTTTTGGATGCAATTGATACCCCAAGGATTGGAACTTAACGGCATGGCCGAAGGGAAAGTTCGCCGGGACGAGGATCTGTGTGATGCCGGCTTCTCTCAAGAGAATATGCACCACCTCGACCGTGCCAGGCTCGGCAATGCCTTGCGTCTTGGCTCGGCTTTCCACCTCCGTGTACGACAGCACCCGATCGACGGACGATTGGCTCTTCGCTCGATCCATTTCCAGATCGCTCATCACCAGAATCCGCTCCCCCTTAATCTCCAAATAGATAAAGGGGTCCGGCGCCATAAACTTCGTGGCGTAATAGAGATTGGAGTCTGTCTCGCTGGCAGCGATGAAGACCGTGGCACGCTGAGAGTTCTGAGTCGATATCGCCATAGTGAGTGCTGGTCGGAATCTAGCACGGGGGGGGAGGTCGGTCAAGGTACGGAGGGAACCGGTACAGGCAGAGGCATGGTGTCCTTGACGGTATCTTTCTCCTCATCAGGCGTCATCAGATCGATCGGCAGCATGACCGTATTTTTTAAAATGTCGAAGGCCAGTTCTGCCAGGCCCGTCACGCCGGTGGCGAACGACTTCATCGGCAGGTACGTCACCTCCGGATCCTCGATCGATCCTTTCACTGAGAAGAGCGCAGTGGCAAGCCCCTTGCGATCGCCGGCAAAAATCCGTCCGAAGAGTGGAATCGTTTTCAGGAACTGCGAATAGGACCCGAACGGACTAACGGCCCAGACCATATCCATTTGATCCGTCGGCAGATCATAGCTGCCGGCTGCGGTAATCTTGACGATCGGGGTATCGATGATCAGGTTTTCAGTCTCGAACAGCCCGTTCCGCGCGAGCACCGTCGCGGAAATCTTGTTATAGGGCAACCCATCCTTCTCCAAATCCACCTTCCCTTGGAGTACGGCCGGAAGATTCAAAATACTGATAATTTTCCACACCGCCCGTTCCTGCGATTTGAAGATGCGTCCGTTGTCAAGCAGGACATCCACCTTGCCGTTCAACGTGGGATACAGCCCGTGCGGGTTCTTCCCATGGCCACGGATTGTCCCCGTCACTCGAGCGTCCCCTGTGATGGCGCCGGCTTTTGGACCCAATAATTTCAACACCTCTTCCACCAATACGCCCGTGGCCCGAACCGAGAGCTCAGCGTCGGCCGGTTGCATACGCGGCAGTTGCACCACCATACGTCCGGCGACTTCTCCATTGGTCGATTGGCCGGACACACGGTCCACATCCAGCACGCCGTCTTGAATCGTGATCCGAGCGGAAAGATTCCCAAACTTGAGATGCCTGTAATGGCCGTGTGCGATCGACGCGGTGGCGTGAGCTTTGCTCGTGGCCGCAAGGGTTTCGAGAAACTCTCGGATCGGCGACCGCTGCCCTTTCGGAATCAGGAGGTCGAGATCCATCTGATTGGACTCAATCTTGGCAGTAATCGTCGGTTTTTCCGTCCAGTTCCGAATCGTCCCTTCCAGCGCCACGTCGCTATCGAGCAGGCGGAACGACAACCGCTTGATATCCGCGCCATTCTTCACAAACAGGACCCGCAGATACAAGTCCCGGATCGGTCCTTCGACTCCCTTTGCGCTCATCAGACCGTTACTCAACGCGAGCCATCCGGTGGTCTTCCAGGTTTTCCACTCGAAACCCTTGCCTTTCATGTCGAGCGATAATTCGATATTCCCCGCCTCAAACCCTCCCTTCGCAATCCATTCCGGCACGCGGGACAACGACAGTATGCCGGTCGAAAGGGCCGCATTGATGGAGAATCGCTCACCGAATTGGATCTTGCCTTTCACCGGCAATCGGATGGGCGGCACGATCAACTCAATCTTATCGAGCAGGGCCCCAGATCCCTTAGGAATCATGCCCTCAAACTCCATCGTCGCCTGAGCACCAATCGGCTTCTCGATCAGCCCTGGAAACGTGATTTTCGATTCGGTCAGGACAAGCTCACCTCGCAGATGCGGCGAGAGGGCCGGCCCGGTTAAGACCACGACGCCATTGAGCAGGCCTTCGAACGTCTTGGCTGGAATGGCGTGTGAGGGCAGCAGCTTGGCCATGTGGTCCGCATCGCCCTTGACCCGAATCTGAAAGTCCTGAAACGCGCTGACACTGCCCCCCGTGATGCCCCCACTGATCTGCACGTCCAGATCGCCCACATGTCCCGTCACCTGATCGAACCGCGTCACGCCATCGGACAACATGAAGCGGCCCATCAGCCCCGTCAGCCGCTCTGGCAACATCGGATTGGTCAGACTGACATGCTGAACCGTAATCTCTCCCCCGGCAAAGGTCACACCGCCTGGTTGATTGAGCGGCCCGATCATATGAAACATGAGAGCGGCATCACCTTCGACGTCATGTGAATCGGACAACACACGCGACAGCTGTGCTGAGGTGACGACCGTGGTGAGAAACTGCACCAGGTCTGCCGCCCTCATGGTTCCGACAATATCCATGTCAAGCCAAGGCCCCGCCTCCAAAAATGACACCAACGCCTTACTCTCATTCATATGAATCGTGCCATAGAGTCCGCTGAGATTCACAATCTTGAGACGACCGGCCTCGACCATCACGACCGCTGCCACATCCTTGGCAGGGACACGGTTCTTTCCAATGAGGGCTTCCCCCTGTCGCACACGAAATTCTCCCGTCAATGAGACCTCTGTCCCCTCCACCGATGATCCTGTGACGGTCGCAGAGACCATTTCCACTATCCCGTCGATCTCCCGATCCTTCAGCACCCCCGGCAGCTGCGGATGCACCCACTCAGCCGGCACGGTCTTGAGCAACTGGCTCAACCGGATCGGAGGCGCCGCAACGGTCAACGCAAATGTGGGCTGAGACGTCAGCAGTCCTGAGAGGCTTGCTTGGCCTGTGAGTGCCAACTGTTCGAGGTTGGCGGAGAGATCAGACAACACGACATCATAGCCCGCGACGCCAGGCACGGCCCGAATATGACTGTGTATATTCACGGTGCCTTGGAATCGATCCGGAATCGGGCGGGGCCCGAAAAACCCTGCCGCCTCCCGAAGATTGAGATGGCTCGCGTCGAGGGTGCCGTCGAATTGGAGGGTGACCGGCACACTCGAGGAATCGTCTATCGCCAACGTCTGCCGCTGGGCGGTGCTGATAGTCCCGGCTAGGGAAATAGGAGAGAGGCCCTTGCCGCCTGCATGACCGGCAGAGACGCGCACATCCGCCTGTCCTTGCTCTGCTCTCACAACCAGCGACGCCTCCACCGACTCGAACGTCATCGATCGTGCCCCACCTAGAGACGCCTCGTCGATGACCATCAACGTCCCGTTCGTCAGCGTCGCTTCACGGATGTGAAAAATCCGGCTGATCGTCTGGAGGGTATCCGGATCGGGTCCCTGACCCTGAGCGACTTGATCGAACACATTCCAGTGCCCACTTTGATCGCGCCGAAGCGTGAGGGTCGGCTCTTCGATGAGCAACCGCTTCCCCACCACCTGCTTACGCAGCAGCGGAAGAAACCGCAAGACCAAGTCCAGCTTCTTGGCGGATAACAGGATGTGATCGGAATTTCGATCGTGAATCGCGACTTGCGTCAGTTCCAATCGAATACGAGGGAATAGGACCAGCTTGATGCGGTGCACGTCGATCTTGCGCCCGATACTCTGTTCCAGCTGCTGGAGGAAAAAATCCTTGGCGTAATCATCTCCGGTCCAATACGTCGAGAACATGAGAAACGCGCCGCCGCCGATCAGCAGAATGACAATCAGCGCGACAACGACACGAGTTCGAACCACTCCTGCTCCCTGAATCGATCATCTTTGCCCCCATTACTCATGACGCTTCTGCTGCAAGCGCGGATACGCGGCTGTGATGGGCAGTCTCGCCGTTCAGCCCTTCAACATACTGCACGAGTATGCCTCAAGGCTTCACAGCTCCGAGTGCCCCTCTCGCTTCGCGTCTGCGCGCTTTCACGACGAACCTTCATGAATAATGCGGGCTTGGTGGGTACACCGCATCATTGCTGCGAGTGGGCCATCTTACCGAATCACCCCCATGAAATCCACGAAGTCTGTATGGTGACAAGGAATTCTTCACGCCGAGCTGAGACCTTCCTGCTCAGCGGAAGCAGACCCCCTGAAGCATGCGGAGAAAGACCGCCTTCGCCCTTGGTCGAACGATCATGCGCGAAGCGCCCGAATCCACACAGGAACGACACAGCAGACGATCGCTTCACGGGCGTTGGGGATGTCGCGGGTGCACGTTTCAGCGCCCGGCTAGAGGCGCGATCGGTCCGGAGACGGTTTTCGTCAGATCGATCACGAGTTCGTCTGTGGAATTGGCCAACAACGTATCCCAGAGACTGTGCTGCTGGGTAATGGTGGCGTCAGCTGGATAGAAGTACAAGTAGAATCCTTTGGCGGCCGTCGGCCGCATGGGATAGCGCCGATCATAGATAATCCCATAGGTCGGAATGCCGTAGAGGACCTGCCAATTCCCCAAAATAAAATGCAGCTCAGTGCCATGGATATATAATCCGCCTGTGGTGATGATGCGTTTGACGGATGTTAGCGGTTGGCTAAGATAAAACGTGACGCGTTCGTCCGGTTTGGCTGCGGCGAAGGCCTCTGCAATCTGCTGAGACAAGAGCGTGAGCTCCTCAGGGCGAAACGCCGAAGCCAGCGGCGCCTCGCCCTGCAGTTTTTTCTGCAACCAGACCTGATGTTCTTTCACCGAGATGCTGCGGAGGATGTGAGACAGGTCCTCCGCACGCAGGGCATTCGGATGCGCATGCGCGCTGGGAGGCCACTCCGGCAACACCGTCTCGTCGCGCTCAAGCCGAACATAATTGGCCGGATCCTCATAGACCGAGCGATAGGGCACCATGGGAATAGCGCAGCCTGCGAGCAGTGCACATACAAACGTCACTCGTGAAGCGTGAAGCGTGAAGCGTAATACAGAACCTGACAGTATCATTGAGATCGGACCTCCCTACGCTTCACGAACGACGCTTCACGTTACTCGCTGATCGTGACTGTCATCTCGACTCGTTCGAGCGGATTGTCTCGTCCGTCCCGCTTCATGCCCACCACCTTGTCTACGACCTCCATCCCGCTGACCACTTCACCGAATGCCGTATACTGCCAATCGAGAAAGTTCGCATCCGCAACGCAGATGAAAAACTGCGAGCCGGCGCTGTCCGGATCGTTCGAGCGAGCCATCGACAGTACCCCGCGCTTGTGCGGCTTGCTGTTGAACTCGGCCTTGACCCGATGTCCTGGCCCTCCCATGCCGTGCGACGCACGATCAGGATTCTTGCTGTTGGGATCGCCGCCTTGGATCATGAAACCGGGAATAACCCGATGAAACGTAGTGCCGTTATAGACACCTTCCTGGGCCAACTTTATGAAGTTCTTCACATGACCTGGGGCCACATCGTGAAAAAACTTCAGAACAATCTCTCCCAATTGGGTCCCCTTGTTACTGATGGAAATGGTGGCTCGTGTGTTCTCTGTCGGCTCTGACATCGTCCTCTACCCTTTCTTGGTTAACGAAAATGGAAGGGCGCCGGGGCTTGCCCTCCCTCAAGACCCTGATTAATAGGGTTCCACGTCCGTCCATCGTCGTCGCTTCGGAATGCCCCGTCGCTCGTACCGGCATAGAGCACCCCGGCTCCGGACTCGATCAACACTTGGATGGCCATGCTCGTCAACCCCTTATTAAGCGGTACCCACTGGCGCCCCTTGTCGGTCGTTTTGAAAATGCCGTGCCCTGTCGCCACAAAAAGCCCACGGCTATTGAACAGAATCCCGCGAATCGAATCGTTCGGGAGCGCCCGGCTGATAGGCCGCCACGTCATGCCTCCATCGGCGCTGCAAAAGACGCCACCGTCGAACGTGCCGGCATAGATGCCACCATCCGGATCGATCGTCACAACACGAATAAAGTTCTCCGTCATCCCTTCATGATCCTTGAGTCCCTGCCGCTCGCGCACCCAACCGGCCGATTGAGCCTTGAATCGTAAGATCCCTTTTCCTGACGTGCCGGCAAACAGCGTCCCGTCGGACGAGAGGGCCAATGCATGGACCAGGATGTCATCGAGACCGGTGGTGACCACCGACCAGCGGTCGGCGGCGGAAAGCCGATAGACTCCACCAGCCGTTCCTGCATACACCCCGTCACGTACGGCAAGAAGGGCTTTGATTTCCAGGTGCTTGAGCCCGCTATTGATCGCCTGCCAACTCGTCCCTCGATCGCGCGAGCGAAAGACCCCGCCACGGAATGTTCCGGCATAGATGGCGCCATCTTTCCCCGTCGTGAGCGTGAGAATAAATGGATCGGTCACGCCCTGGCCAGATTTCGTCCAGTTGATGCCGCGATCCTCGCTACGAAAGAGACCGAGACCGAACGAGCCGGCATAGACCAGGTCGCTCCCGACGGACGTGAGCGCCTGAATGCTCGCAGCCTGCTGACCGGAGGGATCGTATTGTGGGTGGCTTTCCACATGGCCAGGGGCCAGCTGCGGAGCCGGCGGGGCCGGCGCAGGTGCCTGAGTGGCAGCCCACACTACCCCACTTGCGCTCCATATACTCACCGCAAGAACCGTAGATATAACCTGAGCCACAAGCATCATCTATCTCGCTACCCCCACAGGATGCTCAAAAAGGCCGTCCAGCAAGGCCGCAGCGAGCGAAGAGGCGAGGCGTACACTTCGGTACGTTGAGCCTCTGAGCGACGCGAGAACGAAGCTGGCGGACTTTTTCAGCATTCTGTTATCGGACCCGATGCCCGGCCGGCCCAATCGGCACATCCGGATCGAGCGGCAACTCGACTTCCGTCGGACCTTTCCGTCCAAAGATGCGTGCGCCAAGAATGCCGATCTCATACAACACGATCAAGGGCACGGCCATCAAGAGCATGGTAAAGAGCGTCGCATCGGGCGTGACGATAGCCGACAGGATCAACGCAGCCAGAATGGCATATTTCCGATACGTCGCTAACGCCTGAGCCGAGACCACTCCGACTCGCGCCAGGATGGTGAGCACCAACGGCAGCTCGAACGCACAGCCGAATATCAAGAGAAATTTGACGTTGAAGTCGATGTAGGTGCCGACACTCAATTCTGGAGTGACATCGTGATCCATACCGAAGCTGACGAAGAAATCGATGACCAGCGGGAGAATCACCAAATTGCAAAAGATCAAACCGAAGACAAAGAGCGCTCCCGCCAGCGCAAACAGCGGGATACCCCAGCGTTGCTCCTTGGGGAGCAGCGCCGGCTCAATACACTTCCAACACTGATAGAAGATCATCGGCAGACTCGCCAGGATCGCCGCAAGCAACGACACTTTGATCGAGGCGAACAACGCTTCTGTCGGTCCGTAGAACACCAACTGGTTGGGAAACGGGCGATTGAGCCATGCGACCATCTCGCCTGAAAAGGTAAAAGACACCATCAGGGCCACCACAATCGTGGCCCCGATGATGATCAGACGCCTCTTGATGGTCTGGATATGTGCGGCCAGCGGATTGAGCATCTGTACCATGACTCCAGTCCCGTGTGCAGATCGATGCTGGCCCCACAACGACGCCCCTTACCGCGAAGCGGCCTGCAGCTCGTGGTCTCGCCAGGCACGAATCAGCTCGGCCATTTTGTCTTTCTTCGCCAACTTCTCTTTGTGCAACTGCTTCATGGACAGTTCTTCGGCAGGAGTCAGCACGTGACGCTTCTGCAATTGGATCAATTCCACGTCCAACCGTTGGTGCACTTCTTCCACTGCACGGAATTCGCGGTTAGATTGGCGCAGCTGTTCCGCAATCATACTGTCTGTCAGCATCTCGCACCTCCCGGTTATGAAATTACTGCAGTGGCGTGATCGGTCCTCCCTCTCGACCGATTTCCTGTGTCAATCGGCCAGACTCCGATACGATCGGGGCCAGTTCCATCAACGATGCATCTTCTATGGGGTTGGTGTAGTACGTCGGCCGTGTGGTCACGTCGCGAAATCCAAGATTTCGGTAGAGGGTATGCGCCGCATGGTTCGAGGCCCGCAATTCGAGCACGGCACACCTCGCCCCCTGTCCAAGTCCGACCTCCAAGGCCCGTGTCACCAAGGCCCTCGCAATACCCTTGTGCCGCATCGACTCCATGACCGCGAGGTTCATGAGGCGTACTTCCTCGAACACAACCCAGAAGCAGAGATACCCAACAATCGAGACGGAACCCTCTTCGTCCGACGGCGCCTGCTTCGCAACGAGAAAGTGCGCGAAGGGGTTGCCGCTCAGTTCTGCCTCCAACATTTTGCGCGTCCAGGGGGACGAGAAGCAAGCTTCTTCGATCTGCAGAATCTTCGGTAGGGCTTCGACGGTTGCCGGTTCAATAGTCCATTCACCCATCACCACTCCCCCCCTTTGGTAGGGTGCGAAAAAGGCCGGCGACGACGTGCTCAAAACCCGTGAAGCGCATCTCGTGAAGCGTCGCTCGTTTCCGGATTCGAACGTTTCACGCTTCACGAACGACGGGCTTTTTGCGCATCCGACCGCGCATTCACTTTTCTTGCGACCCGTTCCTGACGCAGCGCCACAGGCGATAGGCCGCCTGACTCCTCGTACTTCAATTCTGCCGCAGTACGCTGCACATATAATGGACTGATGCCGATCCCGGCATGCTCACCGTGCCGGAGCCGCTCACGCCCTGCCAAACCGATCGAAACGGCCGAGGGTTTCATGAAAGAGTCCGATGCCTCGGTCACCATGACGGATGGAGACATCGACGCACGGATGGCTGACGCTTCGACCGTCCACCCTTCGCCGAATACGAGGACTGGTTCTCTGAGACTGCTCCCCAGCATGATCGGTGTACCCACCTGTTCCGACATCACTCGCTCCAACCGATCCTCGCTGGTCCAACGAAACAGCGCCCAGTAGAGCTCCCCTCGCCGGCTGTTGAGAATGGGACAGAGGAGCGTCGATGTGCCTCTGAGATTCCACGCCATACCCTCCAATGTCGGCACCACCGCCAAGGGGAGCTGACTAATTGTCCGGAACCCGAGGAGCGTAGCCAGGCCGACGCGAAGTCCCGTAAAAGACCCGGGACCGATCGACACGACGAGACCATCCAGCTGCTTGAGCGTCAGACCCGTCTCCCGAAACAACTGATCGATCGTGGGCAGCAACAGCTTGGCATGAGACCCGATCGCCTCCTGATCGCAGCGGGCAAGGACGCGCGACTCATCGAGAATCGCCACACTCTGCCACGAGGTGGACGTATCGACTGCCAATATCTTCATCGGAGCGAGACCTGGGCAAGGTCAGCGGCAGTCAGCGGTAGATTCGGAGTCATCTCATGAAACCTAACCTCCACGCTACCCTGCCCCTTCCCATCATGTAAGGAAATCTTAAACGGCCTCAGCACCCGCCGATCTCCGTCCTGTGAGACCGCCCCCCCCTCGCCTATTACACGGAAGTCCTCATACTGAATAGCTGCTTCCACCGCACCGGACTCCGTCAGCCGATCTTCCTGAACGACATGCAATGACTGCCGCTCGAACCACAGCCGTCGGCGCATGAACTGCACCCCGCTGGGGGACGGACTAGACACCTCCAGCCGGTAGCGGTCTCCCTCCTCCACCAGAGCCACGATCTCATCCTGTGCAACTTTGCCGGTGCCCAATACGCCACCCATCGCCCACACGCTCAACTGAAACGGGCGAGCAAGCTTTCCCATTTCGTTCATGTCGGAAAGACTCCCGGACAGAACACGGCCCATCGTCGGTAGCCGTAATCTGAATTGATCCTCTATCTGCACAAATTCGAAGAGTTCTCCCCCCACCGCAGTGAACCCGCGCAGACGCATGGCGTTCGGACGACGATAGTACAACGATCCCTCCACCCGTGACGCGATAGGAATGATGCCTCCACGCACCTTCGCACTGAAGAGACCCTTCATCGTCTGAATCGCCGCCTCCCGCTGACTCAGCAACGCCGTCAGCTCTTCCGCCGTCGCCTGCTTGAGCTGGACGTCCTTGTGCGGTGCAACCTGCGCACAACCTGCAACAAGAACGCACATGAGCGTGAAGCGTGAGGCGTGAAGCGTGAGGCGAACTATAGTTGCGAACGAAGTCATTCCTGTTGCCTACCAATCCTTTCACGCATAACGCACACGAAACTTCAGCACACCCCCCCTATACTCATCTCCCCTTCGCCTCCCTATGCCAATACGACATCCAGCGCTTCCCCCACTTCCTTAATCCCAATCAATTCGATCCCATTGATGGGATCCAGCTTGGCCAAGTTCCGTTCCGGCAACAGACAGCGGGTGAACCCCATCTTTGCCGCTTCACGAATCCGCATCTCGGCCTGACTGATGGCCCGCACTTCCCCGCCGAGCCCCACTTCACCCAACACCAACAGTCCCGGCTCAATCGGCACCTCGCGCAAACTCGATGTCACTGCCGCCACAATACCCAAATCGATGGCCGGCTCGTCGATATGCATCCCGCCGACCACATTGACATAGACATCTTGGCCGGACAGGTGCATCCCCAACCGCTTCTCCATGACCGCAAGCAGGAGCGAGACCCGATTCTGCTCCACACCGTTCGCCATGCGTTTCGGCATCGCATAACTCGTGGACGACACCAAGGCCTGGAGTTCGACCAGAATCGGCCGCGATCCTTCGAGACTCGATACCACCACCGATCCCGTCGTGCGCTGAGACCGTTCCGCCAGAAACAACTCGGAGGGATTGCTCACTTCCTCCAGCCCGGAGTCTTTCATTTCGAACACGCCGATCTCGTTGGTCGAACCAAAGCGATTCTTCACCGCGCGGAGAATGCGAAAACTGTGGCCCTTATCCCCTTCAAAATAGAGCACCGTATCCACGATATGTTCCAGCAGCCGCGGGCCGGCAATCGCGCCTTCTTTCGTGACATGCCCGATAATGAAGACCGGCACGCTACTGCGTTTCGCATACCACATCAATTGGCCGGCCACTTCCTGCACTTGGCTGATACTGCCGGGCGCAGAAGTAATCTGTTCCGTATACACCGTTTGGATCGAATCCACGACCATTGCGGCAGGCTGGATCTCTTGCGCCGCTTTGAGGATCTGTTCGAGGGAGGTTTCCGCCAGAATCAACAGATTCGGATGCTCGATGCCGAGCCGCTGCCCCCGCATCTTGATCTGTCTCGGAGATTCCTCTCCGGAGACATACAGCACTGGTTCTTCTGTGGAAGACAGGCGCGGGAGCGCCTGGAGCAACAGGGTGGTCTTCCCGATCCCTGGATCACCGCCGATCAGAATCACCGAACCGGGAATGACTCCCCCACCCAGCACCCGATCGAATTCACCGATATGCGTCAGCCGCCGATCCTCACCGACCACTTCGATCTCGGCAATCGGCGTGGCCTTGGCCTGAGCCGTCTTCATCGCAGCAGGCCGCCCCTTGCCGGTCGGCGCCTGCCGTTCCTCTTTCATGGTATTCCAGCCGCTGCAATCGGGACAGCGCCCCAGCCATCGTGGTGACTGGTGCCCGCAAGCTTGGCAGGAAAAAATCGTCTTTGCCCGCATGAAGAGGAGCCTCAGTTAGAATGAGATCTGAGGCTCATAGTAAAGGATGGGAGAGGCGAATGGAAGCTAGGGACGCCACGCTAAAATCGTAAGCCCATAATTATTCATGACGGTGCACCGCGAAACAGGCGCACGCAGCCGTGAGGCCCCTCAACGTACTCGTGCTGTACGTTGAGGGGCCGAGGGGCAAGCCCTCTGGCCGAAGGCTTGTTGCAGCAGACGCGGTCATGAGTAATGGGGGGGTGAGATTCCCCCGCCACGACGGACATACATTCGCCATAAGACTTGATTCCAGATGACTACGGCAGGTAGCACCTAGCGCGGTCAAGCGCCTCGATCAGTCATTGCTCAAGCATGACCCCATTTCCTTCCCCCGCGATCATTAACGTCTGTTAGCCTGCTCCTCTTGCTACCGCTCGTGACCAGGATGCGCGAGCCATGAAGCTCGAGGTCCACACGATGTTTTCAGACATAGCGATACCCCAAAGCCGTGATGTCTCGCGTGTCGACCTCGGTCTCGGTCCATGGATCCATGATCGCCGCGGCGCCGGCCAGGGTGGGATTCTGGCCGGGATGGGTCGCCTGCCATTCGGCCCAGATACGATCGATCTCTGCGTGATGCATCCAGAACACCGGATCAGCCGGCGCCGTCGGGACGGTTCCCATGGACCCGCCCACCCAAACGTGCCCCGAGTTGTGCACCCCCTGGAGTGCCGATGTGAAACCATTGAAGGTGCCAGTGGCCATCACCGCTGCCACGGCCGCCGCATTCGGCAATAACGCGAATGCGCCGATGTTTCGAGTGACGGTGTGAGGCCCGCCGATCAGGTTCACGGTAGGCGTGAACCCGAGGAGCCATGATGGAAACGCCTGCTCTTCACTTGATTTCCAGTAGGGAATACACACGGTTGGGTCGACCATCATAAGCAGCTCTTCCATCCGCAGAAGGTAGACGCGGTGCCACGGCAGAAACCGCTGCGTCGAGTGCATTTGATGGATCGCGTTCGCGTGAATGTCCACCATCGGACCGAGCGCATTCATGGTGTTGATCTGGGTGAACGCATTGAGAAACCGGCTCTGCTCAGCCGAAGTCATCGTGCGGTGGTCCTTGCGCACACACAGCTCGTCGTCGTGCTTGTCGCAGGTAGTCGGCGGCTTGTAGTCCTCCTTGCGCGGCTTGAAACACGTGTGATCGAGAGGATGCGGCACGTAGGGCGGGGGGTTCTTCGACGCGTAGTCCCCGTAGATGCGTGAATCGGGATAGCGAGGGTTGTCCGGAGGCTCGTGTCGGTGGTCATGCGATCCTTGGTCGTCAGGAACGTAGTACGGCGGGTTGTGCGGCTTGTGGCCGTGGGGCTCTTGTCCCTGAGTCCTCTTCGTTTCTTTCTTGCCTCTTTTTGCGTTTACCATGGCTTTGCTCCTTTGGCGTTTTGATAGACCGGATTTGGTGACATGAGGGTCTCGTCCGCTGAGTCCTTCCCCGCGGCCTCCTTCATGTCCTGTCCGGTGATTCGGACAATGTTGTGAGGCGACACGTCCCATTGGCGATTTTCAGTTGGATCCACTACTCGATTGTTCCCATCGCAATCTCCTTTCAGGGAATCAATTCTCGGACCCCAGCGAGTTGCGCTGGGGTTGGAGTGTCCATAGATCGGTTCGACCGTCCGCCGGTAACGGCTAGTATCATCGGCGGCGCGAAGCGCTGTCCGCGGTCGTTAGGCCGCCGTTACGCCCGCAGCAACCTTCACGATGTCACCCGCACCCAGCGTCCCATCGACGGCACGCGGCTCGAGTTTAGGATGAACATCAAATACCAACCTGGCGGGGCGAGATTCGCCTGCGGCGGCGCTTCAACGTTCAGGGTGCCCGCTCCAAGCCCAGAGATCACTAGTTCGATACCTCGCTGCGACATATTAAACCCGTGTGTCACCGCGCCAGCACGCAACAACACAACCTCAGTTACGTCAGCGGCGTTCGGTGTGTTGATCGTGAAGGTACCACCGTAGTTGATCGTCGCCGCCGCAGTGCTGATCACCGGCCGCAGCATGTCGAAATAGTCCGGGAAGAAGCGCTCGTGTGCCGTCGGCGCACCGCCTGCTTGCGGATCTCCGCCGCCGAGGATGCTGCCGTCGGCGAGCAGAATGAACGACGAGTGGTAGGTGCGTGCATATTTCATCGGCGGACCGACGACCCAGCCCGCGCCGGGGTTCCGCGGGTCGAAGATCTCGCACAGTCCACCGTCGGCGCCGCCGACGATGCCGCCTGCGACAAACACGCGGCCGTCGGGCAGCAACGTGGCAGTGAATTGTTCGGCGCGCGCAAGATTCATGTCCGGCACTGCCGTCCAAGCCGGCACGGCAGCTGCGAGATCGATCATCTCGGCCGTCTTTTGCGCGACGGCTGAATTGCCCCCCATGATATACACGATAGGCTTGTAATCAGGTGGCCGAACCATGAGTAGCACCGACGTGCCTTTCTCGCCGCCGGTGCTGCGATTGCCATGGATCGTTGCGAATGACTCAGCCGCTGCAGGGGCTGCGAGGTCGAATCGGTGCGTCGGGTCGTGCGGCCCGGCTATGAACAGCCGCCCATCTGGCAGCAAATAGGTCCAAGGGTAATACTGATGGTGGTTCATGCCGGCAGGCATGGCGATGGGTGGTGCCCAGCCGACCCCGTGCGTATAGATCTCGACGGTCTTGACATTGCCGAACAATGTTGCGGCCCGGCCATCCCCCAACGTCAAGGTCGTCGCGTAGAACCTGTTCCCCATGGTATCGGCCACACGGGTCCAAGTCAGCGATGCCGGGTCAAACGTGAACGCCTTATCTGGCGAAAAACCACCATGAATCAGTATCGTGCCCGCAGCGGTATCAAGGATCGTGTGTTCCGCCGACCACATGTCGGAGTCGGCCACACCGAGCACTGGGTCGTCTGCCGGCTGATTGGCGGGCAGCATGTAGCTGCCGGCCGGTGTCGAGTAGTCCCACACGCGCGACTGATCGGCACCCGTGTAACCCCAGTAGAGAACGCGCTGCGTGTTCGGTAGGAGCACCGAGTGCATGAAGGCCTTCTCTGGGGCACCAAGCACCTCTTCCCAGCGCCCAGTGCCGTGCCCGTGGCACGGATGTGGATCGACGTCGGGGCAGGCATTGCTGCCATCGTCGAGCGGCAGCCCGGTGCGATGGCCGATCTCATGCGCCATCTCATCGGTGAGCCACACACTCTGCCGCGCGCGCACCAGCCCGACCATGCCGTTCATCATGTGGTGATGCACATGGCAATGGAACATGAAATCGCCCTTCAGACGGCGCAGCGTCGCTCCAACCGGGCGGTGCGCTGGATCCTGTGCTTTTTCCTCATCGGGAGTGAGTAGCAGCACTGGTGGAATTTCACTTTCTACCACGAACGATTCCGCCGGCCCCATGCTGCGGATGTCTATGTAATCGCCGCCGAACTTCCACCGCATCGCGTGCGGATGGAAATTGTGCCACGTTGGGCTGGTGTCGAGGTTAAATACATACCAACGGATACGCTGACCGCTGCGACCGACGATGGTCGGCGAGTTGCCGATAAAGCCGCGACCGTTAATGCAGTGGGTCGCCATCGAAGCGCCTTGCTTGGAGGTAACGGTGTGATGAAAGTCACTGTTGTTGATCCATTTGACGACCCCGCCGACACCGACCGTGATCTCGGACGGGCTGAACGCCATGGGGGGGCCGCCGACGATAGTCACCGAGACCGGCGTCGGTCCTCCTGGCAGGACGTGGACTACGCCGGTCATCTCTGGATGGTGACGACAGAAGTACTCAAAATCGCCGGGGATATCGAAGACGATCTCGGCCTCGCCGCCGAGTTCCTCGATGTCGTCGGTATCGAACACCGGCTTTGCGTCCGGATTGGACATGACGTGAAAGAACACCGGTACATGATCGGTGTTGACGAGTCGGCGCGGCAGCGCCAACTCCTTCAGACTGAATTCGTGGAGAAACTCCAGGTGCTGTTCGAGCAACTGCCTTGTCGTGTCTTTCAAACGCCGCAGATGAATGTGTGGCGCGAGCTTGATGATGGTTTCTTCCTCAAAATCAAGCTTGTCCGGCAGGCGTGTGTCCACCAGCAGGGGTAGTTTTTCGATCCGTTCAATATCGAGATAGATCGGTTGCAACAGTTTCCAGGGGAAATGGAATCGGCGCGGTGGCCGGTCGCACGGGCCAAGCACGACGATACCGCCGAACAGTCCCTGGTCGATCTTGATGTCCATGTGATGCGTGTGATCGTGGAACGGCCACGCACCGAGCGCGTTGTCGGGCACATCAAACGTATAGATCCAGGTCTGTCCCGGACAAATCGCATCCGAACGGCCGCCGTGGTGCGCGGCTTTGGTACCGAACGGCCATGAACCGTCGGAATCGATACCGTAGCGCAAGCCGTGTACGTGCAGCGAGTGCGAGACGTCGTCAGTGTTCCATACGTGGATTTTCAGCCGTTGGCAGGGTCGAGTGTAAATGACGGTTCCCGGCACGCGATGTAGATAGTCGGGCTCATTGATATCGGCAGCAATCAGCTTGTCCGGCTTGGGAACGAGGTAGCCCGAATCGAGGTACTCGCGATACACAACGGCGGCAAGAGATCGCGCATCGATTTCAGCCTGCGGAATCAGGCCGTTCTCGTGGCCGTGATTACGCATGCAGTCGCGCCCATACTGCACCGGAGGCACAACCTTGCCTTGGGGCCTAACGGGGCTGTAGTTCTCGATTCGCTCAATCTTCAGATAAATGTGACGCTCATCGCACACCGGCGGCTTCGGATGCCGCGCCTTGATCGTGACCCCAACATGCGGATCCTTCAGATTCCATCGCACAGAATTTTCGGTGGACGCTAACAGCTCGTTGTAGCAGTAGACCTTGAAATACAAATCCGGCCAGTTGTCGAAGAAAATGTCGCGAAACGCGCTCTCGTCGAAGCTGATCGAAAACGACCCGTCGCTTCGGGTACTAGCTGAACCGAGGTAGTCGTCCAGACCGAAGTCCTTGTCCCAGGCTTCGACCCGCACCCCGCCTATACCATCGTCGGTAAACTGATCAATCACACGCCCTCTGATTTCGTATCGCATGGGTTTCTTCCTCCGTATATCTGACTTCCCTCCCCCCATTCACGGGGGGGGCGTCTCTCATCGGCCTAATTATTGAGCATACTGGCCGGCATTATTGCCCAGCCTGCAGCGCCGCCGCTGTATGCCGTTGTCACGCCGCCTTTCAGACTCATTCGCATCTTGAATCGCCTGCGCTGCAGTTTGTGATCATGGCTCAACGGTACGGGCGTGGTTGATCAACTCGGGGAGCGGGTTACCGCCCCCGTTCGCGTTCGGACCGCCGGCCACGCCCCAATTCACCGCACTATAGATGCCAACGACTCTCGGCCAAGCCTCGCCATCCCACCAACCGAATGCTGGTCCGCCAGATTGCCCGAACCAGTAGTCATTTTGGTGCATCATGCGGAAGGCACTCCGACCGCCGCTCGACTCCGAGATCGTGCTGTCAATGACGCCGTTGCCGTGAAAAATCGGTCGCGTGCTGCCGCCCAAATCGCCTGGATAGCCGACGTGCGCCCAGTAGGCGCCGCCATTCCAATCTGATGAGTAGCCCCTCGATCCCATCCAGCCGGTCATATCGCCCAGACGCCGATCGAGCACGCACACAACGTAATCGAACGCCGCTTCGTTTGAGTTGACGCCGTCCCCAGCGTTTACCTGCTGCCACCAATAAATACATGTGGCCCACGCGACTCCGAACGGCTCACTCGTATCAAACTGAAGCGGCGTGAACTTCACCCACCCTGCTGTGTTGTTCGGTCCCCAGTTGATAACGTGGCTGGCCGTCATGAGATGGCGGGGTCCGATCATCACGCCGGAACCCGAGCCGCTAGCGGTTTGGACACGGCCACAGGTACACCACGGGAAGGCGGTGTCGGAGAAGACGTAGCGAGTATCGGGCGAGAAGATGGTACCCGCCTCGACGAGATCATCTTTGCGCTTTGCTTTGCGTCTCCACTGGCGCACGACCTGTAACTCCCGGGGCAGGCGCTCAGGAACAGGCCGCAAGGCCAGGTGTTCCGGTCGGAACCCTGTGAGGTCGTTGAGGTTGAGCTCGCCATTTTTTCGTTCCTTGAGATTGAGCTGAACCCTTTTGATCGAAGGAGGGAAGAACTGTCGCCCCACTCGTTCCGCTGCTGCGACTACCTCAACGAACCCTCGTCGCCGCTCCAAGCGCACAGCCTCCGTCAGCTTCGGATCGGTAATATAGCGTTCAATAAGCAGCTCCAGCGTCGTTTCTTGACGCTTTGCCTTCATCTCCTTAATGGTCTTAGCCCATCTCCCAAACCTGAGTGGAGAATCGATATCGTCTACCCGTGTTCTGGTTCTGGCCATCAAAGTACCTCCATGTGGCTAGTGCGATTAGTTTAGCGGGGCAGTTGAGCGCATGCGCTGAACGCAACGCAAGCTGGCTCTTGACCTCGGGTTGACACACTACATTCCTAGCCAGGCCAACCCCTATTACACTCTCCCGTTTGAGCAGCGGGAAATCCTTGAGTTCAAATACAGCTCAGACAGCCTACTCATTGAGGGGGAAGAAGGGGGATCTTTGCTCTCCGATTTGGAGGCCAATCCCGCCAGGCACCCACTGCAACCAGCGAGCTTGGACATGACTCCCGATCCCGTTCTCTCCCCCATGCCCACCGTCAACGAAGCAACGGTTCCATTTGTTTAATCGATTTGGCCAATGCACTACGAAATTCCTTCATGCCGATTTTGACCCCTTCCAATTGCTGCTTAACAATGCGCTCGGGCTCCATCTTCAGCACATGATCTGGTTGCTTCTCAACCTGAGCCTTGATCTCCTCGGCGATCGGAAAGCTGGCGCGAACCATTCCACCGAGCACGGCAATCTCGATTAACTCGAATGGTGGGCATGAAAGACATGGGTCGCTTCCCGGCAAGGGGATTCCATTCTTCCAGAACGGCCGATCTTTAAGCCAAGCCCAGAAGTCGGCATCCACCAATTGGAGTCTATCGAACACCCATTGCGTCACCCAGCATGGTCCCACGTGGCGTACTAAGTGTGTGTGTAGCGATTGGCCAAGATCGAAAACGCTCGCATTTTTTGAATACTCCTGAAATCCAAGATAGGTAAAGTGGGTCGTGATGATATCGAACACGATGCACCAGTCCGATACGCTCGGCGGCGCAAGCCACTTTGCTACGTTCAGGTAGTAGCGGCTTATCTTGTCCCAATTCGCCCCACCCGCGGCTTCAATGTCTTGAATGTTTTCATCAAACCAGTGGTGCCACGTTGAGTCCGTCGCGACACGTCCCACGTTGCCCGGATGGCCGTCGTATACGCTGATCATCCCAAATCGCTTTTTCGGAGACGGGCCTTTGGCAAGCATAAAGGGAGGATTGGGTGTGGTCGTGCCGTGCGCAATTATCATCGGTCGCGGCTGATTACCACCTACAGTGGGATACTCACTGCCGGTAAGTGTAGGAACTCCTAAGGGTGCAGTGAGGTCAATCTCATCATCTTCGTAGCACCAGCCTTCATGCGGATGATCGGGCATCACATCGATGGGGCCATGCACGGGGTGACAGAGAATCGGATGCGGCCGTTGCCGCACCTGAAAGATGGAAACTTGCTGCGAAATCCACGGCACCCAGTCGATCGATTGCGGTTTTGAATCTTCTTGATTCGAAAACGAGATCACGGCAGTTCCGTTCAACTGCGCTGCGGTGAACGGCTGATTCGTGTCGTGACGCAGATGGGTGTCCGGGTTTCCGGCGCCTCCAATCGGAGGCACCCCTTGGGCATTAGTCCAGCGCCGCATCGAACGGATGCGCGGTATGCGATGACACATCGAAGCACCGAGATAATCGTGATCGCCCATGGCAAGGAGGCCGCCGCGCCTGTCATTCATCCATGTTGTGAGTGCCGTAAGCTCGGTATCGCCCATGGGTAATGCGCCTGGGTGCGTAATATTAGAATCGGGGCCAGCGTTGTTGTCAGGGTTAAACCCAAAGCACCACACCTCGTGATACTTGTTCAACACGGGCTGCCCGGCTTCCTGCCGATCGAAGCGAAAGCTAGAGTAGTTGGGAGAACCAGCCGTGCTGCTATCGCGACGCGCCGTATCAACCTCGAAATGTGTGCAGCCAATATGAGATTCACGCAGCAAGCGCACGACGCGGCCAACACCAAAGCCAGAAGGGGCCTCGGTGAGCGAGATGCTACCAAAAGACCCGCCGTCCACAACGACCAGGATTTTAATTGTCGTATGCAGATGAAAGCGCTTGTGCAGCTCGCCGATAGTTTTCACATACACATCCGACACGCCAAGGGTGGCATCGAATTTGGCAAAACCGTTCATCACTTACCCTCCTGTTAATGATGGAACTCCGAGAAATTGGAAACTTACCCCAACAGCTAGGCAGTCTCTTGCGTGATTCCACATTCATCGATAGCAAGGTAGATGCCAGCAGGCGAACAGGAGCATCGAATCAGCGGGGAACATCCTTAACCTCTTTACTTTCAGCGTGGTACGTATTGCTGAGTAAGAATACACGCGTTACGCACATCTCCTGATCGCAGACGCCTGTATCGAAAGAGATACACGGATGAATCCAATCAGATTCATGAGAATGGTTCAGCCTGTTCGTAGCTTGGCGATAATGAAATGAATGGCGATGACGTCCATATATGCGCAGAGGCGCACGACACCGCTTGCCGAACTAGCCCGCATGATTCATGACGGTTTTGCTGCAAGCGCGGATACGCGGCTACGACGGGCAGTCTCGCCATTCAGCCCTTCGACATACTGCATGAGTATGCACTCAGCGCTTCATGGCTCCGAGTG
>JAWXBV010000156.1:0-27602 GCA_034440335.1 Nitrospirota bacterium | reverse complement strand
GAACTTCACTCACTATCGGGCGAGAATTCTGTTTCATTGTGGCAAGTTGGATATGAGCTTAGGCTAATGAAAATTCACAGTGAATTTGACGAAGAACCAACTTTATAGGTCCACTCCGTGATCTTGAGAGTTACGAATCGGAACTGTCTTTCAGAAATATCTTCCCATGCGAAATCAGTCTTGGCTTGTGACATTAGACGCTCCTTGCCAGAGGCCTTACATCTCGGTTTACGTTACGAATTTCCCCCGCCGTGATCTTCGGCACCTTAATGGTTTTGGGAGGAGTATTGCTTGACTTGGCACATGGTCATCATTCTTGGAAGTATCTGTGCAGATTGAAGCTAAGAAATGACTCACCCTTTTCATCTTCAGCCGCCATCGGCTGTAGCAATCGGTTAGGGCGCAAGTTTAACCCTATCAGCTGTCAGATTGTTCGTACTGCACAATGGCACTGATTGACTGATCAACTGTTCCAATTGAGTCGTATTGATAGTGCCGACACCCTGTTATTGATAGAGGTGTTGTGCAACTTTGCTCCAGCGACTACTGCCGGGCGAGGGCGAGGCGAGAAATGCGGCCCCATCGGAGGCAGACCGACGGTGGCGGACATTTGCTCGCGGCGATAGTTGAACATTCGCTCGTCACTCTCGACCTCTTGCTGTTGAATCTGCACAAACTTGAAGTAGTAATCCAGACACATGGGTTTGTTCTGGTCACTGACCTGATACATCGCTGGATTGGCACATTGGTACCACTTCACTGCGGCTCCGTGCAGCATAGCAAGGCAGTCTCAGTAATCCGTTGTGGGCAAGTTTACTGCATAGTCCAATGCGTATCTACGGCTTATTATCAGAATGGTCCCTCCAAGCTTGCTTGTTACCCTCTTTGGGAATGGCGGCTTTTAGTGATCCTCCACTGCGCGCATCGAGTGAGCACATTCTGATCGTGCGCACTCTGCGAATTGTGGACTGCACGGGTTTTCCTAATCTATCTTTCTCCTATCTCTCTCCAGAGGGCGGTCTGTTTGGTCTCCAATTGCGCGCGTCCAACGAGGGCCTTCCCAGGCCGCGCGTTGCGCGAGCACGGGAGACCAACAGACTGCCCTCCCCCTCTATTGACTGCCCTTTCCCCCTGCTCCTATAATCCCTTCATATTTATTTCTGTAACCGACTGAATCATTTAGAAAAATGGCAGAACTGACACACTTCAACGAGTCGGGGCGAGCGCGCATGGTCGATGTCAGCGCCAAGGACTCGACCGAGCGGGCTGCGACGGCTCAAGCCATAGTCTTTCTTCAGCCAGAAACTCTTGAAAAGATTCAACGGGGTAAGATTGCCAAGGGCGATGTCTTGTCCGTCGCGCAGGTGGCCGGTGTGATGGGGGCCAAGAGGACCCCGGATCTTATTCCCATGTGCCATCCGATTCTCCTCACCAGCGTCGACATTTCATTCAAAGAGGAACCTCAGCCGGATCGGAAAGGCCGTTGCTCAATTACGATTCTTGTGACCGCCAAGACGACTGGGCCAACCGGGGTGGAGATGGAAGCGATGACGGCGGCCTCGGTGGCGGCGCTCACAATCTACGATATGTGCAAGGCCATCGATCGCGGGATGAGTGTCAGTGACATCTATTTACTCTCAAAATCAGGTGGAAAATCAGGCACGTTTACAAAGCCTTAGGCGCATCTGTTTCAAGTAACTGATAAGGATATTGCATGGTGACGGTTCGTCTGTTTGGGATGACGAAAATGCTGGCGGGGAATCAGGGAACCTTGTCTCTCAATCTCGTGACTGGAGGACGGGTGAAAGATCTCGTCGGTGCGTTAGAAGCGGGGCATCCAGCCATCGGGGAGCTGATTCAGCAGAAAAAAGTCCTCGTGTCCATCAATCAAGAAGTTGCGCATGAAGATACGGTGATTCAGGATGGCGATGAAGTCGCGTTGTTACCGCCGTTCGCAGGGGGATGTCCTCTGGATCAGGCTGGTGACGATGCCCTGCTTGTCCGAGTGCAGCGGGAAGATTTTTCCGTGGATGCGGAGATCAACCGGGTGCGAGGCCGGTCGAAACGCATCGGCGGCGTTTCCATTTTCCTCGGGACGGCGCGCGACCGGTCCAAGGGGCGGGATGTCGACAGTATGACCTTTGAGCACTACGAGGGGATGGCGCAGACGAAGCTCCGCGAGATCCGCGAGCGGGCGTTGAAGGATTTCGACATCATCGAGGTGGCGATTCTCCATCGATACGGTGAAATCGGCATCGGCGACAACATCGTCTTGATTGTCGTGGGGGCTGAACATCGGGCGGAGGCGTTCCGCGCCTGTGAATGGGCGATTGCGGAATTGAAACGCATCACACCGATCTGGAAACTTGAACATACGCCGGAAGGCGAAGTCTGGGTGGAGGAACACCCGTAGGGGAATGTTGAATGTTCAATGGTCAATGTTGAATGCCGGAGGGCGGACTCCCAGAAAAGTGAACATTTTAATTCCTAATTCCACATTAAGGACAAGAAGCAAATCACGGATATGAGTAAATTATCGACAGATTCGGTGGATGTTGCTGATCTATATGGTCGTCCGCTGAAGAGCTTGCGGTTGTCTGTGACGGACCGGTGCAATCTCCGCTGCTCGTACTGCATGCCGGAGGCGGACTATGTCTGGTTGCCGCGCGAGGATGTGCTGACCCTTGAGGAAATGGCCAGGCTGACAGGCTATTTCGCCGACCTCGGTGTGGATCGTGTGCGGCTGACCGGCGGAGAGCCGTTGCTTCGACAGGGTTTGTCAGGGCTGATTCGTCTGTTAGGCCAAAACCAACAGATTAAAGATATTGCGCTGACGACGAACGGCGTTCTCTTGACGGATTATGCTGAGGAGCTGTATGAGGCTGGGCTGCATCGTATTACGGTCAGCTTGGATACCCTGAGACCGGAGCGATTCCATCGGCCGACTCGCCGTGATGAGCATGCGCGTGTGCTGGAAGGGATTGCATCGGTGGCTCGCGCGGGGTTCGCCGGCTTGAAGCTCGATACGGTGGCGATTCGGGGGTTCAATGACGATGAGCTGGTCGATCTGATCGAGTTTGGGAAACAGATACAGGCGGAGGTTCGGTTTATCGAATATATGGATGTCGGAGGGGCGAACGAGTGGTCGCAACAAAAAGTGCTTTCGCGGGCTGCGATGCTCACGATCTTGAGCCTGTACTATGGGACGATCGAACCGCTGCCTGAGCGGGGAGCGGCGCCGGCGCAGCGATATCTGTTGCCGGATGGGACGACCTTTGGGATTATTCCTTCCACGACGACGCCGTTCTGTGAGACCTGCGATCGCAGCCGGGTGACCGCCGACGGCATGTGGTATCACTGTCTCTATGCGTCGACGGGAACGGATCTGCGTAAGCCTCTCCGTGCCGGCGCCTCGGCTGACGAGATGCGGGCTGTGATCCGCACCGGGTGGGAAGGTCGCCGTGACCGAGGTGCAGAAGAGCGCAAGGCGCTTGAACGGGACGGATTGCGTGTCGGAGGGCTCATCGGCATTGAAAAACTTCGTGAAGACCCTCATCTTGAAATGCATGCGCGAGGCGGCTGAGGCGCCACCTTGTCGCCGATGGTTGTGCCACAGCCCGCATTATTCACGAGGGTTCGTGACGAAACCGACGAGACGCCATGCGAGACAGGCGCGCGGAGCCGTGAGGCGTGGCTTTGCCACGACTGGGAGTTCCGAAGGGGGTGTGCCCCCTTCGTGGGGATGTTCCAAGGGGGCTGGCCCCCTTGGAGGAGTGGGCGAGGCAGGCTTCAGAGCCGAGCCTACGACGGGAGGGAAGCATACTGAAACAGTATGTTGACGGACCGAGCGGCGAGCCCGCCCGCCGTCAGGCTTGTCACAGCGGCGTATCGGCGGTTGCAGTAGAAGCCTTCGTGAATTATGCGGGCTAGGGTTGATCCCGGGTGAGACCTCATGCTGGATACTGAATTTCTGACCGTGTTAGGGCTTGGGTTCGTGCTGGGGCTTCGCCACGCCTTGGACACGGATCATTTAGCGGCTGTCTCTACGGTATTGTCGCAGCGCCCGTCGCTCCGCGCCTCCGGCATGATTGGATTCAGCTGGGGGCTTGGACATACGGTGGTGTTGTTGCTGGTCGGGGCGGTGGTGTTGGTCCTCCGCGTGCCGATTCCCGAACCCTTCGCCTTGGCGGCCGAGTTCGGCGTTGGCGCCATGCTCGTGTTTCTCGGTGGAATGCTCGCGGTGCGATTGGTTCGAGAACGCTGGCATGTGCATATGCACGACCATGACGCTGAACGGCACGTGCACCTGCATAGTCATGCGATGGTCGAGGATCACGGACATGGTCACTGGTGGCATGATTCTGTTCGACCGTTCTGTATCGGGATGGCCCATGGTCTGGCTGGGTCGGCGGCACTGTTGTTGATCGTGTTGTCGTCTGCGCGATCGGTGTCGGAGGGGCTCACGTATATCGCGGTGTTCGGGGTTGGCTCGATCCTGGGGATGATGTTGGTCGGGATCGTCGTGAGCCTTCCAGTGCTGTGGTCGCTGAACCTCGGGCGTCCCATCTTTCACACGGTTCAAGGGCTGGCGAGTCTTGGAAGCGTGGCTGTCGGACTGATGATGATGTCTCAGATTGCCCTTGGCGGCCATCTCTTCTGAGATCCCACCGTTCGTTTCATCAAGGGGAAATCTACGTGCGTCATGGCGGCGGCTATGATATTCTCCGATCTTCTTCGTGCGGCATTCGTTCGGGAGGGGAGTTTCTAGTTTCAAGTTCCAAGTTTCAGGTTTGATCTCGGAATTTCAGCAATCCGACAACGTAAAACTCGAAACTTGCAACCTGAAACGCTTGACGAGATACGCTTCACGTTTCACAGGCTCCTAGGAGGAGCGCACCATGGCCTGGTTTAAAAAACAGAAAGCAACGGAGGATGACGCTCCCAAGCGATCCAAGGTGTCGGAGGGGATGTGGCTCAAGTGCAACCACTGCCGGGAAATCGTCTATCGCAAGGAAGTCGAGCGCAATAACAAGGTCTGCCCGAAGTGCGACTACCATTTCCCTATTTCTGTGATGGAGCGCATTGCGCTCTTGATCGACTTCGGAACGTTTAAAGAGTGGGACGCCGAGATCGGCCCCGAGGACCCGCTGAGTTTTCAGGACACGAAATCCTATAAGGATCGTGTGAAGGCACATCAGGGGAAGACCGGCCGCAAAGATGCCATGATGACCGGTGAAGGGATGATGAACGGCCGCCGTGTGGTGCTCTGCCTGTTCGACTTCAGTTTTATGGGGGGCAGCATGGGGTCGGTCGTCGGGGAGAAGATCTGTCGGGCAATCGATCGCGCACTGGTGGCCAGGTTGCCGGTCATTATGGTCACGACCTCCGGAGGAGCCAGGATGCAAGAGGGGATTCTCTCCCTGATGCAGATGGCCAAGACGTCGGCCGCTGTGGCCAAGCTGGGCGAGGCCAAACTCCCGTTTATTTGCCTGTTAGCCGATCCCACGTTTGGGGGCGTCACGGCCAGCGTGGCCATGTTAGGCGATGTGATTCTCGCTGAACCGAAAGCGTTGATCGGCTTTGCCGGTCCCCGCGTGATCGAGCAGACCATTAAGCAGCAGCTGCCGGACCAGTTTCAGCGAGCGGAATTTCTGCTGGAGCATGGCATGATCGATATGATCGTCGATCGTAAACAGTTGAAAGAAACATTAAGCACCCTCGTGGCGCATTTTTAAGTCCGGACCCTTCATGAACGTCTACTGCGGCAGCAGATCTTCTCGCCCAACGAGTCTGTTCTCACTCGGACTCCTCGACGGACTCCAGGACGTACGCGTGGGTCGTCCTTGCGTGCGAGAAGTCTCCTCGGTGGGCGTTGCTCTCGACCGCCTCGTGACGACGTTGATGGGGAATTCTGGATAGCCTCCTTCCTGCCTGGTTACACCATGAGCTATTCCTCTGCCGTGGCCTATTTGTATCGTCTGCAAAAGCATGGCATCAAACTGGGCCTTGCGACGATGACGGCATTGATGGAGCGTCTTGGGGTGCCGCAGACCAGGTATCGCACATTGCACATCGCCGGCACGAATGGAAAGGGCTCCACCGCAGCCATGGCCGCCGCTGTGTTACAGGCAGCCGGGTATCGAGTGGGGCTCTATACCTCGCCTCATCTTGTGGAGTTTCGAGAGCGAATACGGGTAAACGGCGAGATGATTGCTGAATCGCAGGTCGCACAATTGACCGAACAACTCCAGCTCCGCTGCCGACCGGATCTGTCGCCGACCTTCTTTGAATATACGACGGCGATGGCCTTTCAGCATTTTGCCGACTCACGGGTGGACGTGGCCGTGTTGGAGGTGGGATTGGGCGGCAGATTCGATGCGACGAATGTGGTGACACCGATGGCCTGTGCGATCACGACGATTGCGCTCGATCATCAGGAGTATCTGGGGAACACACGTGCGTCGATCGCCTTCGAGAAGGCCGGCATTATCAAGCCGGGGGTGCCGGTGGTGCTGGGGCGGCTTGAGGATGACGCGTGGCACATGATTGAACAGGTGGCCAGGGAACGGCAGGCTCCGGTGTTTCGTCTCCAGGAGGACTTTTATACAGAAGCACAGACGCTCCAACAATTTTCCTATCACGGTCTCGGGATGCACTATGACGGGCTGACCTGTGTCTTGGAGGGTCGTCACCAAATGGATAATGCCGCCTGTGCGCTGGCGCTGGTGGGGGCGGCGGCCCCTCAGGGGATTGTCGTCACGTCCGAGGCAGTGCGAGCGGGCTTGCGCGTGGTGAACTGGGCTGGACGATTGGAACTGGTCGATCGACGTCCGACGATCTTGCTGGATGGTGCGCATAATCCAGCTGCGGCCACGGTCTTGGCCGACTATCTCACGCGCGCTACCCATGCTCATGCGTCCCGCCCTGTCGTCCTTGTCCTTGGCATGATGCGCGACAAGGATCATCGAGGCTTTATCGAACCGCTCAGGAGCCTTGTCGATGCAGTGGTGCTGACGCAGGCGGATCTTCCACGCTCTGCCACCGCGCAGGAACTCCGAGCCTCGATTGGAGCCCTGCTGCCTCACACGCATGTCGTGCCGTCGCTCAGTGAGGCGATGGCGCTGGCCAGACAGTTGGCGACGCCGGACGGTCTGGTCTGTGTGACAGGATCGCTCATGCTTGTGGGAGAGTGCAAGGCATGGCTCCAGGGTTGTGGGCTATCGCCGCTTCGGGGCTGACATGGCAGGGATCTCGACGCGGCGGTGGATGGGCTTGGTTGCTTGGGTGATGCTGGGGATACTGGTTCCGCAGGCAGGAGGTGCTGCAGAGACCACACTATCCCCCGAGGGGCCTCCGCTTGATATCACCGCAGAGCGCATTGAGTACCTACAGGAATCAGAAACCTACGAAGCCGATGGTTCGGTGGTGGTCAACCAGGGCACCCTGCGCCTGACAGCCGATCATATGACGCTCCAGTCTTTGCCCGGCGTCATGATTGCCACCGGCCACGTTCGACTCACAGACCCCAAAGCCGATCTCGTGACCGAACGGTTGGAACTCAATGTGAATACTCAGGCTGGGGTGGTGACACATGGGCGGGTGCATCTCAAATCCACAAATACGTCGGTGGAGGGGCGTCTTCTGCAACGGTTTTCAGAAGAGCATTATCGCGTAAAAGAGGGCCGGTTCACGAACTGCGATGCGCAGGAAGGTGAAACGCCGGCCTGGCGGTTCACGTTCAAGGATCTTGACCTACATGCCGGCGACAACCTGGCCTTTACAGGTGGATGGCTGTGCGTGAACGATGTCCCGGTGATTCCGCTTCCCACCTTGACGTATCCACTCTCCAAACGACGCACGGGGTTCCTCATTCCTACTGTCGGATACGACAATCGCTTTGGCGCGCATCTCCAAGAAAGCTTCTTTTGGGCCATCAATCCGAGCCAGGACCTGACGCTCTCTCCCTCCTATTTCAGCAACCTCGGCTATGGGGGCGATGTGAAATATCGCTATATACTGAACGGGAAATCTCGTGGACAGTGGTTCGTCAGTGCGTTGCAGCAGACACAGGCGCCGGACGTGGCCGGCGTCAGCCAGACGGGACAAGACGCGCAGCAGGCTAGGGCTGTGATCATCGGGACTCACACACAGCAATTCACGGAGGATCTGTTGCTCCGTATCAAAGCCAACTTGGTGACCGACCCGAACTACCAACAACAACTGAGCAATTCTGGAGTCCTGCGGGCCCTTCCCAGCAGTGAATCGAATTTGTTGGCGACCCACCGCCTGCCCTACGGAAACACCTATCTACTCGGTCAATACCTGCAGCCGTTGCAATCGGGAGGAGCGGATACCTTTCAGCGCCTGCCTGAAATCGGCTACAGCCTGCCGAATCTTTCACTGTTCAGTTCGCCGATCTTGCTGGGGACGGATATGAATTTCGTGAACTTTTATCGTGAACAGGGGTTTGCCCAGAATCGTATCGATGTGTTGCCGGGACTATCGACCGACGTTCTGGGTTTCGGCCATATCGTAGGCCTGACTCCCCAGGTGAAAGTGCGGGAGACGTACTACACGCGTGGAGTCGACAGTCCTGAAAGCCGGCATCGCGAGACATTCTGGGTGGGGCTCGATGCGACCTCGAAGCTGAGCCGCCGCTTCAGAACGAGCGAGGACAACGCCGTGTTGCATACCATTGAGCCCAGCATCATGTATGAATATGTCCCGCCGACCAATCAGTCACAATTGACGCAGATCGATCAGGTGGACGATCTGCCGAAGAAAAACTTGCTGACCTACGCGATTCGCAGCCGGCTGTTGGAGCAAGAAGGCGGGAGTAGTTTCAATTGGCTGGATTTCACGATGGCACAGAGTTATCACGTGGGTGCCGTGCAAACGAGAGCTCGTGATTTCACCCCCGGCGCCGTCCCGCTGTTCGGGTCGATCACGCAACCCCTGCAGCCGGCGACGGTGGCCATTGAGGGGAAAAAATTGTCCGATCTCTGGATGCGGGCTGTGATCGGCAATACGACTCCTCAGTTCACACAAGCGCAGTTAACGGATACTGCGTTTGCCCAGGGTGTCGGAGCGCTCCTCAGTCGGCAGCCTGCCACGAACCAGTATCTGACGGTCGATGCATTTTTCGATCCCTACCGATCGTCGGTGAGTCAGTTCAACACTACCCTACGGGTTCAGCAGTCCAACTATTGGTATCTTGAACTGGGGCAGCGCTTCACGCACGATGGGAATCGTGTCCGTCGCGGAGACGTGTGGAATCCGATTTCGTTCAATGAGGTCTACGCCCCGACCCCTGAGATTCAGTTCGTGACAGCGGGGGGGGCGTTTCGCACGCCCTGGGGGTGGACGGTCGGTGCGAAGGGCTACTACGATGTGAAGAACGGCAGGAGCCCGGAGTATGATGTCGTCGCCCTCTACCAGAATCCCTGCAAGTGCTGGTCGCTGGGACTCTTTTATGTACAATTCCCCGATCGCCAACAATATAACTTCATGTTGAGCTTGACTGGGATCGGCTGGACGGAGAGTTTCGGTACGATCATGGTTCGAAATATCCTCAGTCCACTACTGATCGGAGAGAAAGGTCTGCCTTGGGCCACACCTGGAGGGCCGTACGGGAGGCCACAAACGGACATGCCCCAGCCTGAGATGGGCGGGTATGGACGATGAAGGGATTATCTGAAAGCCTCCTGCATCTGTGTGGCGCATCCCTGCCGGTGCGCTGCGAAGTTCTTCCGGTGGTCCGGTGGATTTGACTCCTCGAAGAGGGCTGGTATACGATGCGCTCTGGTTTACACTGTATCGTGTACTCAGCCAAGGAGGAATGTGACGTGGCAGGTGATGCACTGAAAGTCGAAGATGCAACGTGGGACTCAGAGGTCATCAAGTCGTCTGAGCTCGTGATGGTAGATTTTTGGGCCGTCTGGTGCGGTCCTTGTCAGATGGTCGCTCCGATTGTCGAAGAATTGAGCAAAGAGTATGCGGGAAAGATGAAAGTACGGAAGCTCAATACCGATGAAAATCCAGAGGTCGCAGGTCGCTATCAGGTGATGAGCATCCCGACGATCCTGTTTTTCAAGAACGGAGAAGTTGTTGAGAAACTCGTCGGGGCGCGACCGAAGCGGCAGTTCAAGGACATGATCGATTCGCTGCTGGCACAACCAGCCGGCTCAGCCTAAGGATTGTAGTCACCAGCCGCAATGCTCGCCGAGTTGCGTATTGTCAATTTCGCGCTCATTGAGCAACTCAGTCTTCAATTTCAGTCCGGGTTCACAGTCTTGACCGGCGAGACCGGAGCCGGTAAATCTCTCCTCATCGATGCCATCGCCTTGTTGGTCGGCGGGCGAGCCTCGACCGACCAGATCCGTTCCGGAGAAGACGAGGCTCACCTTGAAGCCGCCTTCCACCTCCCGGACACCCATCCACTCCTTCGTCGCCTGAAGCTCCAGGACATCATCGGTCAGAACGAATCTGAGTTGATCCTTAAGCGTGTCCTCTCCAGATCCGGACGCCACCGGGTGTACGTCAACGGCAGCCTCTGTCCCCTGCGTGTGCTTGAAGAACTCGGGGGCACCCTCGTCGATATTCATGGACAGCATGAGCAACAATCGCTGCTGGCGACAGCCAAGCAGTTAGATGCCCTCGATGGGTTCGGACGTCTCGACGAGCTACGCAGGACGTACGAGAAATCCTATCAGGGATGGAAGGAACTCCACCGGCAGCTGGATGCCTTGCAGCGTGATCTGCTCGACCGCACAAGACGTGAGGATCTCGTGCGGTTCCAGGTTCAGGAGATCGAACAAGCGAGTCTGCTGCCCGATGAAGAAGAGCGGCTCCGTGGCGAGCGGCAGCGACTGGTCCATGCGCATCGGCTCAGGGAATTGGCCCACGAGGCGCATGATGAGTTGCAGGCGGATGAGCAGGCTGTCCTCAGTAAGCTGGGGCGGATTGGACGAACCCTTGCAGAGTTGGCTCAGATCGATCCGGCGATGGGCGATTGTGAACAGGCTGCGAGGGAGTCGGCGATCCCACTCAAAGAGCTTGCCGGACGGTTGCGTGACTACGCAGAACGGTTAGAGGCCGATCCTGATCGACAGGTTGCCGTGGAGGACCGGCTCGACCTGATCCAGCGGTTAAAGAAAAAGTATGGAGGGTCGGTTGAGGCAGTCATCGACACCGGCAGGCGGGCACAG
This sequence comes from Nitrospirota bacterium, assembly GCA_034440335.1. Classification (GTDB taxonomy): domain Bacteria; phylum Nitrospirota; class Nitrospiria; order Nitrospirales; family Nitrospiraceae; genus Palsa-1315. The sequence continues at coordinate 16,395 of JAWXBV010000156.1, read as the reverse complement.
GAGGAACTTCAGCTATTGGGCAATCATCACGAGAGAACTGCGGAGTTGACCGCGCGGCTGGATGACGAGACCAGCCGCCTCCACAGGCTGGCACAGCAGCTGTCCAAGAAGCGAATCGACGCGGCCAAGCAGATGACGAAGCTGGTGGGAGCGGAGCTGGCGGCGTTGAAGATGGAGCAGGCGATCTTTCAGGTGCTGGTCACGATCGATGAGTCGACCGAGGGGCTGGGACCGGCTGGCCGCGATCGAGTAGAGTTCCTTCTCTCAAGCAACCCGGGTGAACCGCCGAAACCGCTGGGCCGGGTGGCGTCCGGTGGAGAACTCTCGCGTATCATGTTGGCGCTCAAGACGGTATTGGCCGAGATGGACCAGGTTCCCGTCTTGGTGTTCGACGAAATCGATACGGGAGTCGGTGGGGCAGTGGCTGCAGCCATGGGAACGAGATTGCGCAAACTCGGATCCTTCCATCAAGTGTTTTGTATTACCCATCTTCCGCAGGTCGCGTCCCAAGCGGAACACCATCTGCTTGTGGAAAAGGGGGTGGACAGTCAACGGACGTCCACGTCGGTAAGAACACTCAAGGGGATGGGGCAAGAAGAAGAAATCGCTCGCATGTTGGGCGGTGTGACCATTACGAAAAAAGTGCGTGAAACGGCAGCGGAACTCATCGCGGGGGCCAAGGGGAAGCGGTCTGAGTGAATGAGTCGGCTGACTCTTCTTTTTCTCAGCCGTGACCTGAGCCGTCACGTGCTGAAACACCGGCGATGTTCGCAGGACCTTGGTTGGAGCCGGATCGGTCGGTCGGGATCGTAGATATCGCCATGGTAGGAAGGGATGCCGTATATTCCTGGAGCACGCGCGCAAAGAGTTCGATCACGTGGGGGTTCGATAGGGATGTCGGCTCATCCATGGTGAAAGACCATAATCGGTCCTGCCTCAGCCTGAAGTCCCACGATGACACAAGCTTTGCACAGGGCTCCTGGCGAGGCCGATCGTCGGCAGCCTTTCCGGTCACAGCGAGTCCATCGTCGGCACATTGTAGGATGGAGGTCTGATATTGCTGATGTCGAAACACGCGATAGATCCGGAGGAAGGCGCATGCCGAATTGTGCACGGAGACGCAATAGGGAGAGTTGTTGCGCTATTCATGGACTAATGTCGGAGGCTCGGTAGTGACGTCCTGATCGGGTCGGCCGATCCCCAGCGTGTCCATGCGGTATTTGAGTATCCGGCGGCTGACTCCCAGCAGGTTGGCGGCATGGGTTTGGACGTAGTTCGTTCGTTTGAGGGCATCCAAGATAATTTCGCGCTCGAATTCCATGACGGCTTTTTCGAGGGACAGTCGCCCAGCAAGGGTGTCGTCGCGTAGTGAAGAGGATCGCGAGCTGTTCTTCAGAATGTCCGGGAGATGTTCGGGAGTGATGGTGTCCGATCCCTTGGACCAAATGAATCCCTGTTCGATGACGTTCTCCAGCTCTCGCACATTGCCAGGCCAGGGATAGCGGGACAGAAGATCGACGGCTTCTTTGGAAAACTCTTGGGGAGGCCGGTTCTCTTCTTGGATTCGTTTGGCAAGAAAGTGGTTGGCAAGGAGGGACACATCTTCACCACGTTCCCGGAGCGGAGGCAAATGGAGTGAAATGACGTTGATGCGGTAATAGAGGTCTTCACGGAATCGTCCTTTGCGGACGAGGTCTTCGAGATTCTTATTCGTCGCCGTCAGGATGCGCACATCGAACTTGATGGATTGCACTCCGCCGACTCTGGTGAATTCTCGTTCTTGCAACACGCGCAGCAGCTTGGCTTGCGTCATGGCGCTGAGGTCGCCGATCTCATCGAGAAAGAGCGTGCCGGTATTGGCGAGTTCAAATTGTCCGACTCGACGAGCCGTGGCATCCGTGAATGAGCCTTTCTCATGGCCGAAGAGCTCACTCTCGATGAGTGTTTCAGGAATGGCTGCGCAGTTCAACGCGATAAAGGGGCGCTCACGTCTGCTGCTGTTATAGTGGAGCGCCTTGGCGACCAGTTCCTTCCCCGTGCCGCTCTCGCCACCGATCAGGACGGTCGTGCGGCTGTCGGCGACTTGTTCGATCTTGGTGTAGATGTCCTGCATCGACGGGCTCTTGCCGATCAGATTGTGAAAGGCATAGCGTCGAACGACTTGTGCACGGAGTTGTTTGACCTCTCGTTGGAGTTCCTGGTCCTGGAGCGCGCGTTCGACAATGATGCGGAGCTCTTCCACATCGAAGGGTTTTGAGAGATAGTCAGCCGCGCCGAATTTCATCGCGTCGACGGCGGTTTTGACTGATTTTGTTCCCGTCAGCATGATGACCGGTACGGTCAGGTTCTCAGCTCGGAGGGTTTGGAGTACCGAAAGCCCATCGGCGCCCGGCAGGATGACGTCGAGGAGGACCAGATGGGGGGCTTCCTTGCGAAAGAGTTCAAGGCCTTCCTGGGCATCGGCGGCTTGGATTGTCTCGTAGGTCGGCTCCAGCACCGCCTTCAATGAAGCCCGAACTCGGGCCTCATCATCGATCAACAGCACACGTTTTTTCATCCTGGTGTCCATAGGGTCTTGGCGGCTATGCGGGTAACGCGGGCAGGCTCACGAAAAACGTGGAGCCGGCACCGACCGCGCTCTCTACCCGAATCTCACCGTGATGTTCTTGAATAATTTGATGGACAATCGTCAAGCCCAATCCCGTTCCTTCGTTCTCTCCGCTCACGTGTTTTGTCGTGAAAAATGGATCGAAAATGTGATCGAGATTCGCCTCCTGAATTCCCTTACCGGTATCCTCGATTTCAATGTGCGCCCAGATTTTTCCTCCCGGCTTCACGAGTGCGCGGGTCTGAACGCGTAAACGTCCTCCCGCTCCCGCCATCGAGTCCATGGCATTGAGGAAGAGATTGAGCAGGACCTGCTTGATCTGCTGTCGGTCCAGCATGACATGAGGCAGGTCCGACGCCAACTCTTTTTCAATCTTAATCCCTTGGCGGTCGGCCTTGGCGCCGATGAAATGCAAACACGAGGCGACAAGGTCGTTGAAGTTCTCGCCCGCCAGTTTGGGTTCCATGTATCGCGCGTAGTCGAGAATTTCCTGAATCAGCCGTTCGATCCGATAGACATCGTCGAGCACCATTTTGCTGAATTCGTCAATAAAGTGGGGATCATCTTTTCGTTGGGGAGCCAATTGGATGAACGTTTTGATCGAGGTGAGGGGGTTCCTGATTTCATGGGCAAAGCCGCCGGCGATCGTCTCAAGGGATTTGAGTCGATCCGTGCGTTGCATACGCGTGTAGGAACGAATGAGGTCCTGGTGTTGCAGCATGTTACCTAATGCATTCGTGGCAATTTGTGCCAGCGCAGAGAGCATGGACCGGCTCAATGTCTGTTCTCGATCCGGAGGTATTGCGGCGCCGAGGAGTGAGAAAGCGATGAGGTGGCTGTTCATGAGGTGTGGCACGATGTGTGTCGCCTGCATGGTTTCCATGGCCGCGCGTGCACCGCTTCCGGAGTCTGGTTCTTGGAGGTCGATCGTCGAGTCGTCCTGGGTGATGATCCTGTCGCTTGTTAGTAGGTAGTGGGGGAGAGGATGGTCCAGGGCCAATGTCGGCGGCATAAGCGTAGGGGCGGCCGGACCAACCATGCTGACGGGGCGATAGCATTCGTGCTCGCGATCCAATAGGTACAGCGTCCCATGAGTCGTGGCGCCTGCACGACACAACTCCTGGATAATGCGATCTCCGAGTGTCGTCAGGTCGGTCAGCGCTCCCAGGTCGGCCGAAAACTGTGTCACGACGTTCAAGAGCTCGCTGGAGGTAGGCGGCAAGATGTCGGTATTCGGTGAGTGAGATGTCATCATGAGCAGGGGTCTGTTAGGGCGTCGTCTAGTCCGCTGGCAGAAATACAGATGGAGCCTGACATGATTAAGTGTTCAAAGATGTACGGATGAGAGTATACACGGCCAGAGTATGTTCAGCTAGTAGATTTGTTTTTCCAAAGACGGCGCAGCGGATAGGCCCATCGAGCACAGGAAGGATGAGGGATTCGAGGGGTCTGGCGTACTGGAGTTACGAGCCAGGAGCCTGTCTGAACATGGTCTGGGAGCACAGCGTTGCACAAGACTGCTGGAAGCGTTTGGTGAGGATCTGGACAATCAGGTATCGCGCAAGGCATTCATCGTTGAGAGTTCGTGTAGAGCCAGGGCATGGTCGGCGGGGCTTTGGGGATCTCCGCTGAACGGGAAGGGCCTGGTCTGAGGGGCAGGAGGCGCATTCGGTCTGTACGAGCAGGAGTATTCCCACAGAGTCGCGCTCATGGAGGGTGTTCTCATCGCGCTGTCTCGCACCCTCTGATGCGGTCATCGTGAAGCTGACTTATCGGCGCGCGATCGCATCAGCGCAGCAGTTGCCGCTGGCAATGGCACTTTCGAGGTTGGGAGGCCAGCCTGTATCGGTCCAACTACCAGCCAGCAGCAAGTTTGCAATCGGACTGCGTTGAATGGGTCGATGTAACTTGGTCCCAGGCTTGAGCGAGAGAATGGCCTTGGGAATCGTTCGACGGCTGCTCGATGCAACCCTGCGTCCGGGGGTGAGGAGTCCCCACGATTGAAGTCGTTCAGGGATAGCGTCATCACGCTGTGAGTCCAGTTGAACCTGCGCGAACTGACTGTCGGTCGTGATGAGAGAAAAGCCTGTGCGGTCAGGGGTGATCGCGGTCACAAGTACCGAGTGAATGGAGGTGTCACTCAGCAGGACGAGGCGAGGGGTGGCACAGGGTTGCTCGACATGCACGTGAAGGATGGTGCGATCGATAAATTGCAATTCCGCCAGTTGTTGAAAATAGCCGTAGCGAGTCAGCCATCGCTCTGGAAGCAGAGGCGTGAGCTGGTGTGGGGGCAGGGCTGCCACATACCAATCGGCTCGTACGAGAGAACCATCCTCTAGCAGGACGCCCGAGATGCGGTCTCGTTCGTAACGGAGCTGTGTGATATCTGTATGGCGCACGGTGGTGGCGCCCTCCTGCCTCAATGCCTCGCTGATCGGCTGTACCAAGCAGGCGTGAAGCGAGTCCTGCACGACCGAAATGCGGCTATCGGGACGAGTACTTAGAAATACGGGTTTTATCGCGAGCACGAAGGCATCGGCGGACATCGTGACGAGGTCATTGCCAGTCAACCATTGCGCGAGAGGATTCCAGACAAGGATGCGCGTTTCCGCACTTTGGCCGATCGACGTCAACCAGTCGTCGGCGGTGCGTTGCTCCAGATCGGCAGGCAGCTCCGTATCGCCTTCCCACAGCTGTTCCACCCATGATGCGAGTCGCCATCGTTCCTTCCAGGGGATGCCGGCAAATCTCAGGAGATTCACCCAGCTGTGAAGAGGGGCGGGGAAGGACGTGCGGGGATAGTGAACGAGGGAGCCGTCGGGGAGGCGAAACTCTAGCGGGATGGCAATGGCGTTCGGCTGTAGTGGATTGGAATGCAGGGACTGCAGCAACGCATGTGTTTCGTGATGGCAGCCGAGGATGGTGAAGGGCTCAGGGGCATCGCCGGAGCATTCGCTTGTGCCGGAGCTTTCAAGGAATGGAGGTCGTTCGATGATGGTGACGCGATAGCCATGACGAGTGAGGCGGTAGGCGGTGGTGAGACCGGCCGGGCCTCCTCCAAGAATCGCGACGGACTGGGTGTCGGTGGATGTCACGAGGACCTGGAGCGGAACCACACTCCGGCGGCCACGGCCAGCCGATGACTCGCTGTGAGTCGGGCGCGAGGGCCGAATATCCGATGTCTGGGCGCCTCAAGCTTTTTTAGAATTCTGAAATACACGGCGCGCATGATTTCAGAGACCGTTAGGGCTTTCCGGTCGCATACCGACAAGGCGTCGAACGCCGCCTGCGCTTTTGCGTAGTATTCATGGGCTCTCGCGGTTTCGAAGTGAAACAGTGCACGGATGGCGTCGTTTTCTTGCCGCTGGAGAATGGTCTGATCGGTGCAGCCAAATCTGTCGAGATCTTCCTGCGGGAGATAGATGCGACCGTGGGCTGCGTCGGTTCCGATATCTCGTAGAATGTTTGTGAGTTGAAATGCCATGCCGAGATCGACGGCATAATCTTGTGCCCTGGCCGATGTGGGACCGAAGATATGGAGGCAGATCAGTCCCACGACCGACGCCACACGATAGCAGTAGAGCGAGAGGTCATGAAATGAGGCATACCGTGACGCGGTGAGATCCATTTCGACCCCTTTGATCAGTTCGTCGAAGTAGGCCTGCGGGATTGCGAGTTGCCGTACATGCTCAGCCAAGCTAATGGTCACCGGAAAGGTCGGTGTGCCGCGATAGGCCGCTTCAAGTTCGGTCCGCCACCGCTGCAGTTCCTCCTGGGGGTTGCTTCCTGCCGGCGGCTCATCGACCGCATTGTCGACTTCCTTGCAGAAGGCATAGACCGTGTACATCGCGGCGCGCCGCTTTCTTGGAAGGAAGAGGAATGAATAATAGAAATTACTCCCGCTCTTCTTGGTGAGAGCCGTGCAGTAGGCTTGCGCGTCGGTGAGGGAGAGAGTCATGGCTGTTGGTGAGTCGAGAGTAGTCCCAGGCGACAGGCCTTGGACGCGTGAATGGTGTCGTGATCTGACGGGTGCAGGATGGCCGCCAAGAGTTCGATGCCGTCGATCAGGCGAGGGCCTGGCCGACTGAAATAGGACGAGGCGTCGACGAGGTACGTCTGTTCTGCCAACGCAGGAGGCAGCCGCCATTGACCCGGCTGCTGTATCAGTTGGAGCAGTTCTGTGCGCGTCTGTTCAATGGAAAAACCGCAGGGCATCACGATGAGGAGATCAGGGGCTGCGGCCAGGACCTCGTCCCATGTCACGATCCGCGAGGGGCTACCAGGTTGTGCGAGGACATCCTGGCCGCCGGCAAGTTGGACCATTTCAGGAACCCAATGGCCTGCGATGTAGAAGGGGGAGAGCCATTCGAGGCAGACCACGCGAGGGTGATGGGAGAGACCCTGGGTGCGATTTCTGATGGCGTCCAGTCGATCCCGTAATTGCGTCGCGAGACGGTGACCCTCCGCCGACCGACCGGCGGCGTCACCGATCCGCACGACATCGTCGATCATGTCATGGACCGTCGTGGGGTTCAGCGTGAGCACGATCGGTTGCCGTGGCATGGAGCGTAGGGCGTCGTGTAATTGGTCCGGCGTGACAGCGCACACATGACAGAGGTCTTGGGAGATGATCAGATCCGGTTGCGCGTGCCGCAACAGATGGTCGTTCAGCCGATAGAGCCGCTGTCCGGAGGCCACAAGCCGGCGAACCTGTCTGTCGATGTCGGCGCTGGACAGTCCATGAGCGGGAATCATCGGCTCAACCATGACGGGCACGTTCTTGACCGACGGCGGATAGTCGCACTCATGGCTGATTCCCACCAGCTCATCGCTCAAGCCAAGTAAGGCAATCACTTCGGTCGCACTCGGAAGCAGGGAGCAGATTTTCATATCATTCAGCTCTTAGGTGTCGGGCCACAGGCGCGTGCGGAGCTCGCTCAGATGCACCTGTGCAAGACTCTGGGCGACGGCATGGGCTTCATGTAAATCGAGGATCGTGTGAGTGTTCGTTATGGCAAGGACCTTCATCCCGGCGGTTTTGGCGCTGCGGATACCAGGGATGGAGTCCTCAATCACCAAGCAGGATCCGGCGGTGATGGCCTGCTCAGGGCGTTGGCGATTCAACGCGGCTAGGGCATGGAGAAAGGGTTGTGGATCGGGCTGTCCTCTGGTCACATCTTCTGCGCTGGTGATGTGAATAAATTCTTTTTGGAGCCCCGCCTGTTCGAGGATCACCTCAATTTCATGGCGGAGGGCGCCGGAGGCGATAGCCAAGGGATAGGTCGCAGCGGCTTCGCGCACGAACTCGCGCACTCCGGGGAAAATGACCAGATGATTCTTCACCGACTCCAAATACGCACGGGCTTTTTGACGCATCAGCTGTGAGAGCGCGGCTGGGTCAGTGGGCCGCTGGTACGCGGTGAGTGCGGCGATAAAGCAGCCCCGATCGTCGTACCCCAAGTAGTTGGCATAATAGTCGGATTCAGTCAGGCTGATGTCGATTTCAGCCAGCGTCTGACGAAAGCCTGCGAAATGGAGGGGCTCGGTGTCTGCAATAATCCCATCGAAGTCAAAGATAATCGCTGAGAGTCCGGCCATAGAATCGTCTCGATACTGTAGGTGTAGCTACGGGATATAACAGGGGCGGATTATAGCACAGGAAGATCGCCTGAAGAGGCGAGAATGTGATCGTTCGGCAGGCCCGTGAGAAAAAATGGGAGGACGAGCAGGCCGCGGGAAAACTCAGTTGCTGCCAAACACATGGTTGGAATTTTCCGTATGGGGCTGAAGCCAGAATAACCTCAGGATGCTCAAAAAGGTCGTCCGGCAAGGCCGCAGCGAGCGAAGAGGCAAGGAGGTACGGACCGCATTTCGTGGGGCCGTTCGCCCTTGCAATCGGTCTTGGCGAACGGAAAAGCCCCTCCAGTACTTCCGAATTCCGGAAAGCTTTCGTTGAGCCCCTGAGCGACGCGAGCACGATGCATGGGACATGGCGCGTCTTAGCGCGCCGGGGTTGGGCGGGTGAGAAGAGCGAATTTTTCAGCCTCCTGTTAGAACTTCAAGCGAAGCCGTTGTTCCGATATCCAGCCTAGGGCGCCTTCATCGGTGCGTACCAAATACATCCAGCCACCGGACTGTATATCACCGTCCATGATGGTCAGTGAGATTCCTGGACGAGTAGTGAGAACAGGGTTGCTGCCCGATGAATTCGCGAACAACGGAATGTTTCCTCCGGGAATCGTGTCGTCTTGCGTGACGGTCACTTTCTGTCCTTCACTGAACATCGGGTCGGAAGAAGGTGCAACTGGTGCAGCGGGGCTTGCTGTTGTTTGGGGTGGTGGAACGACTGTTGGGGACACAGGGGGAACGTCAGCGGTGGGAGAGGTTCCTGGAACCATGGGTATCGGGGTCGACGGCGTCGGTTTCACAGCCATTGGTGGTGGGGTGGGGGGGCTCTCGCTCAGATAGGGGCTCAGCCATCCTGTCAGCATGTCCGGCTCCATCGAGACATAGGCAATGCCGCCGATAAGAATCAGGAGAAGTCCCCAGAGAATCGGGCTCCCCCTACTGGGTTTCTTGTGGGGGTTCAGCGGGCCTCGTGCTTTCGTGGCGATCGTTTGATCGAGTTCCTCTTCCGTGAATTCCAAATCCGGTTCTGGTTGGCGGTCAAAGAGGAGCGTCCAGTTATCAATCTGCCAGACTGTTGCCGGGTTTCCAACGAGCACCGCCATCACATACCTCCCTGCTGAGCGATTCAATCCCACATAGACTAGTCTGTGAAAATACCTATCATCATCGCCATGGGCTGTCAATTCAGTTGAAGAATTCCGTGCATAAGTCGCGAGGCGTAACAGAGATGGACTGGACTACAGGATAGGACCTGCCGAGCTTGACTGCCCGTTCGACGGACGGCGAGGCCGTTGCATCCGAGTCGGTATGCGGCAGAAAGGCGGCGAATACCTCGGCATGGGTTGCCGTGGTCGGCAAATTGATGGTTGTTGAGACGCCGCTGTCGCGATCCTGTTGGACAGGGCTTGCCTGCGCACAGGATGTGCTGGTGGGATATCATGCGCCGTGACACACAGCCGACGCAGCTCTTCGGGGATCTGGGTCGCATGTTGAGTCGACGAATGAGTCGTCAGGTCAGGCTGAAGCAAGGCAAGATCAAGGGCGCACGACGTGTGAACGCTGGATGACGCGTGGTGAGTGTGACACCGTCTATGACGCGGCGGGTTTTCTGCACACCGTATATCGGGTCGATGCCAGGCAAGCAGTCGGCGATGAGGCTGATGCTGCCGGTCGGTGCAATCGTAGTCACAGGTACCTGTCGATGCCGACGGAGACGTGTTGGGAGCCGGTCGCCTGGATAGGCCGGAACGATGCCACGTTCTGCAGCCGGCTCTGCCGATGCGAGAGGGGAACAGGATCGAAAAAATCCACCAGAGTCGTGGCCCTGTGGACTGTGGTTTCGGAGTTGTAGGGAATAGTGAGCGCGATCAGTAAGTCGGCTGCGCCCATGATACCCAGGTCGATCTTCCTTGCCTGGTAGGTCATGCGGTCGATATGCGGAAGCGGGAAGCAGTTGCGATCAATCAGATCGTCGAGGAAGTGTCCGGCAAGCGCAATGTTGCGGCTTGCATCTTGGCGGTCCAGTTCGGCAGAATGATGATCCACGGATCGACGGCCATGAAATCCTATCGCGAAGAGCTGTGGTTCGAGACCAAGACGCGCCGCGCCTACCTCAACATCACAGGTCAAGTAGCGGAGGCGGTCAAGAAGAGCGGCGTCCAAGAAGGGCTCGTGCTGGTGAATGCCATGCATATCACGGCGAGTGTCTATATTAATGACGACGAACCAGGCTTACTCAAGGACTATGACCAATTCTTAGACCGACTCGTTCCTCAGGGCGCGACCTATCGGCACAACGAGACGGGAGAGGATAACGGCGACGCTCACATCAAGCGCCAGCTGATGGGGCGAGAGGTCGTGGTTGCGATTACCGAAGGCCGATTGGATGTCGGTCCGTGGGAACAAATTTTCTACGGAGAGTTCGATGGACAGAGACGAAAACGCGTGTTGGTAAAGGTGATTGGATCGTGAGCCCTCTGCCTTCTAAGCTGTGGTCAGAACTCTGTGGGAATAAACTCGTGGAGCACTTGCTACCATGGAAAAAGTTTGGCAACATGGGGCGTGGTACTGAACGGCGGAGTGGTAGGAGTCTGTCGATATGTTGAGTTGGTCTCGCCCTGATCCCCTCACGCGCGATCTCGTGCATTTGATCAACGCCCGGCGTCATGACCATGGCGATACCGAGGCGGCGATCGATACCCTGCAAGCCTTCTTGGAGCAGGGACGGGAGTATGATCTCTTAACCGTGTTGGCGACGCTGGATGAGGATATGGCGGAATGGCTCTTTGATCTTCTTGCGGAGGCATCCTGCTCCGTGCTCATCGATGGGCCGGCCGATGAAAAATTATCCTATGCCATTATGGCGGCCTTGGAACTTCCTCTCCAAGCCAATCTCGCCCATCCACTTCAGCTGAAAATCGATCCGGTTGCGACAGCGGATCTGTTACATCGACACCTCCGGCTCTCTGCCGGGACGGTGGTGCGCGTGGAGTCTCGCTTGTTGACCGATTCGACGCTGGAGCCGCTGAGCCTCCAGGGCTTGAATGACCATTTGAGCGCGGTGGCGGATTCACAGCGGACGACCTCAATTGCCGCTCGGCTCTATCCGCCTGTCGAGAGCACCGCGTTTCTCTTTTTTGAATTGATCGGTGTGCCGGACTCAGGACTGCCCGATTCGCTGGAAGACCGGCACCGTCTGGCGCTCCTTGAAGGCCTCGTGGCGCAATGCCCAGAATTGGCTCTGGCTCCCGATATGATCGAACCGCCGGTCTACGCCGCCTATGCCATTTTCGATGCGCAAAATGCGGTGCGGCTCCATCGGTTGGCGGATGAGACCGCGGCAGTCTGGCGCGATCTGGACCCGCTCGTCCGAGCCCGTACGATCGTACACCTCCATACGCAATGTGGGAACGGTGTCTATATGCCGGTCTGGACCGATCTGTTCGATCCCGAACTTCCCGAGGACCATGGTCCCGTGTGGACCTCTCCGGATGTATGGATCTTCACGGCCGACTTACCGATCGAATGGCCTGGAGAAATGTTAACCAATCGCCTACTTGCCGAGGGCTGCACCAGGTTCGAGAATCACATCGTCGAAACCCCTGAGAACTAACCCGCAACTCAAGGGAGACGGGCGGGATTCGAAGTTCTGAGTTCTAAGTTCTGGGTTCTGAGTTGTCCTGAACCAACTCAACACTCAGCACTCAGAACCTCCCAGTCACTCAGCATTTCATGTCCTGCCCGTCCCGCTCCTCTCGCTTGTCGCGCGGTACTGGTAGAAACCCGATAATTCGTCGATTTTTTTGACGGCGTGTCCTATGCTGGCTCTGGTCAGATGGGAGCAAGCATGGCTCAGCAGCAGTCTTCGAACGGGATCATTGCAGGTGCCATTACCATCCTGGGCCTTGGGCTCGTGTGGGTGGCGGTGGCCACCAATTTCCCGTCACAAGAAGAGTTGTCGTCGTCCGCGGCGTCTGCTGAGACTCGGCAGACGGAAGGTCTTTCGTCTCCTCTGTCTGCGCCACCCGCGCTTGATCTCACCATTCCCACCTCTCCTCCGCTGCCTTCCGAGGCAGCCGTATCGAGGCGGAACGTTGATCGGTCTCGCGACTCACGTGTTGAGCGTCCGGTTGTGACGCGGTTGCATCCTCGTGCGCTGCAGGCCTCCCGTCTGAAATGCGAAGCCGAGATCGAACAATTGTGCCCCGACTCTCCGAACGGTTCTGTTCGCACGCGCTGTCTGCAACAGCGCGCCAAGCGACTTCCGCCACTCTGCCACAGTCAGTTGTCCGAGCGGTTTGTGAAGTGGAAAGAAGATCGAAGTCGGTTGATGGCGGCGTGCGACCAGGATGCCAAACGGTTTTGCAGAGCAGTCAAACTTGGGAGCGAACAGATGCTCCAGTGCCTACAATCACATGCCCAGGAGGTCTCCGACCGATGCTATCAGACCCTTCCGAAGGACACATTCTTCTTCAAATAGCCGTGTACGCGTCAAGGAGGGGTGTTCTTGGTTCCTGAGAGCAGAGAGAACCTCAGCGTCACACCTGCCACCTCGATGTGGTCACCATCCTTCAGGTCCTGTTGTCCCACAACTTCCGTACCATTGACGCGCAGAGACTTCGCACCCTGAGAAGGGCTGATGGAGTAGCTGTGGCCTCGTCGGGCGATGGTCGCCGCAGATTTTTTGGCAAACCAGCCGGTCAACCGAATGGCCGCTCCGTCTTGTGACCCAATGACATTCACCTGTTTGGTGAGGGAGTATTCCAACCGATCGGTTTTCCCTGCAACAATCAGGACCTTGGCGGTGAGCGTCGGTCCGTCGGGTGTATGGCCCGTGGCTCTGAGTACCGTGGTTCGATCCATGCCGACAAATGGGGGAGGTTCTATCGTGCCGGCCACCGCATTCTCTTGGAAGACGAGCTGGTGTTGGCCGATGGTGATCAAGTCCCCGTCTCGAAGTTGGCGGCGCGCGATCGGTTCGCCATTGATGGCTGTGCCGTTGGTGCTCTTCAAGTCTTCGAGAAAGAAGACGGCCTGAATTTTCACAATTCGTGCATGATGCCCCGAGACGGCGGGATCTTCGATTGCAAGGGTATTGTCGGTCTTCCGACCGATCGTCAATGTCTCATGGGTGAGATCGATGTGCCGCGCGCCTTTCCCGTGAAGTTTGACGAGCAGGGTGACGGCTTGTGGCAGAGTCTCCGGCATGATGTTCCCTCCTGTGCAAGGTCCCTGTGATTGGCTACGCCACGAATTGTTTTTTCAGCCGTTCCCACAGTCCGGCATGCAGTTCATCTCGCAAGGCCACGACGACCACGGTCGTATTGTCGTCGCCGCCGGCTTCATTCGCCATGGCGATGAGGCGATCGGACATGGTGGCGAGGTCTTCCGATCCACTGAGGACATGAAGCATGTCGTTCGGGCGGATGCCACGGGTGAGTCCGTCCGAGCATAACAACAGCATGTCTCCGCTCTTGACCGGAACTTCCGTCAGCTCCACGTCGACGCGGCGTTCGACGCCGAGGGCTCTCGTCACCATGTTTCTGCGGGGGGAGCGTTCAGCTTCTTCTTCCGTCATATTCCCCTTGAGGATCTGTTCTGCGACCCAGGAATGGTCTGTGGTGAGGGCTTGGATTGTCCCGTCTCGAACGAGATAGAGCCGGCTGTCTCCGACATGAGCGATGGTAAGCAGCGCCTCATGGAGTAGTGCGGCGACCACGGTGGTACCCATCCCGGCATAGTCAGGCCTGCTCCATGACCGGCGATGAATGACGTCGTTCGCTCCACGAATCGCACTGGCGAGATGATTGGCGGGTGCAGACACCGTGGCATCGCAGGGGCCGATCAGCGGCATGTCTGGGTTCTTGGCTGCACGGGCCAGATGCGCGGCAATCGCCTCGACTGCGAGGGCGCTGGCAATCTCGCCGGCGTTGCCGCCGCCCATACCGTCACAGACGACATAGAGTCCGAGCGGAGGGTCGGCCACAAAGCGATCCTCGTTATGCGGTCGTTTGAGGCCGGTATCGGATTTGGCGCTATGGAATTGTTCGTAGGCCAGATGACACCTCCCTCAGGCCGCAATACTTTGCAGGCAGGCACGGAGCTCGACCGCGAATTCTTCCGCGCGCCGATAGCGGTGAGGCAACTCTTTCTGTAACGCGCGATCCACGATCTCCTGCACCATGTGAGGGAGATCTGGCCGCAAGGTGAGAATAGCCGGATGCGGATGATGGGCGATGCTGAACAGCACGGCCGACAGGTTGTCGGCCGTGAACGGCAGCTGACCCGTGAGGAGTTCGAACAGCACGACGCCGAGTGAAAAAATGTCAGACCGGCCATCCACTTTCTTGCCTGAGATTTGTTCCGGCGACATGTAGGTCGGTGTGCCCAACACCATATTGGTTTGTGTTTTGCCGCTCGACGCCATCTTCGCAATACCGAAGTCCATGACTTTCACGATGCGACCCGTTGTGAGCATGATGTTCGCCGGCTTGATGTCGCGATGGACGACGCCTTGTTGATGGGCGTAATCCAAGGCGTCCGCAACTGTGGCAATCATCAGGAGGACTTCATCGACCGGCAGCAAGTTGGGTGTTCGTGCCCATCGACTCAGGGGGGTTCCCTCAATGAGTTCCATCGCGATAAAGCCTAAGTCGTTTTCTTCTCCTGCATCGTAGATGGTCACGATGTTGGGGTGAGAAAGACGTCCGGTAGATTCTGCTTCGCGGAAAAATCGTGTCTTCACCTCTTGCAGCTTGTCGTCGCTATCGATGTGATCGAGTCGCAAGGTCTTGATGGCCACGAAACGCTGGATCGTGGGGTCTTTTCCCAGGTAGACCAGTCCCATCGCACCTCGTCCAATCTCTTTTAACACCCTGTAGCGCCCGAGCATGCCTGGTGGGGAGCTAGCGATCGTTGACGTGGCGGTTAGGCTCTGTGGTGCCGGCAGCGCCTCGGTCTCTTCTTTATGTCCTGCGTCCTCATCTTGGGAGAGCGCCTGCGCCCCTTGGCGTCTTGTCTGGCTGGGGGGAGCGAAGGCTTCGCGTAGCGAACGTCGGTTCAGGACCCAGGCTGACGTGAGCCACAGACCGGATCCAACGAGACCGAGGGCATACCCTATGGCAAATCGAGAAGGCCCTATCTGGTTGATCAGTGGGAGGCCCACGGTCCTGAATGCTTTATGGGTGAAGATCACGACGATGAGGGTCGTGAGCGGAAGGATGAGGTTACGGATAAAGCTTGATCCTCGGCCGTTGTCTGGGATGTGCTGAGGGGCAACGAAGGCGAAGACCAAGAGGATGGCGAGCGCGAGGAGATTGGCAACCAATCGAATGGCATGAGACCCACTGAGCGGTAGATAGGGGACCGAGAGAGATTGGACCAAGGCCAGGTGGCTCAGCAAGGGGCCGGCTAAGAGCACGGCCAAGACGGCAAAGGTATAGGGAGCGATCCAAGTCCAGGATTTCGACATAGGAATCTTTGAGGCTGTCCGTGAATGTCTCAAAGTGTAGCGGATGGAATGGAAGAGTCAACGAATTGGGAGAAAAGAGCAGCGGTACGCTCGATGTTTGTGAAGCGGTATGTTGGTCTGTCTCGTTGTCGCTCCGTCTCTCTGGTCTGTCTGGTGCTAGACGAGATAGACAAAACAGACCAAAGAGACCAGATAGACGAACGACGAGATGCGAGTTACGAGTGAGGAACGGAGAGGGCGGCTTTTTTGAGCGGATCGAGCAACTTCTCGGAAACGTTCAAGCCGCCT
Source organism: Nitrospirota bacterium (assembly GCA_034440335.1). Taxonomy (GTDB): domain Bacteria; phylum Nitrospirota; class Nitrospiria; order Nitrospirales; family Nitrospiraceae; genus Palsa-1315. The sequence continues at coordinate 400 of JAWXBV010000156.1, read as the reverse complement.
CGGCCCATACCCACTTCGATGTCCGGTTTGGTGATGCCGTGAAAATCGCTTCCACCGGTCACCAGCAAGTCCAGTCGCTTGGCCAGGTCGAGATACTCCATCGTCTGTCGCTTCGTGTGTGTACTGTAGTGGACTTCGATGCCACCAAGGCCTTCGGCTTTCAACGTCGTCAGCAGTGCATTCAGCCCTTCTCCAGACACCTTGGCCCAGGTAGGATGGGCCAGCACGGCCACGCCGCCGGCGGCTCTGATCCAGGCAATGGCATCCGTCGGGTTGGGAAGTTCACGCGCCACATATGCCGGACGTCCTTCGGCCAGATACCGGTCAAAGGCATCTTTGGCGGACGTGACATACTTCTTGTCCATCAAGAGCCGCGCAATATGCGGTCGGCCGACCGCAT
>JAWXBV010000155.1:0-15294 GCA_034440335.1 Nitrospirota bacterium | reverse complement strand
GCGAGTGATTCAGTGTGGCCGCTCTCACTGAAGCCTGGGCCTGTTTGAACGAGTCGGTCAGCGGAGGAAGAGAAACCAGAGATACGTAGTGCTCATGAGTATCGACCCCACCATCACGGGAAACCCAAACTTGAAGAACTGCCAAAATGAGATGGGATAGCCGGCTTTGCGCGCGATATCCACAATCACGACGTTCGCGCTCGCCCCGATGATCGTGCCGTCCCCCCCAGACAGGCTCCGAGGGCCAGAGCCCACCACAGTGGCATGATATCTGGCTGATGCACCGGGGCGGCATAATCCGAGATCTCGGGGTGAAGCGACCGGGCGGGGTCCACAATCAACTGGTTCATCGACGCGACGTAGGGAATATTATCCAGCGCGGCTAAAAAAATGGCCGACCCCCAGAGCACCGCCATCGTGGACTCGGCAAGATTCCCCTCTGTCAGGGCCACCAACTGATCAGCCAGGTAGCGAATCACGCCGACCGTGACCAACCCACCGACGAGTATAAACAACCCGATAAAAAAGAAGATGGTTTTCCATTCGACATCGGTGAGAGCCGACAACTCCACTGCACTCCCCCGCGTCCGTCTCGCATGACCGATCAGCATGAACAGGCTCGCGCCGAGGAGCGCAATCCTGGCCGGCTCAAGATACATGAGCGAATGCATACAGAACCCCACGTTGACGATCCCGAGCAGCCAGGGACAACGGTGCAAGAATGGTCGATCGACAACGGCCTCCCGTGAGCTCAATGCCAACACCGCCGTTCGAAGATGCGGAGCCAGTCCCCTGGCACCAGAAATACACCGAGACTAAGTTCCACGCGCTTGGTAATCGCCAACATGACAAGCACGAGAGGCAGCACTGTGATGGCATTATCGAGCAGGGCCGAAAGTCAAACTGTCATAGAGCCAGCAACACCAGCAGGCGAATCGATTTCGCGTCGACCCACTATGCCATCCAGATGGCCAAACCCTCGAAGAGATCGGTCTCCCGGGCGATGCTCATGATCACCATCTTCAGCAGGTTGCGGCACTAGTCCGCACACGATACAGACCGTGGCCTGAAGTATGAGGGCAGATTGCTCTCTCTTGTGTATCGAATCTGATTCACGTGTTTGGCTGAACCGGACAACCCAGATGGATCAGATGAATCCTCACCCGTCTCGCTTGGCTTCACTGGTGTGAGGAGTGACAGTGCATGGTTTCGCCTACCGCATGCTTTCGAGAACATGTCCCACAGAATCTTTTCTCTTTATTTTCTGCTAGATAACGACGCAATGGAAGACGTGCGCTCCTTGGTTTAGTTCTTGCTCACTCCAAGCTCGCATGACGTCATACTGGAACTGGGAAAGGAGGGTTGAATCACGGATTTCAGCAGCAGTATCTATCTTTAATTACAGAGGACACTGATGTCGCATCGTCGCAAGAAGTATCTGTCGGTCGGTCTAGCAGGCGTGCTCTGTTCTACCGCGCTAGTTGGCCTCACTATGGCTCAGGCTGCTGACGGAAAAAACAATTTGCATCTTCCTGGTATGCGGGACCGGCCTCACTCTCAAGAAAATTCTTTTACCCGCATGTTTCCTGAGCTGCCGCCCTACGCCCCGCCGACCGATGAGGCAGGTACCCAGGCCAAAAAGCTGGGCGAAAAAGGAGGCGTCATCGACGCCTTGGATAACCTGACCGATCCCATTCAATCCATCACGAATCCCGCGGTGTTCAGTCCACACAATCCCGACAATCCCAACATGACGGCTGGCGTCACCTTCTTTGGTCAATTTCTGGACCACGATATCACGCTCGACCCAAGATCCCCGTTGCTCGAACGGAGCAACCCCAGAAAGACGACGAACTTTCGCACCGCGGCGTTCGATCTGGATAGCGTGTACGGCAATGGGCCTCAAGGTTCTCCGGAGTTGTATGACCTGAGCTCCGGCGAGATCAAAACCTATTCCAGGGGCAGAGGCCGTCTCTCGCAAGGGCGCGCCCCGTTTTGACCTTCCGCGTAACCCCTACAATAACGCCATCCTGGGAGATAGCCGGAACGACGAACACGTCATCCTTGCTCAGCTTCACACGGCATTCCTGCGCTTTCATAACGCGGTCGTCGACCACTTACGCAAGGACCCCGCTCTTGCCACTCAATCGAAGGAGCAGATCTTCAAGCTGGCCCAACGCCAGGTCCGCTGGCACTATCAGTGGATCATCCTGCACGAATTCCTGCCGCTGACGATTGGGCAAGCACGCGTCGCTGACATCCTCAACAAGGGACCCAAATTCTATCAGGTAGACGACGGTGCAGACGGTCGGCGCGCCAGACGTTCAAAAGATCCGTTGCTCCCCATCGAGTTTTCAGTGGCCGCGTGCCGTTTCGGCCATTCACAAATTCGTCCGAGCTATCGTCTGAACTTCGGGCCCACTGGCGGATCCCCGGTCTTCGCCTTTCTCTTCGACGATACGCAAGACCCCAACAACCCGGATCCAGACGATATGCGTGGAGGAAAACGCGCACCGCGTCGGTTTGTCGACTGGCAAACATTCTTCAAATTCGACAACAATTTCCGACCGAACAAAAAATGACGGCAAACTCTCCAGCGTCGTGATGTTGCTTCCAGGTTCGCGCGGGCCTGCTCCGTGCCTGCTCCGGGCCTGCCTGCCGACGGGGTGCAGTCGTTGGCCTCGCGCAATCTCATGCGCCACGTTAATTCCGGGATACCCTCCGGCCAGGCGATTGCGCGGAGAATGGGCGTTCCAGTATTGACTCCCGTGCAGCTGGATATACTCAAACCCTTTGACATGGAGAAGAGCACGCCGCTCTGGTATTACATTTTGAAGGAGGCGGAGCTCATGGAGGATGGCCTCCGCTTAGGACCGGTGGGAGGCCGTATCGTCGGTGACGTGTTTGTCGGCCTACTGAAGGCCGATGAGACATCCTATTCGGCCGCTCGTCCGAGATGGAAACCGGTGCTGCCCGCTGCGAGCCGAGGTGATTTTCGTATCACCGATCTGTTGACCTTTGCCGGAGTGGTGCCCCCGCTGGAATAGTTGCACCAATCAAATCGGTCGGAAGTCTTCAATGCCCTGAGCGGGCGAGAAAAGACTCCCGACCATCTTGGGTTGGTCACACGTTCATCCTTCCCCTCCTCATCAACCAGTCCTTACCCGATCAATGACGATCATGCACTGCCGGAGTTCAAGCATATTCCGATACTCTATTTCATCTCTGACGCGCACGATTCATACGTCAGGAAATTCTCCCGCCTCCCGTTCGTTTTTCCCCAAGAAGCACGTCCGATCCGCTAGGCATCTCGTGCCAGTTATGCTACAAACCTGCCGGAGAATGGCCCGACTCGCGCGAAGGTTGATCACATGACGATGCGGCAGCGTTCAAAATCTCCCGCACAATTGACCCTGGCGGGAATCTTCTGTTGCCTGGCCGTGACTGGCTGTCTCTCCCCTATCACGCTGAATCGAGCCGTGACGACTTATGATGAGGCGATCACGGACGCCATCTCCAAACAACTGCTCATCAACATCGCCCGCGCCCATCAACATCAACCGATTCACTTCACCGGCGTCTCAAATATTGCCGCGACGTTCGATTTCCGTGTCAGCGCCGGCACCACACCAGCATTCACAGGAGACGCCGGCAGAGCGATCTTGCCGATCTTCGGCGGGAGCATGGCGGAGAACCCTACCATTAGTATTGTGCCGATCGAAGGGGAAGAGTTTACCAAGCGGCTCTTGACCCCCTTTCAGGAAACCAAGTTCCTCCTCCTTCTCCGGCAGCGATACGACATCGATCTGTTGCTCCGGCTGATGGCGCAGGAACTGCGGGTCACGGAGAATGGCCAAGAGGTCGCCTACCGCAATACACCGGGAGACCGAACCGGCTACGAGAAATTTCGGCGGGTGGTGACACATCTCTCAGCCATTCAAGACGAAAACCAGCTGTATGCCGAACCGCTCGTCTACGATCGGACCTGGACCATTCCCGCCAACTCGGTTACAGCCGAAGGCTTTCAAGCATTACAGAAAGAGTATCTCGTCACCTACAATAAGAAAGACAACAGCTACACCCTTCGGAAACAAATTACGGGACAAATTCTCATCACCAACTATGACCTCCATACACTCTCACCAGAGGAACGGGCCCGGCTGATCGAGGAAACAGAAGATGGACAACTCAGCGATGTGTCCTTCGACATCCGGCCGGAGCACGTCGGAGGGGAATACCCAATCAAGGGAGATTTCCGGCTGCGGAGCTTCTATTCCATTCTCAACTTTCTGGGCCGATCGCTTGAAGAAGACCCCGAATACCACGTCGAGAAAGATCCGCGGACCCCAATGGTTCACGAAAATCCCGTCCACACCATAGGACTCCTGCTGTCGGATGGAGCGCCACCAGAAGCCGACTTATCGATCAAGTCCCACGGCAAATATTACGCCGTGAACACCACCGGCCCACTGGCACGTTGGAACCGTGAGGCCTTCCAAATGCTGTATCTCTTGTTTCAAATGACCGTCAGCGAGGTGCCTCGCGTCGGAGTCCCCAGCATCACCATTGCGAAGTGACCGGCCCACAGCACAGAAACCCACCCGCGGATCACCGTGGCGACCGCGCCCTTCAACCACGCCGCACACCATCCGATCCCACCATTATGCGGAAGACCTCGGCATCGAAGAGCTGCGCATAGACGAGTTCCGCCATATGGAATTGCACACCCCGCCCCCTATCTAAGAATCCTGAGCATGTTGATAGAAAGTCGGTTAAGAGTCACAGGGTCCGGCGACCTGTATTGTCATCCACATGGATTTACGGTACCATTCTCGGTCAATGGAACACACCTTCACCTGCCCCTCTTGTGGGGAAGAGATTTCGATGGTTCTAGACCTCTCAGTACGCCGTCACACCTACATCGAGGACTGTGAAGTCTGCTGCACCCCAGTCGAGATCAGCTATACCGTTCAAGACGAGGCCCTCGTTAGCTTCGACGCCAAGACCCTTGAATAGGTTTGTTGAGGACGCAACGCTTCTCTGATGAGATCGCTGCTGCCCATCCGGCCATCCCAATCTTGCTAAAAAACGGCTGTATGCGCTGCTTGATCACAGGAAGGAGCAGGTATGGTGAAGAATGCCAATCAGAATAAGTCGTGGTTGATCGACTTACTTCTCAGGGCTTGGGAGTTCCGGAACGGTCGTATCCATGACCCTTATCACGTGTCCCTGATCATCCAGGCGGACGGCGATGCGTTCTCCTACCGACAGTCCCTTAAACAAGTCCGGCCTCGTCATCGTGAACACGACCGTCTGTCCTAGATCTGTTTTAATCTTTCCACTCATCTTGGACATATCGAGTTCCTCAAGCGTCCCGATGACGACATGCGTCCCCTGGCCCGATGCTCAGGCGACGCTGCCATCGTCATCGATAAAGAAGGAGCACTGAGTAGCATGGCAAGCAGGACGATCATCTTCACAGACATAATATCTCCTTAGGCACGCGGCAGAATCTGGTTCGGTTGCTTCGGCTCAGAGGGCGTTGGTGTCGGTGGAGGAGGAATAGGTTTGGGCAAGAGAGGATCTGTCGGGCCTGACACTGGCCGGTTGGACTGACTCGTCTCCATAGCGTTGGCGATCGGACTCAAGAGAAAAAGCGCTGACAATACCATCAACTCGATCATTCCGCGTTTCATGATGGCTCCTTACCTCGACGGCTAGGCCGCCGCATGTATCATTTTTCGACACAGTTCTGCGCAACGACGACATTCTGTGGCGCATGGTCCGCACAAAGCATGATGTGGGGCGTGCTGTTCACAGACCCCAGCACATGTGTCGCAGATATCGGCGCAGAGGCCGCACAGTCGATCACTCATCGCGGAGCCTCGACTCATCCATTGGCCAGCCAACACGCAGATATCCGCGCACTCGCGGCACAACCGAAGACATTGTGCCATGAGTTTCTGATCACCATGATGGTCCATGCCGATCATGTCGTCGCTGCAGGTCTCGCAGGTCTGGGCACAGGCGAAACAGGCAGCAATACATTCCTGATAATGCTTTGTCTGGGTCAGACGATCTGTAGACATACGCACCTCCACCCTGTTGAACTCCTGTGTGCTGCTCTTTAGCGAGAAAAGTAAGCCTGTGCCAGTCAAATTCCTCAGTACACGACACACTCCTCAGTGTGAATATCGCCGTGAGCGACTCAGGCCTTATTGCGATCATCATAAGTGAAAACCTCTCTTCTGCCTGTTCAATATTGCTCACTGCGAATTGAACCTATCGTTACTCACATGATGCCCACCCCGGCTGAGTGCCGCGAGATAGTTCCAGAATGACATCTTTTCATTTTGCGAGAGACAGAATCGAACAGTCCTTAAGAAGATGCCAGGGCTCGGCTGTATGTCCATCAAGGGCATTTCTGAGTGGAATATCCCTCAAGGGAGATTTTCGGCTGCGGAGCTTCAATACCATGCTCAACTTCCTGGGCCGATCGCTTGAGGAAGACTCCGAATACCACGTTGAGAAAGATTCGCGGACTCCACAGGTCTACGAAAATCCCGTCCACACCATGGAACTCGTGCTGCCGGATGGAGCGCCATCGGGAGCCGGCCTATCGATTCAGTCCCATGGAAAATATTACGCCGTGAACACCACCGGACCTCTGGCACGCTGGAACCGCGAAGCCTTCAAAATGCTGTATCTCTTATTTCAAGTGACCGTCAGCGAGGTGCCTCGCTTCGGAGTCCCCAGCATCACGATTACGAAGTGCCCGGGCCGCAACTACGCTGCCGATACTCTAGCCTCTGGCCCGGCATCATGCAGAACAGCAGCAGCCCTCTCATAGAGAAAGGGCCTCACCTGACACCTCATTTTTTCCAGAATCGCTTCGGAACATCAAACGAGTAGCGGAGTTGAACGGCCCAATATTTTTGGACAAGCCCTGGCTTGTCCAATGGTTGGTCCTGTTCTCGATATATGCTCAGCTCCATATCCTCACGGAACCGTAACGCCAGCCCGATAATCCAATCCAACTCGGTAGGGTTGAGCGTGTTTCCAGCCTCCCGATCCGTAAAGAAATTCACATCTCCATACAGCACGACCCTATTTTTGTAGAGGTCGAGGTCCGCATGAGCCACATACCGAAAAAGGGCTTTCCCGGTATTATCTGGTCGCGCAAAGTAGTTACTATTATGAAACAGCCAGCCGGCACCGGCATAGGCGGTCAGGTTCTGATTGGGAAAGATGCGCTGCCACCAGCTAAGATCTTGTATGGCTTGGAATCGAGACGTCAGGAGCGCATCGGCATAGGCCTGGATGATACCGCTCTTGTCGAGAGGTGCATCTCGCTCGTACTGAAGACGCCAGCCCCACCGGTCGAGCAGCCCGGTGAATGCATAGGTCCCGTCCCATTCGCTCAGTTCGATCCATCCTTTTGTTCGATCTGAGAAGAAGTTTTGATCGGTGTAAAACGTTAGATATTGTTTGTAGAGGTCCGTTTCCAGATGAAGCATGTGCCGGAGGCCGACCAATCCCGTGTTATCAGGACGAGCCGCAAATGTCGGGTTGGATACGAAGGCGGATGAGAGAAAATATCCTCCGAATAAGGTCTCTTCGGCCTCCCGTGCCGCTGTGTCGCTCGGCTGCTCCATCGACGGCAGCGGACGACCATACTTTTCCAACGCAAAGGACAAGGAAGGTGAGGCGAGAAGCCAAATGATACTCAGGACCGGGAGGCCAAATGCACGGACGAGGGTGGTGATCCGTCGCTGTTCCAAACGCTGCTGTCTCCCTAATTCGGGTCACAAGCCAATTGAGGGTACGGCAAGGCAACACTGTGCGTGACGGACGATAAGACACGTCATGATGTCCTCCTTTCTCCCTGTCCGCGAGAGCTGGGCCTGAGCCATCATCACATTGGTTGATTTAGACCACGAGAAGAGAGGCTATGCAGATACCCGAGGGCATGAGAGTCAAGCAGGCGATGTCGGATTGGCTACGCCCACCTGCATCCACTGAATCCTCCTATGCACATACCATTATCCAGTATCTGTAGGTGATCGCTACCGCGTTCACACAGCAGATAGACGGGGCCTTCTATCTTGTTGAATAAGATGAATCAACCGGCAATGTCGACCCTGTGCCTCAGATCGATAGAGCAGTCTTCATGGAGCACAGGCATGAAAAATCTCCTCGCAGTGATCTGTAGCGCTAACCGACCGAGGCACCGATTTATACTCTACCCCTACCACGCGATCGTCTTCCAAGAGGAGATGCGCCCAACATCCGTGATGAACCCCCGATGTACTGCCTTTGGAAAGGGAGAATGATTCGTCGAAGATGGGCGCTTCTTTGTAGTAGGTCAGTACCATTCCTCCGGTCGTCTTCATTTCCTGAAGAGGGTTACCAGCGCAAGCGACGAGTTCGTGTTTACTCTTCCCAAGCAAGGCTGTCCCGATGGGAATCGATGCGATCGGCCGGGATGCAGCGCAGCCGATGAGCCAGACGGCAATAGATAGTACAAGAACAGAGAGGGCATGGATCATGTCAGTCTGGATTGTTTTCTGAAGAGCACAGTAGCACAAACCTTCTTTCTTTTTCTGCCATCCACTCTAGGCAACTCGCACAACTTCCGTCGTTAACCCGTATCATGCGTTTTGAGTGTCAAGGGGCGCCGCAATGTTAGGTCGCAAGACCCCTTATTACTCACTCACACCCACCGTAGAACCCGAATGTAACGTATGCTGCTTCAATTGGGAGATAAGGTAGACCACAATCACGAGATTCAGAAGAAGCGCGCCGATCCGAAATGCCGACACCTGTTGCAATACTTCATAGAGCTCAAAAGGAAGCAGCAGGCTCGTAGAGATCACAGTGAGATACGCGGCCCACGAGACCTCAAGCCATAGACCCACCCCCTCGATAAGCAATAATCCCGCATACCCCAGGCTGATGACCCCCATGACGAGTACAGTATGGGGTTGAAGCGCATCCACCTTGAGGACCAGGGCGTGAAGGATACGGGAGTCTGCATGTAAATGAAGCGCCTCGATCAAGAGCGAGAACAGCGTAGCAATTTCGGCATGGACCAATTTAAGGAGGCCCAAGCCGACGAGAAGCAACAGAAAGCCCTTCACGAGTTTAAACCCTGCAATGAAGGCCACGCCGTTCTTGTGTGGTGTCACCATCGCATACTCAGCATCCTCGTCATCCTGCTGCTCAGCATGACGGTCTCAGCACAAGTCTCCTATCCATCGGCACTCAATCCCGAGACAGGGCCTGCGATTCAAGGCCACTCCCCCCTTCCCCTCGCAAATCAGACGTGGGCGCTGCAACCCCATCGTCACACGCTATCAATCGTCACGCCATAAGTCCAACTGAAGGACTCAGACTTGAATCCACCGATAGAATCCTATCGCCACCGCGTTGCAGAAAGGTCGCTAAACAACCAGAAGCCGATGGGCTCTGCTATTGACGACCCTACCGAGAGGTAACCCTCAATAGGCTCAACGCCATGCCCGGACGAGGCCATCGTAAAAATAGCGCGTCCCTGCTTTCTAGTCCGATTTTTTCCTCCAGCAAAATGATGCCTGCTGAACCCAGCCACCTGGTAGATCAACATACAATTAGCGAAATGCGTGTGGGCCACTTATAAAACGCGAGCTCGACGAGGCAGACCAAGAATTGTTGCGTGAGCGAAAAGTTGATCAGACGTTCAAACATTGAGGCACGTCCTAGTCGAGCGCTGTGGGGAGGGGTACCGACATTCCTCAACATGAGCGGCACAACAATGGGCCGGCAGTCATGGTAGTGAATCTATGCACGAACGGTCTCCGCTACGCACTTATCGATATCGGTTTGATTCACGGATGATCCCACCGGGCGTCGTAGGCGCATAGGTCTCCGTCACACCATGTTCCCATACTCCATCATGGGCGGAGATGATCCCCCACCCTCGCACGTAAACCATCTTCAGAATGGGCTCTTTATCCCGTACCAAGCCAGTGACACGACCGACGACGGTCATGTCAGCCCAATGATGATGTGAACTGGGAAAGGTTTGATGATTGCCGACGACGACCCAATACCACCCGCCTTCGGGATCGTCAGCGCTGGGCGGAAGTTGCGGGCGGTAATCCTCATCAAGCGGGCGATTCTTCACGTGCAACCAGAGATCTCCATCCCGCGTTTCCTCCTTCACCATGACGGCGCCCATCACGACCAGCCGGCCTTGATAGGCCTGGGGCGCCATAGCCAGCGCCGACAACGTGACGTTCGGGACCGCCTCGCGCAGATATTGTCTCGGCACTGGACTGCACCCGACGGCCAGGCACAGAGCCAAGAAGCAGAGAGTACAACTCAACCATGTCCTACACATGTGGCTCCTATGTGCAACACACTATGAGGTGATAAGACGACGCATTGTGGCATAGTTTGATGACGTCCCGATCCGGAGTGGCGTCATGCCATGAGCTGCAGGTTTCATCCGGCAAGTCGGAGTTTATGACGTCTCTCTCAAAAAAATGCAACTCCTTGGTGAGCCAGCATCTACGGCCCCAGCTGGGTAAGCGCGTTGCGCAGCGGAGCGCTGGAGACCTGTATCAACCCGTCGAGCGAGTGGTCCAACTCTTCGATCAAAAAGACCGCGCCGGAGACCGACAGCGCGGCGGCAAACAAAGTCACTAAGACGATGGAGTTGTTGGCCGTGTGCACACCGAGCCCGACGAATATGATGGCGAGCCAGAGAACCAGTACCGCCAGGAATAGCGGCAGCATCGCGTTCCGCTCATGCACGATGACCAACCAGCGCATCTATACCAATTCGTCGCTGAATGCCAAGGCGCGTGACTGAAACGCGCGCTGGGCGTCATTTCGTGGCGCAAGATCTCGAAGCTTGGCCTGAAATTGCTCCATCCCGGCGAGTCTTTCTGGAGCAGTCAGTGTCGCCAATCTGGAACCTTTCTCGGCAAAGATCATATCAATCGCGGAGGCAATAGCACGGTGAAGCAGCTCGCGGGTTTCCGTCGTCTCCGGCCCGTAACTAACTAAAGCACGGTCGAGAAGCACCACTTTGGAGGCGGTCTGCATGACTTCGTCGGTGATACGGTCAAAGGAGGTCTTTGCAGACGAGATCAGCAAGCCCAGCACCATCGCAACCAACGTCGTGAGCAGGCCAGTGCTCATCGTGACGACACGCATCGAATCATCAGTCAAGTGATGGTCGGCCAGCAGGGTGCGAAGATAACAGCCAAGCATCGCGCTGCCGAAGACACACACAAATACGATCGAACCGATGCCCAATGGGCTCATGATGTCTCTCTGCGGGTTAACGAGAAGTTGCCCCTGCCGCAATAACGGGTGATGAATTGTGGCCGACTTCTTTTATACAACGTCGGGTCTTCAGTATCTCGATCACGCTCCTTCGTGTCTTCCATACTGCATCAGAATGGCGCAAAGTCCATCCCCTGGGGAACCACGGGGGGCACCTCGATCTTTGGATGTTGTGAAGGATTGGACGGAGTCGGGCGTTCACCCAACGTGACGGTCAGGGTGCGCCTGGTGCCGTCTCGAAACACGGTGACATCGATGGATTGCTTGGCCTTCAGCGGCCGAAGCACCTTGGCATATTGCTCGCTGCTCTTGACGTCCTGCCCATCGACTGCGACAAGGATATCGCCTCCCAGAATCCATGGCTCGCCCTCAATCGTCACATCCAAGTTGCCGGCACGGAGTCCGATTGTCTGGGCCGGGCTCCCGTCTTCCACATCGATAATCAGCAACCCGCTCACAAGGGGCAGCGCGATCAGATTCCGTACTTCATCGGTCACAAATTTCCCTTTGATGCCCAACCACGGTCGGACCACGCGACCATTCGTCCGCAGGTCAGCGATGATGGATTTGACGGTATTGATCGGAATGGCGAATCCGATGTTCTGCGCTCCCATCATAACGGACGAGTTGATGCCGATGACATGATCCTCGGAATCGACCAGCGGCCCACCGCTATTGCCGGGATTGATCGGCGTCGTGGTCTGTATGACGCGCTCTTGGAACACTTCTTGTTTGGTCTCAAATAGTTTGCCGAATCCACTCACAATGCCGGTTGAAAACGCGTACCCCAATCCAAATGGGTGTCCGATCGCCAGAACTTTCTGGCCGATTTCCAGCTTGTCAGAATCACCTAGTTGGGCAGGAGTGTGCCGGCCCTTCGGGAGCATCACATGGAGCAGGGCGATATCCGATTGCGGGTCGGTTCCGATCAGCTCTGCCAGGAGACGAGTCCCATCATGCAACGTCACCGTGATGTTGGCGGCCCCGTCCACCACATGGGCATTGGTCACGATCGAGCCCTGCTCATCGATCAGCACACCTGCCCCGAGTCCTTTTCCCGGTGCCAGTGCGATGTGATGCGCGCTGACATAGGCCGAGGCGACAAGAACGGTCGCGTTCGCCAACTGCTTGTAGACTCGCACGCTATTCATTTCTTCCGGCGTGACCAAGGCAGCCGCGAGAAGCCTGGGAGTTCCCATCCAAACGGTCAGCACTAGGCAGGCGACAAGCCAGGAACGAAGAGACCATCTGGGAACGTAGCAACGTGTCATATAGACCTCTCTATGGTTCGTCATGTGTTCCATGACAATCATGGTGGGAGTCGGAGACGTCGGACCCGCCCACCGTGTTCCGTTGTTGCTCGTGCTTTAGAATGGCGACGCACCTCCGCTGCCCATCCCGCCTCGGCGCCTCGATGATTCATCAGATTGAGCGGCAGAAATTCTGACATTCTACTTTCCTGTTGGTTGCATTGATAATTCTCGACAGGCTACGACTTGCTGGGAGTTGAGTCAATCCATTAAATAGCTACTCAGAGGAGAAAATTGGTTTCGGAGACCGCAAAACCGCGAGGCGCAAGTTTAAACAACGATCCCACCAACTTACCCATTTCTACTAGCAGGCTTGCGAGAACGGATACGTTCATAACTGGTTGAGCTTGCCATGTGCAGCGTCGAAAAGTAGGACAGCAGTTTCCGGCTTTCGTTCTCCGATGACCACTTCATTTCCTATGTGCCGAGAAAAAACTTGTATCGTCGAGCAACTTTATCGCACGCTACAAACCGCACAGCTCCAACGCAAGAGTCTCAATCACCGCATGGGCACATCCACAACCTCAGCGACAAAGAGAACGCTCCTGGCCGGTGCAGTCGGCAATGTGCTGGAGTGGTACGACTTCGCACTCTATGGATACTTCGCGCCCGTGTTCGCGACCTTGTTCTTCCCATCCGACTCTCCCGCGTTGTCGTTGATCTCCGCGTTTGGGGTCTTTGCCATTGGCTTTCTCGCACGGCCCCTCGGGGCCATGCTGTTCGGCTATTGGGGCGATACACTGGGACGACGCAACGCCTTGGCCTGGGCAATCCTCCTCATGGCTGTTCCGACGTGCTTGGTAGGGCTACTGCCGACGTACGAGACCATTGGAGTGGTTGCCCCCATCGCCCTGACGCTCTGCCGGTTTCTCCAGGGATTGTCGGTCGGCGGAGAATTCACCGGGTCCGCCACATTTCTCGTCGAACATGCGCCCACTTCGCGACGCGGCTATGTTGGGAGTTGGGCAGGCTTTAGTGCCCAGATCGGTGCACTGTTAGGATCCGGTGTAGGAGCGCTGCTCGCATCAAACCTCGGAGACGACACACTCCATCAGTGGGGCTGGCGAATCCCTTTCATGATGGGTGGCCTCATTGCCGTGGTGGGTTGGTACGTGCGAACCGGGGTTCCAGAATCGCCCGCCTTCGAAACCATTCGCCTAGCAGGAGGACTCGCTGCTTCCCCCATCCGCGACGTCTTCACAACGCAGCGGCTTGCCGTAGCAAAACTCGCCGGCCTCGTGTGGTTGCACGGCGTGGCATTCTACCTCCTCTATGTCTATCTCACGACCTATCTGACGACCGTGACCCAGGTTCCCCTCGCAACCGTACTCGTGCTCAATACGGGATGCATGCTGCTGCTGGCTCTCTTGATTCCCTTGACGGGTGCCTGGTCGGATCGGATCGGACAGGCCCCTCTGCTGATAACGGGAGCCGCGGGAATTGCGCTCCTGGCGTATCCATGCTTTCTCTGGCTCACGAGCAATCACCTACCCCGTATGATCGCAGCGCAAGTGCTCCTCACCCTACTGGTCGCCTGCTACATGGGGCCGTTCTTTGCCACTGTGACCGAGCTGTTTCCCACATCGCAACGCTATACCGGCCTCTCAGTCGGCTACAACATCGGGGCAGCCCTGTTCGGCGGCACCGCCCCACTGGTTGCCACATTCCTCATCCAATGGAGTGGTAACGTCTTGGCACCCGCCTTCTACTTGAGCTTGTGTGCGACAGTGTCTCTTGCGATCCTACTCACGCTTCGGAATAGACGATCGGTGCAGGCGGCATCGGCAAAGGCAGGTTAGCCAAGAGGATTGAAACAACCTTGACCCTGGGCAATTAAAAACCGCCGCCGCGCGCGGACGTGGGGTACAATTATCCAGACTATGCCTACACCCTGCATAGAGCGCCGAGCTTTCCTCTTTGCCCAGCTGTTGCTGACGACACTTACTTGGCTCGTCTGGCCAAGCGTGACACATACGGCCGACTACGGTAACGAGGTCACCGTCCTGATCGAACCGCGCCAAGCCGTCGCCACCAGCCTGTTGAGCGGTCGTCGCGCAATTCCCCTCGACGCGCACGAGACCGTGATCGGCTCAGATGCAAATGGTATCAACGCCATTGTCGTCACCTCGCGCCGGCTGCTGGGTTTTTCTAGCCGCACCCTCGCCTGGAGCGAGACTGATCGCGATCTCAATGAAAAGGTCCTCGAACGGCGGGTGCTGCCCACATTCAGCGTGGTGAGAACGAACAAGCATCTGTACGGATTTCGCGGAGCTAACGGAGTCTGGCTCGATGAACCCCTGGGGGTACGAGAAACGGTCAAGCGCACCCAGACGACTGATTATGGAGTGGTATTCGTCACGAACGAACGGCTCGTGGGCTTCGCCTCTCTGCTCGGCGACTTCTCCTCAAAGGCGCTCGGTGTTCACGAGCGCGTCACGCGATTGGACAACGAGAAGGGCCTCATCATCTTCACCACCAGCACCCGCACACTCGTGTTCGGAAGCCGCTTAAGCGGATGGGAAGAATTCGAGTGAGGCCTCTAGCCCGGATTATTCATGACGGTTCGTCGCCCTTCGACAAAGCTCAGGGTCCCGAGCACAGTCGAGGGACGAAATCGCCAGGAAAACGCGTTCCTCGTGAAGCGCAGCAG
>JAWXBV010000154.1:0-9773 GCA_034440335.1 Nitrospirota bacterium | reverse complement strand
GAACTTCACTCACTATCGGGCGAGAATTCTGTTTCATTGTGGCAAGTTGGATATGAGCTTAGGCTAATGAAAATTCACAGTGAATTTGACGAAGAACCCGAAAAAGTATATCAAATTCAAGGAGGGGAAAATGCCGGCGTGGGACGTTAGGCTTTGGGCGCGGCGGCGGTGGGGGCTTCTTCGACACGGATGGTGTTGGCCCACTCGGCGACGAGGGGGTCTCGTTCTTCCATCGTCATCCCTGCATACTTCACAAACATCTGCGGGCCTCTGCGGCGGCGCCAGGTGAGATAGCTCAAGAAATGTGCTCGGCAGACGCTATGGGTGCCGGCTGGGGCATAGACCCTCGCTTGGCAGCCTTTGATCATACAGGTGAGATCGTGCATCGCATACTCCGTGTGGATAGGCAGTATGCCGGAGGGATGGGCTGATTATCAATCAACTGACCTTGACGCATCGCTCCCGTTCCGGTAAGTCCATTGACATGATGGGACGACTTCTTTCTCTCTTCCTTCTCGTGGCTACGCTCACGTCTCTTTTAAGCTGCACATTGGCGTCACGCGAGGGGCTTCCTCCTGGGAGTCCCTTTGCCGAGTCGGCTGCTGTCTCCACGAATCCGTTGCCGCAGGGGATTGCGGTGGGGGATGTGACGAGCCAGTCGGCACTGCTCTGGCTGCGGACCGATGGAGCGATGATGGTACAAATCGAGTGGGCGCCAGTGGCGGTCTGGAACAGAGTGTCGAAGATGGGGACGGCCGTGGCTCCCGTGGCGCGGACGCCGTTGTTCACGACCAGCCAGGAAACGGATTTCACCCTGACGATTCCTCTTGAGGGGTTACTGCCGGCCACACGATATCGGCTGCATGTATTCGCCGGCTCAAAGGGGCGTGATGGGGCGCCGACTGAGGCGCGGGTGGCAGCACGAGGGGAATTTACGACACTCCCGGAGGCGAAGAGTCATGTGCCCGTGACCTTTGCCTGGAGCGGCGATTTGGGTGGCCAAGGGCGCTGTCGGCGTGGCGCTGCCGGATATCCCATCTTCGATATGATGCGCGCCCAACAGCTCAATTTCTTCTTGTTTCTCGGCGATACGATATACAGTGACGGCCTGTGCCCATCGCCTCCGAATGAAGCAGGCGCAGATTTTCGGGCTGCGACCTTGGCCGAGTACCGCGCCCGTCACCGTGACCAACGGGGTGCAGAGGCGCTGCAGCGGTTTCTCGGCAGCGTTCCGGTCTCGGTGATCTGGGACGATCATGAAGTGCAGGATAACTTTGCAGGGCCTTTCGACAGCCGGATGCCGGCCGGGCGTCAGGCCTTGCGCGAGTATTGGCCGATCCCTGTGGCGTTTGACGACCCCCATCAGCTCTATCGAACGGTGCGCGCTGGGGCAGATCTCGACGTATTTATCCTCGATACGCGGCAGTATCGGAGCCGCAATGTCGATCAGGATGGCCCGGCGAAGACGATGTTGGGAGAACGGCAGCTTCACTGGTTGTTGAACGGGCTGACCGAGTCAACCGCGACATGGAAAGTGATCGTCACGACGGTGCCGCTGTCCATCCCAAAGGGAGGGGGCGTCGGCGCCCCTGGGAACGATGGCTGGGCTGGAGGGGCGGACGGCACCGGATTCGAGCGGGAGCGGCAGGTGATTGTGGACTGCATACTTGGCCAGAAGGTGAAGAACGTGGTGTTCCTGGCTGGGGATGTGCACTATGTACAGGCGAATGCATACGATCCGAATGGTGACGGGATCGCCGACTTCCATGAGTTTATCGCTGGTCCGTTGTCTGCCGTGCCTGGCAGACTAACGCCGGCGAGTGCTGCGTTACGCCCGACCACGTTGATGAACGATGGCGGGTATATGAATGTTGGGGTGATTCGAGTCACGGAGTCCTCATTCGATGTGACGATCCTCGACGAGGCCGGCGCCACGCGGTTTTCCCATCATCTGCCTGCCAAGTAGCCGACGTCTTCTACGAAAATCCTCTTGAAGTCTGGATGGGTGGCCAGTTACGGTACAGACTCGTTGCGCGCGTGCGCGAGGCTGGGATGAGGTGGGCGATGCTGTTGCATGGATTTCCCTGCTGGGCGCCCTGATGGGGCTGTCCGCCTATGGCCTGATTCAGGGTGGGGTCTGGAGTGAACTGAACGCGGGATCCCTCGCATTGAACATTGTCGGGTCGTTGCTGATAGGGATCGTCGCGATTGAGGATCAGCGGGTGGGATTCATTTTCGTGGAGTGTGCCTGGGCAGGCCTGGGATTGGTCGGCGTCGCCAGAGCGGTGAAGGCTCGGCGTACGGCGAATTAATAGGGTTCGGATGAAAGGATGATACAGATGGCAGGATTGATGTCGGCAGATGAGATTTTCGAACAGGCTCACAATGCCGCTGCGGCGGCGACGGGGCTCGACGATAAGCCCATGCAGATCGATTACCCGGCGCTAAAGGAGAAGATCCGAGCGGCCTTGAGCGATCGGAAAGTCGTGCGGTGCCACATCAACAAGTTTTTGCCGGAGGGCTACGAAGATCAGGGGCGCTTCAATCTGGTGTTGCTCACTGCCGGCAACGTCGTGTTCGACATGGTCATCGGCGATTCGTATTTTCGCTACGACGTGGTATCGGTCGGTCAGCTGGACAAAGTGCAGCTGATCGATGCGATGTGGGACAACAAAGAAAAGCGCAAGGAAGAACCGTTTCTGAGCCTTCGTCTGATGCATGCCGAAGAGGCACATGTGTTGTTGGCGCTTGAAGACGATGAACGGAAGAGTCTGCTGGCGTTCGCCAGTGCGGTGTCATCCGTCAGGAATCCGGAAAAGTAACGTAGAAGGCTGCTCAAAAAGACCAGACTTCTCACCCGCCCAGCCCTGGCACGTCGAGACGCGCCTTGTCCCAAGCAAGGCCGCAGCGAGTGAAGGCCCGAGGCGTACCATTTCCACCCGCCCAACCCCGAGCTGTCGGAACAGCTCTTTCCCCTGGTGGGGTACGTTGAGGGTCTGAACGATGCGAGAACGAAGCTGGCGGGATTTTTCAGCAGTCTGAGGGATCAAGTGCGATGGTAGAAGGGAAGCGCCTGCACCGTTGCGTCGTGACGTGCGCCGTCGATTTCGATGGTGAGGTGAGTGCCGGGGGCTGAAAAGTCCCGGAGTGGAAATGCGAGGGCAATAGGAGTGTTTAGCTGTGGGGAGTCCGTGGCGCTGCTGAGCCAGCCGACTTCCCGGTCTCCGTTAAATAACTTGGCGCCTCTCGGTGGGATGATCCTGCCATTCATGACCAGCCCAACCAATTTTCGCCGTACGTTGCCGTAGGTGTCCATTCTGGCCACGACTTCTTGTCCGGGATAACAGCCCTTATTCAAGCTGAACGCTTTTCCTTCCAGATTCGCTTCCGGTGGGACAATTTCCTCGTTCAGATCTGGGCCAGCCTTCGGCAGCCCTGCTTCAATGCGGAGCGCTTCACGGGCCTGACCGCCGATCGCCTTGATGCTGTATGTCGCACCGGCCTCCATGAGCCGTTCCCAGGCTGTGTGGATGACATCTGCGGGCAGTAATACTTCGAGGTCGATCTCTCCGGTTTCTTCTGTGCGTAGGACGAGCGCGGTCTGGCCGCCGATTTTGGCTGTAATGGCGGTCACCGGTTTGAGGTCGCTCATTTCAACGCCGAAGGCGGCGCTGACAGTCGCACAGGCCTTGGGCCCACTGACAAGCAAGAGACCCCAGGACTCCGCACAGTTTTCGATCTTCGCGTTGATGCCGTAGAGAAGAAACTTTCGGAGGGCGAGGAAGGTGGCGTCGCCGACCTCGCCGACATCTTCCACCCAGACACTGTCGGGCAGGGTATAGACTCGAAAGTAACCGAGCATCTTGCCCTTATGTGTAAGGAAGCTCGAATAGCATCCCTGTCCAGGTTGGAGCGGGAGGATGTCGTTGCTGATAAGGCTCTGCAACCATTTCACGCGATCGTCGCCGGTGACGCGGCTCTTGCCTCGGTGCGAAAGATCTGAGAGTCCGACGGCCTGGCGCACGGCCTGATATTCCTCGACCCACGTGCCATAGTGAGCGGGCATGTCCCACCCGGCGACCTCCTCGAAAGTTGCGCCAAGCTTCGTGTGATGTTCGTGAAGGCGTGACTGCTTCATGTGTGGTTCCCTGCCACCTCCTCGACCAGATCTTTCAATCGTGAAGAGAACTCATTGCGCGAGACGATTTTAGTCACGCCCAGCGCTTTGGCTCGGTGAAACGTATCGACTTCTTCGTGATTCGCGAAAGCGAGGATGGGAATGGTCTTCAATCGCGCGTCGGCTGCAAGCGTTTCCAGGGTTTGAAAGGCGTTGAGCCTTTCATCGTTCATGTCCAAAATGAATGCGGATGGGATTGCGCCAGAGGTTTTCTCGACGATGTCCTGTTGTGTGCGAGCCCGCTCGAACCGGTAACCCTTCGCCATCAGGGCGTCGCGGACCTTGGTATAAAAAAAGATGTCGGTGACGGCGACGAGAATGGTCTTTTGGTCTGTCTTGTCTATTCGGTCTGTCTGGTCAGAATTCGTTGTCATAGGTGAGTCCGCCTTCGCATTAGCGTGAATGGGTTGTCATTATTTCCGAACGGGACAGACCAGAAAGACCATATAGACCTGATCAGTTCAACGAACTGATCAGCCGTCCCAGTGCTTTTTTGGCCAAGTCGTAACTGGGATTGAGGGCCAGGGCTTTCTTGTAGGAATCAATCGCCTCGGTCCATTCGCCTTTGCGCTCGTGGACTCGACCCAGGTTGAGATGGGGGAAGGCCGGGCTTTCATAGCGTCTTGCCTGCAGGGCTTTTTGAAACCAGGTCATTGCTTCATCAAGTTCGCCCTTTTCGATCAGATAGGCCCCGATGTCATTATAGGGATTGCCAAAATCTGGGTCCTGCTCGATCGCTTTGTGACATTCCTCGATCGCATCGTCTAGCCGTCCCATGAAGCTGTAGGTCCAGCCAAGGAAGGTATAGGCCTCGGCAGTTGGATGCGTTTCAATCGATTGCTTGTAGAGCGTCACGGCCTCTTCCAGTTCGCGCTTCATCTGGCATTCATAGGCCTGGGTGAAGAGTTGCCACGCCTCGCGTTTGTCCTCTTCGTGGCCGTCGCCTTGTCTGAGAAAATCCTGTATATCCATAACAACACAAAGAGCGAATGGCTTATGGCCAATGGCGTATAGCAGGGACAAAGAAATCCGGAATTGTCCGGTGCCATAGGCTATAAGCCATATGCCATAGGCTCCCTCCTGCTATTCCTGTTTCAGTTTCTTCTTGATCAGCTCCGCGCCGTAGCGCCCTGAGAGCAACATTGAGCCGAACGCCGGTCCCATGCGCGGGGTGCCGTAGACTGCCGCGACGGCCAATCCGATCACGAAACAGTTGGGGTAGACCTCGCCGGTTCGGTCCATGATTTCCTGTTCCGATTGCGCGACCCACATGCCGCCGTTGCCGGGCACGGCTTTGTAGAGATTGCGTTTGTGCAAGAGCTCCACGACGACGGCATCGTGGCCCGTCGCATCCACCACGATCTTGCTTTCGAGGGCGATGGGGTCCACGTGGATCATGTCATGGCCGGCCATTTCGGCCGTCGTGTTGTTGACCACCACGCCTTCGAGCACGCCGTCGTGACGAAGCACTAAGTCGAGGACTCGCGTGAGGTTCATGATCTTGGCGCCGCCTCTGTATGCCGCAGCAATCAGAGCACCGGTGGCGTGCGGAGGATCGACCATGTACATGCCCTCACATTCCGTGATCTTTTTGCAGGGCACACCGATCTCTTCGAGAATCTCGTTGGCCGGCGCGCAGATCGTGGCTTTGTTCATGAGATAACCGCCCGACCAAAAGCCGCCGCCAAGGGCAGGCTTTGTTCGACGATGACCGTCCGAAATCCCATCACAGCCAGATCATGGGCGCAGATCAACCCGGAAGGCCCGGCGCCGACAATGATCACATCGCTCTCGATCAGTTGATCGAACTCTTTGTAGTATTCACGCGCGATGTGACGCGTGATATCTCGCTCTCGAAGTGGCGCTGGCTTTGGCTTTGCCATACTGTATTTCTCCCCGACGGCTGCTGGAAATGGTTTCCGGCTTCGTTCTCGTCTCCACCAAATCCTCAACGTACCCCAGAGGGTACGCCTCCGGTTTGGTCTCGCCTGCGGCCTTGCCGGAGAACCATTTTGAGCAGCCTTATCGATAAATCTCGGAGCCGGTCTTTTTAAACTCTTCCGATTTTTCCTTCATGCCGATTTGAATCGCTGTCTGCTCATCCACCTGTAATTGTGCGGCATAGTCGCGGACATCCTGCGTGATCTTCATCGAGCAGAAATGAGGGCCGCACATGGAGCAGAAGTGCGAGACCTTGGCGGCATTGTCCGGCAAGGTCTCGTCGTGGAAAAGCTTTGCCGTGTCCGGGTCGAGCGACAGATTGAATTGGTCTTCCCAGCGAAACTCGAATCGGGCCTTGGAAAGCGCATTATCTCTGATCTGCGCGCCTGGGTGGCCCTTGGCGAGGTCCGCTGCGTGGGCGGCGATCTTGTAGGTAATGACCCCGGTCTTCACATCTTCGCGGTCGGGGAGGCCCAGATGTTCCTTGGGCGTCACATAGCAGAGCATCGCACAGC
Organism: Nitrospirota bacterium; assembly: GCA_034440335.1. Lineage (GTDB taxonomy): Bacteria > Nitrospirota > Nitrospiria > Nitrospirales > Nitrospiraceae > Palsa-1315. Next base: position 3,140 of record JAWXBV010000154.1, on the reverse strand, counting down.
CGAACCACCCGATCATGGCTGCGCCGATGCCGGAGGTGATGTGGTCGTACCCCGGTGCAATGTCGGTCGTGAGCGGTCCTAACGTGTAGAAGGGCGCTTCCTGGCAGGCCTTCAATTGTTTTTCCATATTGACCTGAATCATGTGCATGGGGACGTGGCCTGGTCCTTCAATCATGACCTGCACGTCGTGGCGCCAGGCAATCGTGGTGAGTTCTCCCAAGGTGTCTAGCTCCGCGAATTGTGCCTCATCGTTGGCATCGGCGATGGAGCCTGGGCGCAACCCGTCGCCCAAGCTGAACGACACGTCGTAGGCCTTCATGATCTCGCAGATCTCTTCGAAGTGTGTGTAGGTGAAGTTTTCTTGATGATGAGCCAAACACCATTTCGCATGGATCGCTCCGCCGCGGGACACGATGCCGGTCATACGTTTGGCAGTCATCGGCACATAGGCCAAGCGTACACCGGCGTGGATGGTGAAATAGTCCACGCCTTGCTCGGCCTGCTCAATCAATGTGTCGCGATAGATCTCCCAGGTCAGGTCTTCGGCCTTGCCTCCGACTTTTTCGAGGGCCTGGTAGATGGGCACGGTGCCGATGGGCACAGGCGAATTGCGGATGATCCATTCGCGGGTCTCGTGGATGTTCTTGCCGGTGGAGAGGTCCATGACGGTGTCGGCGCCCCATCGAATGGACCAAATCATCTTTTCTACTTCTTCTTCGATGGAGGAGGCGACGGCAGAGTTGCCGATGTTGGAGTTGATTTTCACCAGGAAGTTGCGGCCGATGATCATCGGCTCGCTCTCCGGATGGTTGATATTGGCCGGGATGATCGCGCGGCCTCGGGCGACTTCATCGCGGACAAATTCCGGTGTAATGACGGAGGGGATGCTGGCACCCCACGACTGACCCTGGTGTTGTGTGACTCCGCCGCCGTGCCCGTTCCGTGAGGCCAGTTCGCGCGCCACTTCCCGTGATTGGTTTTCCCGGATCGCAATGAATTCCATTTCCGGTGTGACGATGCCTTGTCGGGCGTAGTGGATCTGGGTCACGTTCATGCCGGGTTTGGCCCGCAGCGGCTTGCGAATGTGTTGAAACCGGAGTGCGTCCAGCTTGGGGTCGTTCGCGCGCAGGCGGCCATACTGTGAGGAAATATCCGCAAGTTGATCGACATCGTTCCTGCCGAGCACCCAATCCCTACGATAGGGAGCCAATCCAGCCTTTGCGTCGATTGTGACGGTCGGGTCTGTGTAGGGACCGGAGGTATCGTAGATCGTGATCGGCTCATTGGCGATGGGTGCGCCCCCGTTCATCGACTTGGTGGTAGTCAGGCTGATTTCTCTCATCGGGACCCGCACGCCGACCTGTTCTCCCTGTACATATACTTTGCGCGAGGAGGGAAAGGGCGTGGTCGTTAAGGCTGATCCGGCGGACGTCTGTTCGTTGTCAGTGGCGGATCCATTGCCGATTGTATGGTCGCTCATGGGAAGATCCTTTCTTCAGGGTGCTGTCCGCGATCAGTCGTCAGGTCATCGCATATATTTCGGAACTGATCGGTGGTGTCTTCCAATAAAAAAACCGCACCGATAACAGGGGGTGCGGCAGAGAGACCAACAGTGTGTGGTTGTTCTCGCTTCCCTACGCTGGTATTACCCAGGTCAGGTTCTGAGGGTCGTCCGTTCCGGTGGACTCTCAGCCGTGTGGCTCCCCTAGCTTCGAGAACGAATCGTATCGCCGACCATCCCGCGTTGTCAACGGGGTATTTGGCCTATCACGATTGCACTGAGTGGAGCATCATCTGCCCAGGACTTCCCTGTAGTGGCTGGTTCATTGATTGTCGGAGCCCCCTCACGTAGAATGCCGACTCACGTTATTTCACCAAGGAAACTATGCAGACCGTCTCGACGCTTCCAAAACCGATCACGGACTACCAGCAACTGCCTGCGGAGGAACTGTTCCGCCGGACGGTTGAGGCGAAACGTGTGCTCGGCGACCGGGTCATGATCCTGGGTCATAACTATCAACGGGATGAAGTCATTGAACATGCAGATTTTCGTGGGGACTCTCTTTTATTGTCGAAGCTGGCAGCCGAGCGGTCAGAGCGGCCCTATATCGTCTTTTGCGGTGTGCACTTTATGGCCGAGACCGCCGACATTCTGAGCCGCTCCAAGCAAACGGTGATCCTCCCTGATATGGCAGCAGGCTGCTCCATGGCGGATATGGCGGCCATCGAGCAGGTCGATCAATGTTGGGAGACGCTGGGCCGCATCCTTCCCGTGGAAGAGACCGTCATGCCGGCGGTCTATGTCAATTCTGCCGCAGTGCTCAAAGCCTTTTGCGGTGAACATGGCGGAATTACCTGTACCTCTTCTAACGCAAAGGCGGTTATAGAATGGTCCTGGGCTAGGCGGGAGAAAATCCTGTTCTTTCCAGATGAGCACTTGGGTCGCAATACGGCGAACAAGATGGGGCTGCCGCGAGAAGAGATGATTGTCTGGGACCCCTATCAGCCCAATGGGGGCAATACGCGGGAGGCGATCTCGCGCGCGAAACTCATTCTGTGGAAAGGCCACTGCAGTGTGCACCAGATGTTTCAACCTGTGCACGTGGACAATTTTCGCAAACAGTATCCAGATGGGAAGGTGATCGTCCATCCCGAGTGTCACGAGGATGTCGTCAATAAGGCAGACCTCTCTGGGTCCACGGAATTGATTATCCGCACAGTGACGGCGGCGCCGGCTGGGACGGCATGGGCGGTGGGAACCGAATTAAATCTGGTGAATCGATTGAAGCGTGATCTTACCGACAAGAAGGTCTTCTTTCTCTCCTCCACGGTCTGCCAGTGCGCGACGATGTTCCGGATCGACGGAGCGCATCTCTGTTGGGCGATGGAGAACCTCGCTGACGGCCACGTGGTGAACCATATCGTCGTACCGGACGATGAGAAACATTGGGCGAAGGTGGCGCTGGACCGCATGATGTCCGTCAGCTGACCTCAATTTTGAATTGTGAATGCTGAATGTTGAATTTCAGATTCAACCAGACTCATCATTCATCATTCATCATTCATCATTCATCATTCATCATTCATCATTCATCATTCATCATTCATCATTCATCATTCATCATTCATCATTCATCATT
>JAWXBV010000153.1:0-17726 GCA_034440335.1 Nitrospirota bacterium | reverse complement strand
GAACTTCACTCACTATCGGGCGAGAATTCTGTTTCATTGTGGCAAGTTGGATATGAGCTTAGGCTAATGAAAATTCACAGTGAATTTGACGAAGAACCCTTCTAATAATCGCAGACGTCGACGCTTGTCTTCTTTCATCCAACTAGGTCTATGATCGGACACTCGGCAGCTGTGACCATTCATCGATACTCCGTCAGAGACCTCTTTCTGTTCTTCTTTTCCCAGAGGCCCTGAAACCACGAGCCACGCATTTTCTTTCTCTTTAAGCTTCTTCGAGAAGAACACTTGTCCCCGAAACACACACAAGGGAACAGGCCCATCGATGTCCCAGTATTTCGTGACGGTTCCTTTGACTGTATCCCAGATAAACAGCCCTTCCGCTGCTGTTGGATGTCCCTTACCAGGACCCGGCTGAGTCATCTTCCCAATATCGTAGCCATGAAACATCACACGCTCATTGTCGATCCAGCCGAGCTTCGCTTCGGCAGCAGGGAACTTCGAGTCCAGCACTGGATAACGCGGTTCCCCACCGACCGCCAGGCGCGGACTGACGACCAGAAACCACAAGAAGACAAGCAAACTAAACTTGTGCGTCATGAGTTCCTCATAGCTTCCAAAGGAGATGGAGGCAGGTTTAATACTCGTGCATGTCTCATTTGCGCCCTCTTCTCAGGTCTATGTCTTCGGCTTCGCCTGCCTCACATCGCGCAGGCCGACCAAGACTTGCTGAATTTGCTGATGTAATCGCGCCAGCACCTCCACGCTCATGGCCACGCGAGTGACGAGGGCGCCCTCCAATCCTTTAGGCGCCGCCTGGCCATCCTTCGCCGTTTTGGCGATAGCGGCGAGCAGCGCGGGCTCGATGAACCCGAAATCAACATACGCGATCCCCTGCGCCATACCGACATTCGTATAGTTCGTCGCCTTGGGATGGGCCGAGGACTCGCTGGGCTTCAGGCGCACCTTCAAGGCGATAGTCTTATCTTTCGGTTCACTCATGCTCGTGGACTCCTTATGTGACAGGGCAACGGCAAGTCGGTTTCAGCCGCGCTGGGTCCCCCCAAGTAAGAAACGTAGGCACTCTCCTCTATGACGGCCAGGTTCGTGACTGTAGCCATCCCGTGGTGTCCGGTCAACACCTCTTTCGCTGATCGCCACCTCTTTAGGAGGGGGATCGCGTGATCTCACCATTAATCATGAGGGACGGCTTGCCTCCGGCCCCATTTCTCCAATAGCCCTTGTGGAACGATGAACCTGGCTCTGGAGGGCAGGTCAGAACGATCAACGCACCACGAGAGGCCGAAACGATCTTTATGGCAGTCAGACGGCGCCTCTTGCTGTTCACGAGTGATTTTAAATCGGCTCCATCGATACAATAAATCAATACTCATGCCTGACCCTATCATCCTAGCATCAGGCAGGAAGTTCTGGAAGCGCTGGTACTTCTGGGCCACGCACAGTCGGTTGGAACCTATCCGCAAAGCGGCGGAGACGGTCCGCCGACACATCGATAACATCCTGACCTACTATCAACATCCGGTGACCAACGCGATGAGCGAGAGGCTCAACAGCCAGACTCAGAAGATCACGAGCATGGCCTGCGGGTTCCGCAACATCGAGCACTTCAAGACGGCGACCTACTTCCACTGCGGAGGACTCGATCTGTACCCATGCTGAACCCGGAAGCGCTTATTTTCCGACCCCATATTTTTCATATTTTCTCGGCTGCCGCTACCTGATGGTGTCCCTATGCTCTTCATCGTTCCCACGGCTTGACTTGCCCCAATCGAGGCGATACAGTCCCCGGCATGCAGCCTGCGAAGCGATCGTCCAAAATGACGAAAGCCGAATTAATCCGGCGAGTCAGTTCGGGCGCCTTGCCTACCGATGCGGTACTGACCGATCTGGCCAGGGAGCTGCATGACTTTGAGGCCAAATACCACATGCGCTCAGAGGTGTTTTACGCCCTGATCGTGGGCACTCCGGCCGAGGACACCCCGGATTTCGTCAACTGGGCCATGTGCTATCGCAGCTACTTCCGCACATTTCAGGCAAAGTTTCCATTGAAAACCCTGGCTCCCTATGCCCGATGAGGGCCAGGAGCGGGCCATTCTGATTGATCGCTGCTGGTCCATTTACCTCCTGCTCACCGAACACGTCTCAGTTCCTTCAGCCTTCCATGAAGAGTTCCCGGGCCTCGTGGAGCGAGCCACACACTCTGGCCTCTTCCACCTCACCGTGCGCCTCTCGGATGAGCAGTCGCTCTACATCAGGGAAGAATACGAAGTCACTGGCCATCATCTACACGTTGGCAGCTACAGCTACACCCTGACCGGACCAGGCGGCGCCCCGCTCTTTCGAGCCGATCCCCTTCCCCACCATCGCACGGATCACCGGAAGCGTCCCCTCGCTGCCTTCCCCCATCACCTGCACGACTCCAAGGGACGCATCCTGTCGTTCAGCGGAGAAGTCAGCGACTTCATTGCGCTCGTGAAACAGCATCCTACCCAATCCAGGTGAACGTCGAGCAATGCCCCCCTATCGTTTCTTTTTCTCAGACAGATCTCCAGTGGCGATGTACCACGGTCCTGGGCAGAGGGATGTGAAACGGATTGAACGGGTGGACTTGTTTGACTGCTGACGGGACAACGGAATGCACAGAAGAAGTGGGGTCAGGCCTGAGTTTTAATTTATTGCCGGACTCCCCTGCGCTTTTCGCCCCGCCGTCACCCAATAGGCATGGCACAGACGGCCCTCCCGATCGATCATATAGGCGAGGCGGCTGCCGCCATGGACTCTACTGCCTTAGCCCGCATGATTCATGAGCACCTCTGCTGCAATCTCAGACTCGCTGTTCTTGCGCGCGAAGGGTGGGCGAGACAGGCAGGGCATGCCCGACAGGCGTGACTCGCGAAGCTGACAGGTCCGGCCCGGCCCGCTTTTCTCGCACGTCTCTCGAATTCTCGCATGAAGAACGAGATACGCTTCACGAAGAACGCCCGCACAGCATCTTTCACGACAAACCGTCATGAATCTGGCTGGTTAGGTATGCAACTCGGGAATCGTGGTCACAAACAGATCAAAAAGATTCCCCTCTCCAACAGAACGCTCCTCGCATTTCGAAACGAACTCGACGGGGATTTCAAACAGGGATGAGGCCCCTTCCCTTGAGACAGGGTACGTGAGGATATGGAAGTGTTTTTGATGAGTCAGATACTTTTCTATGTGTTCGTCAGAGGCATATCCAACATAGTAGACGATCCCCTCATGCTTATGGATCTCCAACGAGAATGTGTCGCCCCTCGTTGCACGCAACGCGACGACAGGGCATTTGGAGAATCCGTACACTCCGTTCGGTAGATCCTGTATTTTTGTTCCCTCTTCCCGTTCAGTCAGCAGTCTCAGTTGATGCTGTTGCCGAAGCCTCAGTAGCTCTCTGGGAACCGCGTTTCCCTCCGGCATTTTTCCGATACCACGCTGGATGTTTGTGGCGTATTGGTCCTTATTCGAACTGTCGGCAGAATTACTTGGAGCATTCCATCTGACAATGAGATACCCCAAGCCAGCTAACCCGATCAGCCCAATGATCAGAAACAGAAACCATCGTTTCATATCTCTCAGAATACGCCCAAGGCCCCCGGAAGTAAAAGACGCCGACGTATGAGGTCAATCTCGACCGTCACCCCTGCCGGTTCGCGCTGCCCTCCCTGCAAACCCTGTCAAGATTCATGAAGCCGATGACCATGAGCGGTGGTGCAGGCGCGTCCATCAGCTCCCCCGACAAGCCCATAGGAGTCATGATCGGGTCGCGCCACAGACATCGGTCTCCTTCCGCCTGTTTCACGCGATGGTTGGCGATCTGAACCGTGGCGGCACGCGAGACAAGCACTTGGTATTCGCGCTTTGTCGCTTGCGCCCCGCGCCCTCATCGAGTCAGAATAGCGCGGTCACAGCCTATGACATCGAGCCCACAACATAATCAGCAGGTTGCCACCATCTTTCGGTCGATGGCGGAACGATTGGCCACCCAGCGGGCGAATCCCTATCGGGTCAGAGCCTATCGAAAGGCGGCGGATACCATCGAGGCTTTGGAGGAAGACATTGCAGACGTCGCCTCACGGCAGGGGCTGGAAGATATTGAAGGAATCGGTCGGGACCTGGCGGACAAGATTGAAGAATTTCTGAGAACTGGAACGATTCACGCCTATGAAGCCTTGAGAACGCCGCTTCCGGACGCCGTGAAGACCTGGGCTCAACTCCCAGGACTGTCCGAGTCGCTCGTCGCGTACCTCTATACCCGCCTGCACATCACCACATTGACCGATCTGGAGCAGTTGGTGCGCTCGCACATGCTACGCACGGCGCCGGGGTTTTCAGGGTCGGAAGACCGGCTGCTGGAAGCGATCGCCGACTTAACCCGCATTAGGACGCGCGAGGAAGCTCCTTGAAGATCTTCCACGTCTTCAACATCTCGACCGCCTTTTGGAGTTGCACATCCTGCTCGATTGAAGAATCGTCCGGAACTTCGACGGATGAAGGCGGAGGCACGGCGCCGCCCTTCGATGTCCCCGCTTCATGCCCTTTACCATTCAACGCCGGTTGATCTTTCCCCGGCACGATTGCGGGCTTGGCCTGCTTCGGCTCCCCTTCTTTTTCACCTGGCTTCGTCTCGCCTGCCTTGGCGACCGTGGACGGTGGTTGGGCCTTCACCACGATATCGGGGGTAATACCAGTTGTTTGGATTGAGCGCCCTTTCGGGGTGTAATACTTCGCTGTCGTGAGGCGAAGTCCGGACCCATCTCCCAGCGGGAGAATCGTTTGTACCGATCCTTTACCGAACGAGGTCGTGCCGACAATCACGGCCCGCCCGTAGTCTTGCAAGGCACCGGCCACGATTTCAGACGCACTCGCCGATCCTTCATTGATCAGAACAATCATGGGCGAATCGTCCATCTGATCTTTGCCCTTGGCGATCCACTCGTCCTTCTTGCTTTCACGTCCTTTCGTATAGACCACGAGCTTGCCGCCTGGAAGAAACTGCTCGGAGACCTCAACGGACGCGGTCAGTAGCCCGCCGGGATTGTTGCGCAAGTCGAGGATCGTCGACTGGAGCTTCTGCTCCTTGAACTGTTTGAGCACCTTGCTCAAATCCCGCCCCGTCGATTCCTGGAATTGCGTCAGCCGAACGTACCCAATATTGTCCAGCACCTTCGACTTCACACTCTCGATTTTAATGGTATCGCGGACCAGCGTGAATTGGAGCGGTTCAGGAGTCCCCTCCCGCTGAATCGTCATATTGACCTTCGAGCCCTTGGGACCACGCATTTTCTGAACCGCATCCATCAACGTGAGATCTTTCGTCGTCTCGTCGTTCACCTTGGTAATGAAATCACCGGCCTTGACTCCGGCTCGGTGGGCCGGCGTGCCATCGATGGGCGCAATCACCGTCAAACGATTCTCCTTCAAGCCGATCTGGATGCCCACGCCCCCGAACTCGCCCTTTGTTTCAACCTGCATTTCCTTAAACATCTCCGGCGTCATGTAGGCCGAATGCGGATCGAGGGTGGAGAGCATCCCACGAATGGCCCCCTGAACGAGGTCCTTCGCCTTCGTTTCGTCGACGTAACTCTTCTGAACTTGGGTCAACACCTCGGAAAACGTCTTCAACTCTTCGTAGGTTTCCGTGGCATGCCCGGTCCGCTCCCATCCCTTGCCGAGCAGTACGCCCAAGACCAGTGCGACCATCACCATCGGGGCTAATACCAAGAATCGTCGTCGGGGATTCTGTTCCATTTCCATAACAGTCACGTCCTTTCCTCTTCCCGCTCCCTAGTCAGGATACTGAAACAGTCGATTTTCTCACCTGCCCAACCCCGCCAGCTGCTTCACCCGCCCGCCCTGAGTCTGCCAAGACAGTCTCCTTCCCCAGGGACGCGCCTTTCACCAGATAGTGTGCTCGCATCGATCAAACGCTCACCGTACCGAAGTCTACGCTTCGTTTCTTCGCTCACTGCCGCCTTGCTGAACAGGCTTTTGCGCACCCCACACTTTGTGGCACCAGCGCCATGCTCTGAGATCTCAGCAATGTTATCTGCATCAACCACCTGTTCCGCAACGTGCTACCGCCTCGCCAACCATTGGAGAGGGTCAAGCGGCTCCGCCCCCTGGCGTAACTCAAAGTATAGAGTATTTTCACCCGTCATGCCCGTATCTCCTGTTTCCCCGATCGCTTGCCCAGCTCCCACCGGCGCTCCCACTGTCGCAAGTATCTTCGACGCATGAGCATACAACGAAAAGAACCCGTTCGCATGATCGAGGATTATAACGAGTCCGTACCCTTTCAACCAGTCTGCATAGACGACAGACCCTGGCATCACCGCGTGGATGGCGCTCCCTTCGACTGTCTTGATTTCGATGCCTCGGCGCTGCACATAGGTGTTGAAGGTCGGATGTTTCTGCCGGCCGAAGAAAGAGACGATGCTCCCATCAGCCGGCCACGGCAATGCGCCCTTCACTCCACGAGGGAGGATTCCGCCGGTCGGCGGTCGGGCCGCGGCTGAGCGACGGCGCTCTTCCATGTCGCGCAACAGACTGTCGATACGCGATGCGGATCGTTCTAACTCTTGGAGCGCATGTTCGTAGGACTCTTTTTGTTGGGTGATCTTGGCGAGATAGACCTTCTTTTCTTTCTTCACCGATCTCATTTCAGCCAGTTGTTTCTCGGTACTTTGCTTATACGACAGCATCCCCACTCGCGCAGCTTCCCGCTCGCGCTCCGCCTGCTCCATATCGGCCACATCGGATCGGAATGTGCCCATGAGGGCATAGTCACGTTCGGATACGGCTGAGAGATACTGAAGCCGTCGCTGGAAATCGCCATATGAGCCGGAGGCAAGCAAGGTCTTCCAATGTCCGAACCGCCCTTCCATATACTGCACGCGCAGCCGAGCCAGAATGGCGTCCTGACGTTCGCGTATACTCATACGCAAGCCGGCTATTCTGGTATTGATCACCTCGATCTCCTGGTCTTTCTTGCGCAACTTTCGGCTGATCTCCTGATGCGCTTGCCGATTGTGCAACAACCGTTCGTCGAGCGTCTGAATCCCCTGCAAGAGAGACTCGCGCTTCTTTCCTGCTCTATCGGCCTGCTGACGTGTCTTTTCGATCCGATCTTTGAGCTGGTCGAGGGTTGCCCGTTCTTTTTCAATCTTCTCGGTCATCGGATCGGCCATTGCCACCGCCGTCCAGGAAAGGCTCACCAGCACCCAAGTCGCGACTCCGACCCTGAGCCCCGTCCAAGACCTCATGCCTTAGCCTCGCCGAACCGCCGTATCGACACGAAGCTGCCTGCAAACCCAAGCCCAATTCCCACGGCAATCAGGGCAAGACAGACCGAGGGAGAAAAGAATGTCATGAGGTTGTTGAGCCCGGCAAATCGTCCCATCGTCTGCATTTGCTGCCGAAATAATTCGTACATGAACTTGAGCATGACCAGCGAGAGCGCGCTACCCAAGGCGCCAAGCACCGCACCCTCCAGCAAATAGGGAATGCGGATAAAACTGGTCGTGGCTCCGATGAGACGCAAAATGGCAATCTCGTCCCGCCGGGCGAAGAGTGTAAGGCGAATCGTATTGGCGATAATGGTCACAGCCGCCGCCGAGAGAATGACGCCGATCCCGATGGCGACCAACTCAATCGATCGAATCACCGTCGCGAGCGCATCGATCCAATCCTGATTATAATCGACCTTGGAGACGCCGGCGATCAGCCTGACCCGCTCCGCCCATCGGTTGATCGAATCCGGTGAACGGAACGTCGGGCTGAGTGCCACCACGAAGGAGGCCGGTAAGGGATTCTGACCCAGCCCTTCAAGCAAATGAGACTCCGAAGGAAATTGTGCCTTAAACTCTCCCAACGCCTGCTCCTTCGAGATAAACAGCAATGAGGCGACGGCATGATCGCCCCGCAACTGCTGTTCGATCTCAGCAACCGAGTCGGAGGCGAGCTGCTCATCAAGATACACCATGATCTTGACATCATCCTGGAGCCACCCGGCCGCCGCCCGCAGATTGACATAGAGCAGCAAGAAGATACCGACACAGGCCAAGGTAAAGGCCGTGGTCACGATGGCGACCATCGTCGTGGTCCGGTTGGTCCACATATTCACCCAGGACTCTCTGAGCAGATAGGAGAGCGTCCTCACTCCAATCCCCTCTGTTCCGGCAACAATTGGCCCTGCGACAAGGTGAGCACCCGCCGATTCACCTGCGCCATCACCAGCGGATCATGCGTCGCGACCACGACGGTGGTGCCGCGCGCGTTAATGAGTTTGAACAGTTCGATGATCTCAGACGTCAAGGCAGGATCTAAATTTCCGGTCGGTTCATCCGCCAACAAGACGACCGGACCATTGACAATCGCGCGCGCGATACAAACCCGCTGCTGTTCTCCTGTCGAGAGGCCCGCAGGAAGCTGATCTCGCTTGTGCTCGACGCCGACCGCCCGTAACGACTCCGTGACTTTCCGACGAATGTCGGCGGAAGAAATTCCTTGTACCAGCAAGGGCAGCGCGACATTGTCGAAGACGGACTTCTTCGGCAACAGCCGAAAGTCTTGAAACACCGTGCCTACTTTGCGGCGCAGATACGGAATATCGGACCGCCTGAGCGTCGTCACGTTCTTCTGGTGGACGAAAATCTGCCCCTCATCGGGCCGGTCAGCCCCAATGAGCATCCGCAACAGGGTCGACTTCCCTGCTCCGCTGGGTCCCATGAGGAGGACAAATTCTCCCTTGCCGATCTCGAGGCTGACATCCGAAAGCGCCGGTCGCTGATCGTACTGTTTTGACACGTGAATCAATTGAATCATCGTCGCCTTACCAACGGAGATCGTCTCCCGAGACCTCGAAGGCGTTCTGAATATGCTCGATCTGCGGGGCAACGGCCTCCGTGCCTTGCAGCAGAACGACATCGAATCTGCAGAGCCGATTTTTGATGTGGTGACGGGCCAAATACTGAGCCGCTAACTGGATCAACTTCTCCTGCTTTCGTTGATGCACGGCATGGATCGCTCCGCCGAACGCGTCGGTTCGACGTGCTTTGACCTCGACAAAGACCAGTACCTGACCGTCTTCAGCCACGAGGTCCAGCTCCCCCACAGACGAACGCAGATTACGGGCCAGAATCCGATACCCCTTGTGCCGCAGATACTTCTCTGCCGCCGATTCCCCTTCGTGGCCAAACAGCTTTCGGGGGTCATGCATGGTCACTGATCGATCCGTGACGATTCGTCCAGGTCAGTACGCGAGCGAGGTCGGCGACCCTGCATTCCACCTACGAGCTGTGCAACTGGAGCGAACGTGCGCCGATGAATCGCGCAGGGACCGTGTTGAGCGAGCCGCTGCAAATGTTCTTCCGTTCCATACCCTTTGTGGGAGAGAAAATTATAGTCGGGATAGGTCTGATGATAGACCGCCATCATGCGATCGCGCGTGACTTTGGCCACAATCGACGCTGCCGCGATCGAAATTGATACTGTATCACCCTTGATGATAGAGCGTGAAGGAATGGCGAGTTGTGACAATGTGACCGCATCGATCAGGAGACAGTCCGCCGGGGGAGTCAACGATGCCAACGCGCGCCGCATGGCCAGGCGAGTCGCCTCTAAGATATTGAGGCGGTCGATCTCCTCCACAGTGGCGACTCCGACTCCGACCGCCCGTGCCCGCCGGACAATCACCTCGTAGAGACACGCGCGCGCAGACGCCGAGACTTGTTTGGAATCGTCGATACCGACCACGCGACAACGAATAGGGAGAATCACCGCCGCCGCGACGACAGGACCGGCTAGAGGACCCCGTCCGGCTTCATCCAGGCCGGCAATACACCGATAGCCGCGCCGTCGGGCTTCCAATTCAAATTCATCGGTAGGTCCCACGATGCATCCGGTGAAAGGGCCTCGACATGGGTGGTCGGTGGAACCAAGACATGAAACTAGGCCTTCGGAGCCGAGGCGGCTTCGACCGGCTCTTCGGCCTTACGAGTGACCCCGGGCTTCCCCTTCGCACTCGCGACAAACTCACGATCTACGACCTTCGCAAACTTGCCCTTCTTCCCACGGAGATAATAGAGCTTGGCCCGGCGCACCTTACCTTGACGCATGACCTCGACGCGCGTGACGATCGGCGAATGGATCGGGAAAATTCGCTCCACGCCGACGCCGTAGGAGACCTTACGCACAGTGAAGGTCTCCGTGTTCAGCAACCCTTTACGGGCGATCACGGCACCTTCGAACACCTGAATACGCTCTTTCTCCCCTTCGACCACTTTCACATGCACGCGGACGGTATCGCCGATCTCAAAACTGGGCGCCGACGTCTTCCTGAAAGACTGTTGTATCCGTTCTAAGCGATTCATGAGACTATTCCTCCCCCCCCACATCGAACAGGCGTCTCCGGCACGCCGTCACGAGTAAGTTCGTCTAGCAATTGTTGATCTTCGAGACTCAAGACCCTATCTTGTAGAAGATCCGGCCGTCTCTGATAGGTACTTCGCAGGGATTCCTTCCGACGCCATAGACGAATGGCCTCGTGATGTCCTGACAGCAACACCTCCGGCACAGGCATCCCTCGAACCTCCGCCGGCCTCGTATAGTGCGGATATTCGAGCAACGCATCCGTGAACGACTCTTCCTCGATCGATTCTGGATCGCCCAACACGCCGGGAACCAATCGGGCTGCGGCATCGATGAGCACTAGCGCCGGCAATTCACCTCCGGTCAGCACATAATCTCCGACGGAAATTTCTTCCGGGTGCAACGCCAGCCGCACTCGTTCATCGACTCCTTCGTAGTGGCCACAAAGAATAACAAGCCGACGCGGATCGTCCGCCAGATTTTTCGCATAGGCCTGCGTGAACGGACGACCGTGCGGGGAAGGGAACAGCAAGCGAATCTGTTCACCGGCCTGTGCATAGTCGCCCTGAATCTGTTCCACCGCGCGCAAGATGGGCTCGGCCTTCATCACCATCCCGGCTCCCCCGCCATAGGGTACATCGTCCGCAACCTTGTGGCGATCGACGGTATAGTCGCGCAAGTTACGCACCGTAATATGTAAGAGTCCTTTTTCTTGTGCTCGCTTAAGAATACTCTGGCCGAGCACCGGCGCCACCATGTCGGGAAACAGCGTTAGGATGTCACACCGCATGACGACCCTCAAGCAAGTCGTCGATCCCGCGTACCGTCATCAGCCGGCGCGCAAGATCCACCGAGGTCACAAAGTTTTTTGCGGCTGGAATAAGGACTTCTTCCGTCCCCTTGCGAACGACGAAGAGCCGATTCTCCGGTATCTCTAGAATCGTCTCCAGCACGCCGACCTCTTCACCCCGCTCGTTCTCGACCGTCATCCCCATCAAGTCGCATTCGAAATAGACATCCGCTGACAATGCCGCCGCTGGAGAACGCGGCGCTTGAATCAAGCCCCCGCGCAGCATCATCGCGTCCTCCGGCGTCGTCACACCCGCAAGACCCATGATATAGGTCGAGCCGGCGCGTCGAACATGCGTCACGGTCCTCTCGACCGTCTGTCCCGTCAGCTCCAAGATCTGCACCTGCGTTAAATGGTCCAACCGGCCCGGCACATCGCTGAGCGATCGCACCTTGAACTCACCCCGCACGCCAAAGTGGCGCTCGATCTTGCCGATCGTCACAAAGTCCGTCTGAGCGGTCGTCACGTCCTAGACGCCCTTCTTCTTTGCCGCCTTCGCTGCTTTCTCTGCCTCAAACTGCTTCCATACGCCACACCGGCGGAGCAATGTCTTGACCGTGACGGTCGGCTGGGCTCCCTGGTGCAACCAGCTCAACACCCGTTCCTGCTTCAACTCCGGCACCGCCGGTTCCTTCAAGGGATCGAAAATCCCGAGAATTTCGAGAAACCGCCCATCGCGTGGTTTCCGGGAATCCGCTGCCACGACGCGGTAGAGCGGTCGCTTGTGTCGTCCTGTCCTCGTCAATCTCAAATGAACAGCCACTAGACTCCTCCTCCTATAGACACACCCATAATGATGCTCGCCTCTTACCTGGAGCGCATCAGCTGTGCAAGCTGCCGGCGCCCCCCAGATCCCGCCATAACTTTGGCGATTTTTCTCGCCGACAGAAACTGTTTAATCAACCGATTCACCTCTTCCACCTTCGTCCCGCTTCCACGGGCAATCCGCTTTTTTCGGTTTCCATTCATGAGCGTATGATCGCGCCGTTCGCGTAGGGTCATCGAGTCGATCATCGCCAAAACCCGTTTCATCTCTCGCTCCGGCATCTGCCCTTCCATCGCCCCCTTGAGTTTCTGACCGCCCGGCAGCATGCCCAAAATCTGGTCCATCGAACCTAGCCGGTTGACCTGCCCCAGCTGAGCACGGAAATCTTCCAGCGTGAGCTGGTTGCTCGTCAGCCGCTTGTGCGTATCCTCTGCCTGTTCACGCGAAAAGGTCTCTTGGGCCTTTTCGATCAGCGAGAGCACATCGCCCATTCCGAGGATGCGCGAGGCCATCCGATCGGGATGAAACAGCTCCAGCGCATCGAGCTTCTCACCCACGCCCAAAAACTTGATCGGCTTGCCGGTCACCGCTCGGATAGACAGCACCGCCCCGCCCCGAGCATCGCCTTCAACCTTGGTCAGGATGATACCGGTCAGTCCGATGCGTTGATCGAACTGGCTCGCCATCGTCACCGCGTCTTGGCCCGTCATGGCATCTGCGACCAAGAGCACTTCGTGCGGTTGCACGGCGGCTCTCACCGCCACCAACTCCCCCATCAACTCATCGTCAATGTGGAGACGCCCGCCGGTGTCCAGCACGACGAGATCGTACCCCTGGTCTCGTCCCCGTTCCACACCAGCCTGACAGATCCGGACGACATCGGCCTGGACCGCTTGTGCCTGATCGGCTCGATATACATCAATAGCAAGATCGCGCCCAAGGCTCGCCAGCTGCTCACCGGCTGCCGGACGACGAGGATCTGCTGCAACCAGGAGAACGCGTTTCCCTTGTGCCTTGAAATACCGCCCGAGCTTGCCGCAGGTCGTTGTCTTTCCAGCACCCTGGAGTCCCACCATCATGACAACGGTCGGAGGGTTCGAAGCCAGAGCCAGACCAGCTCGCTCGCGGCCCATCATCTCCCGCAGCTCGTCCCATACGACCTTGACCACCTGATGACCGGGGGTCAAGCTCTGAAGGACTTCCTGCCCAACGGCCTTTACGCGAACTCGCTCGATGAAGTCCTTGACGATCTTAAAGTTGACGTCGGCTTCGAGCAGCGCCAGACGAACATCTTTCAAGGCTTCTGCGATGTTCTGTTCGGTGAGAACCCCGGAACCGCGCAGTTTTCTTAAAATCTTCTCGAATTTTTCGCTGAGAGAATCGAGCATAACGCCACAAAGAAAAGGGCCATCGAAGCCTTACCCCAGGATCTCCGATCGCCCGGAAAATTCTAGCAAAAGAGCATCGGCAAGTCTAAAGGACGAGGCGAGATGATGTCAAGGGAGAGCGAGACGTAGATTTCGTTGACATGTCCCAGGCCTTTCGCTATGGTCCAAATGGACCTACCATTGTGTGCCGCAAGACTACAGAGGGAGTGAGGAGAGTTGTGAGACGGGTGCCGTGAGAAAATCATACTGGATTCTGCTCATTTTCGTGCTCATCGGTGGACTCTTGGGTGGAGTACTGGGGGAAATCCTCCGGGTTATGGCCCCACATGGCACGATTCAAACGATCTTCGCTACCAATTTTACCCCTGGCATCAACCCTCCGCTTGTCATCGATTTGATCCTCCTTAAGCTCACCCTAGGCTTCGAACTCAAGATCAACCTCCTCAGCCTCCTAGGGATGTTTCTCGGCATCTATCTATACAAAAACGTGTAACACGATGCTGAAAAAGTCCGCCAGCGTCGTTCTCGCATCATCTCAATAGCTGTAAAAAGTAAGACGTGAAAGGTAAAACGCAGGACTGCCGGGGATTCATTCTTCGGGACCTTTCACGTTTTACGTTTCACCTCTCACGGATCGCTGGGCAGCCTGCTAGCGCTCCGACTTCAGCTCTAATTCTTTCAGCTTCACCGCTCGAATCCGGTTTCGGAGGGCCGCGGCTCGCTCAAATTCCAACTCCTTGGCCGCGGCTTTCATTTCAATTTCAAGCCGTTTGATGATCTGTCCTGCCGCTTCTTCCGTCCCATAGACGGACGACGACTCAGCGGCCAAATCCAGTAGCACGGCACCCATATCCTCCGTCGCATATTCGAGTGACAAGACGTCTTTCTTAATACTCACAGGTACGATGCCGTGCCTGATGTTATAGGCGGCCTGAATCGTGCGCCGGCGTTCGGTCTCGGCGAGCGCCATGCGCATCGAATCGGTGACCGTATCACCGTACAGAATCACGTGCCCCCGCACATTCCTCGCTGCTCGCCCGGCCGTCTGGATCAAGGACCGATAGGACCGAAGATACCCTTCCTTATCCGCATCGAGAATCGCCACCAACGTGACCTCCGGAAGATCCAACCCCTCGCGCAGGAGATTGATTCCCACCAGCACGTCGAACACCCCACGCCGCAGATCGCGGAGAATCTCAGCCCGCTCCAGCGTCTTGATGTCGGAGTGCAGATACCGCACCTTGATGCCAAGATCGTGGTAGTACTCACTCAGGTCTTCTGCCATACGTTTGGTCAAGGTCGTGATCAGCACACGCCCTCCCTGCGCCGTTTCAGCCCGCACTTCGCCGAGCAGATGATCGACCTGCCCTTTAGCCGGGCGCACATCGATGACCGGATCCATCAGACCGGTCGGACGAAGGATCTGCTCGACAATTTCTCCAGCCGCATGCCCCAGCTCATAGGGGCCTGGCGTCGCAGAGACATATACCGCCTGCTTGAGACAACGCTCAAATTCCACGAATTTGAGCGGTCGGTTATCGATCGCCGAGGGCAACCGGAATCCGTACTCGACCAAGGTGCGTTTCCGTGAAAAGTCGCCTTCGTACATCCCGCCCACTTGCGGAATCGTGGCATGGGACTCGTCGACGATCAGCAGAAAATCTTTAGGGAAATAGTCGATGAGCGTCGGAGGCTGCTCGCCGGCTGCCCGGCCGCTCAGATGCCGCGAGTAGTTCTCAATGCCATGGCAATACCCCATCGCTCGAATCATCTCAAGGTCGAACTTGGTGCGCTGCGCGATCCGCTGAGCCTCCACGAGTTGATTCTGTTTCTTGAAATAGGCGACCCGTTCGTCCAGTTCTTCTTCGATGCCGGTAATCGCCTGTTCATACCGGTCCGGCGCAATGAGATAGTGCGTATTCGGATAGATCGCGACTTTTGGAAGCTTCCTGAGCGACTTCCCCGTCAGTGGATCGATTTCATGAATCGCATCGACCACGTCGCCGAACAACTCGATCCGCACGGACACCGCGTCGTTCGAAGCCGGAAAAATCTCGATGACGTCGCCACGGGCGCGGAAGGTGCCGCGGTGGAAATCCATGTCGTTGCGGGCATATTGAATCTCGACCAGCTTCGCCAGAATCTTCTCCCGCCTGACCTCCATACCCTCCTCGAGAAAGACCACCATCTCGTGATAGACCTCCGGCGACCCCAGTCCGTAAATACAGGAGACCGACGAGACGATCAGCACGTCGTTCCGTTGGAGCAGCGCGGATGTCGCAGCATGCCGCATCTGATCGATCGCGTCGTTGACGGATGCGTCTTTGGCTATGTACGTGTTGCTTTGGGGGATATAGGCTTCCGGCTGGTAGTAATCGTAGTAGCTGACGAAATACTCCACCGCATTGTGAGGGAAGAACTGTTTGAACTCTTGGTACAGCTGACCGGCTAACGTCTTGTTATGGACCAATACCAACGTGGGCTTCTGCACCTGCGCGACCACATTAGCCATGGTAAAGGTCTTGCCGGATCCCGTCACACCGAGCAATGCTTGGTGCTTCCGTCCGGCCTCAATCCCTGCCACCAACTTCTCGATGGCTTGGCCTTGATCTCCGCAGGGTTTGAATGGGGCTTCGAGTTGGAACGAGGGCATGGGACGACCTTTCGGCCGTTATCTTACCATCGAAAACAGCGCCACGCACAATACGTGCAGGCTGAAGCTGGGAAGGCTGAAGGCTGAAGTGTTCAGAGCTTCGAACTCCGACCTTCGGCCTTCAGCCTATCTCACCTATCCTGCGTTTCTCATATCAATTTCACAGATTAATATCGCGAGTGCCTGGATGCACCGGCCGAGGCTCCCTGTCTATGCACTGGCCCCCGGTTCTCGCCCTCGCGGAATCGCCGACCCGATGGTTCCGCACTTCGGCGGGGCCGCTGGCGATGAGACTGCTCTTCACTCACCTGCATAGGGGCCGGAGATGGGAGTGCCGCAAACACAGGCAGTGCGAGTTTCTTCGTCTCGATTCGTAATTGCCTCACCATTCGAAGATACTCTCGCTCTTCGGATTGAGACAGAATCAAGTACGTCGCCCCCTCCTTCTCTGCTCGACCCGTTCGTCCCGTCCGATGGACATAGGAGTTTGGATTGGTCGGCAACTCATAGTGAATCACTTGTGTCACATCCTGAATGTCGAGGCCTCTGGCCGCCACATCGGTGGCCACGAGCGAACGGAGTCGTCCGGCCCGAAACGCGCCGAGCGTCCGTTCCCGCTGCGCTTGGCTGTGATTGCCGGTCAACGCACCGACCAAAGCCGGCTCTCCGCCCAAATGGGCCGCCAGCCGTCGCACCTTATATTTCTGATCGCAAAACACCATCGAGCGGCTGCCAGCCGTCACGCTCTGGAGCAAGGTATGTACAAGTTGTGTACGAACCTGGTCCCCCGGCACGACAAAGTAGGCATGCACGATCGTGGTTGGAGTGCTGATCCCAGGATCGACAGAAATACGAGTGGGATTGCGCTGCATGGTCTGCGCAAGCGTTTGAATCTCCCCTGAAAATGTCGCGGAGAACAGCAGCGTCTGGCGTTCAACCGGGAGGAGACGGATGATCCGTTGTATGTCCCGCAAGAATCCGCGATCCAACATCTGATCGGCCTCGTCCATCACAAGAAACGTCACGCCACCCAACTTCAAGTGGCCGGAACCGGCCAAGTCGAGCAACCGCCCAGGCGTACCGACCACCACCAACGGCGGTCGTTGCAGTGCACGATAATGGCGCTCGATCGGCGTCCCACCGTATACCGACAAGGAGGTCACGGACACCGGAGCATATTTGCGCAGCTCCATTTCAATCTGAAGCGCCAATTCCCGCGTAGGCGCCAGCACTAAAAACTTCGGTCCGGACCCATGGCCAGGCCCTGACTTGGCATAGGGGCCTGGCGCGGGCGCAGAGGCCTCTCGTCGCATGACCTGTTCAATAATCGGCAGTAAAAATGCGAGCGTTTTCCCGCTCCCGGTTTTGGCCTGCGCCATAATGTCCGCGCCTTTCAACGCGAGTGGAATGGCCGCCTGTTGCACCGGCGTGGGTGTCGTCAGGCCCGCCTGTATCAAGCGCTGGGCAAGGGATTGGGGCAGATTCATATCAGCAAACGTAGACATAAGACTCCTTGTAAGGAAAACACTCCCTGGGACTGCACGGTCCGGCCTGGTCGCAGGCCGAGAAACGCATCACGTTGATGGGCAATTCTAGGAAGGAAATAGCGGGGCTGCCGGACTGGCAGCCCCGACGTGTACACACTTAGTACAGTTT
>JAWXBV010000152.1:0-29002 GCA_034440335.1 Nitrospirota bacterium | reverse complement strand
CGCCGATATCGGCGCCTCTATCGATGCCGTCGTGCCGATCAGGGTCATTAAGATGGACGATGTGATCGAAGAGGAAGATCTGACCGTCCAGCGAGTCAAGCTCAGAGAGTTGAATCATCACTTGGCGACCAGCATGAACGATGTGGTCGGGAAAAGTGCGGCGCGTCCATTGCAGGCCAACATACCGATTCGCCTGGCCATGATCAAAAAACCCTACGCCGTTCGCAAAGGCGATCATGTGGCCATCGAGGCACGCTACGGGGGCCTCTCGATTCGGGCAACCGGCGTCACGAAATCGAGCGGAGAACTCGGCCAGTCCGTGACTGTGGCGAACCTCGATTCAGGCAAAGAATTGCGCGCCAAGGTTGTCGCGCCGGGAGTCGTACGAGTTGATTACTAGTCGCCGTCACAGAGGCCTATCTCCAGTCCTCGCGTTGAGCGCGCTGAGCATCGCGTTCCTCAGCGCCGGGTGCTACTTGCATCACTCGCCCAACGTGGCCAATAAACTGACGGTCCCTCCCTTGCCGCCGCCTAAAACTCTCGGCTCTCTCTGGCAGGAAGAGAATGGGCGCGCCTATCTCTACGAAGATCTGCGGGCCATGCGGATCGGCGATATTCTGACCGTCAAGATCGTAGAGAAGCATAAAGGGTCCAAGTCCGCCGATACGAAGGCGGAACGGGAATCGACCGTGAGCAATTCATTGAGCGGATCCGGGGTCGGGTATATCGGTATTCCAGGAATCCGTCTCGGCGGCGAAACGATGCGGGGCCTGGGTATCGATGCCGGCGCAAAGAACAAGTTCGGGGGCAAAGGCGCCACCAGCCGTGAGGATACCCTGACCGGGACGATTTCCACCATTGTGACCGAGGTCTTGCCGAACGGGGATCTGCGGATGGAAGGCAAACGTGAGGTCACCGTGAACAGCGAGACGCAGTTGATGTCGATCAGCGGCATCGTGCGTCGCGTGGACGTCGATACCAAGAACACGGTCTTATCGAGCGCGATTGCCGATGCGAAAATCGAGTACTCCGGCTTGGGTGTGGTGGACGACGTGCAACGACCTGGTTGGCTGGTGCGGATACTCGACTGGATCTACCCCATCTAACAGGATGCTGAAAAAGTCCGCCAGCGCATGAACTGTGAAGCGTCCCTCGTGAAGCGTATCTCGCCGCTAGGAGATTCCCTGCTTGCGAATGACGAGATACGAGATGCGAACGACGGACGAAGATGACGGCCTTTTTGAGCATCCTGATGTTTTTGGGGTTATCGCTCCGTCTGTCATGTTTCAACGGTGCGTTATGTGTAAACCGAGTTTTTTCGCAGCTTGCTAATATCAAGGACACAGGACTCATGAATGGCGCCATGAGACGGACCGCAAATATCCGTGGGGACCTCCGTCGCCGGACGACGGTGTTGCGAACATTGCAGTTGATGGTGATGAACGGGGTCGTCCGCCGCGCCGAGGCAGGATGTGTTGCCGACAGGGTAGACTATGAAAAATATTCAGCGGCGCCAGTATCGTCCCTGCCGTCTGTCACCCATGAACCGGCCTGGTTCGCGAGGTTCTTTCGTCGTCGGGGAGAGTCGCCTGTTAGGCGCGAGAGGGACAGGATATGAGACGAGCAGGGATGAGCATCGGACTGTTGCTGTTGGAAATCCTCTTCTGGGCGGTACCGGCTGATGCGGTTCGCATCAAAGATCTCGGATCGTTCGAAGGCATCAGGGACAACCAGTTGATCGGCTACGGTCTCGTCGTCGGCCTGGATCGTACCGGAGACCAGGTCATCGGCGGCCAGTTTACGATTCAAGCCATGATGTCGATGTTGAATAAGATGGGGGTCAACCTCGTGATCGATCCGATCCAGTTGCTGACGCGCAACATCGCCTCGGTGATGGTCACGGCCAAATTGCCGCCCTTCGCAAAACCGGGTTTGACGCTCGATGTGCTGGTGTCGTCGATGGCGAATGCGAAGAGCCTGCAGGGCGGCACTCTGTTGTTGACCCCGCTGAAGGCGGCGAACCAGCAAGTCTATGCCGTCGCGCAAGGACCGATTTCAATCGGAGGATTTTTGGGGGGAACCGGCGGAGCGGGCGGGTCCACCGTCACCAAAAACCATCAATCCGCCGGGATCGTACCAGGTGGCGCGATCATCGAAAAGGATGCCGGCATCGACATCGAATCGTGGGAGACGGTCTCAGTGCTGCTGCGCCAGCCTGATTTTACGACGGCAATCAGGACGACGGAAGCCATCGACGGGGTATTCGGGAAGGGGAGTGCGACGGCGGTGAATTCAGGACTCGTTCGGGCCGCGATTCCCGCAACGTTTCATGGCCGAGTCGTGGAGTACATCGCCATGATCGAAGGGTTGGAGGTGGCGGTCGACTTGCCGGCGAAAGTCGTCGTGAATGAACGGACCGGCACCGTGGTTCTTGGAGAACATGTGCGTATTTCCACCTGTGCCATCTCCCACGGGAATCTCACGATCTCGGTTAAGAACACGATACATGTGTCGCAGCCACCCGCTTCCTTGCTTGGTGGGCCTTCTGGTGGACAGACGACTGTGACTGAGGATGTTCAGACCGAGGCGAAGGAGCAAGAGTCCAGATTGGTGGTGGTGGATGAAACAGTGACGCTTGGAGAAGTGGTACGGGCGCTGAATGCAGTCGGGGTGACGCCCAGGGACTTGGTTGCCATTCTGTCGGCGCTTCGATCGGCTGGAGCACTTCAGGCTAACCTTGATATTATTTAGATAAGATATTGATATTGAGTTGTATATGTATCGACATGTTGTCGAGGATATGGAGGGTACATTGAATCACGATTCCGTAGGCCTCAGCTCTCTCATGCAGATAGCCCCTACTCACCTGAGCCTGTCACAGACTCCACGGCTCAGCATTCCTGAAGGACAGGCTGGAGGAGCGGCTATGCAGAAGGCAGCCCATGAATTCGAAGGCTACTTTATCTCGAATCTCTTGAAAGTCATGCGAGAAACAATCCCCAAGGGGGCGATTGAAAATAAGGGAGGAGACTTCTTCTACTCCTTGTACGATCAGGAGATCGGCCGTCTCGCGGCAGAGTCCGGCGGGCTTGGATTAGCCGGAATGATTGAAGAATATACCAAGAAAAACACCGTTTCCCTCAAGTCCTGAGACGCACAAGCCGATAGAGGAACGGAGAGGTATTCACGCCCCGGTTCTCGCCACACCCATTCAGGTTACTCGGGGCTAATTTGGGAGAGGGAGGAGATTATGCAGATCTCAGGTCATGGCAAAGCCGATCATCTTGCCACACTGCTACTCGGCGCCCAGGCGGGCGCTCCGGCGGGGGCGAATCGCCGCGCGCCGACCGATGGCCGGCAAGACCGTGTGCAGATCTCACAGCAGGCGAAGGAAATCCTACGGATCAAGGCGCTGGCCGATCTGCCCGATGCTGCCCGCGCCGAACGTGTCGAGCGGATCAGTCGGTCGGTGGAGGCCGGCACGTACAACGTCGATGGGCGCAAGGTCGGTGATGCGATCATTCGCCACATATTGACCGAGGCTGTGCTCTGACCCGTTTGTGTTCTGTCTTGGGGGCATCGATCTGAGGGAACAGCGGCTGGACTGACATCGACTCAGCTGGCTGTTGACCTTGGCCTGAGCCGTAGCCGTTCAGAACGCCGGCGGACTGTTTCAGCATCCTACTCAGACGAATCCTGACAGAAAGAGGCCCATGTCCAATACCGCGTCAACCGCCGCATCTATTCTCGATATCCTCACGCGTGAAGAATCCCACTGCGATGTGCTCCAGCAGACGCTGCACCAGGAACGCACGGCCCTTCGCAAGCTGTCCTTCACAGAATTCCCCGCGCTCAACGAGCAGCGACTGAGAAACCTCCGAGAGTTCCAATCATTGGAATCCGAACGCGCGGAAGTGGTGAAGCAGTTTGCCGAGGTGTGGAGCCTTCCTCGCGAGACCGTGACCTTGCAGGACGTGATCGATCGGCTCGATCGAAGAGAGAAACACGATATCGAGCGATGCCATGAGCGGCTCGCGGCGAAAGTCCGGGCGTTGCGTCAGGATACCGCCGTCAATGAGGTGCTCGTAGCCGGTATCCAAACGCTGTGCCGCAAAGCGATGCACCTCTCGATCGAAGCCCTCCCGGAACGAGGCACCTACTCGGCTTCCGGGGAATCTCAGCGCGCAGGGATCGGCGGCGCCATGCTCAGGCAGAGAGGCTAAGAGGATTATGGGACTCGACGGATTGCTCGATATCGGGAAAAGCGCCCTCAGCGCCGCCCAACAGGCGCTGACGGTCACCGGTCACAATGTCGCGAATGTCAACACACCAGGCTATTCCCGCCAGGAGGCGGTACTGACCGAACGGTCTCCGATCAACGGCAATCCGGGCCAGGTTGGAACCGGCGTCCAGGTCACGCAGATTCGGCGTATCGTCGACGGCTTCATCAATCGCCAGCTGACCGAGTCCCATGAAGTGTTGGGAGAGTTATCCATCACGCGCGACCAGTTGTTTCAGATACAGAACATCTTCAGCGATTCCAACAATCAGGGGATTGGGGCGCAGTTGAATGCGTTTTTCAGCAGTCTTCAAGACGTTGCAGCGAACCCCGCCGACGTCACACCGCGCTCGGTGTTGCTGGCTAAATCGGGTCTCCTTACCAATAGCATCACTCAGGTGGCCGGCGAACTTGTCGCCCGCCGGACGTCGCTGAACGATCAAGTCAAACAGACGGTCTCGAAAATCAATAGCCTGACCGCGCAGGTCGCGGACCTGAACAATAAGATCGTGTTGGCCGAGGCCTCAGGGCAAAATGCCAACGATGTGCAGGACCAACGCGATCAAGCGATCAACGACCTCGCCAAACTCATCGACATCTCGGTGATTGCGGGGGCGAATGGCGCCTTGTCGGTGTTTGTCGGGCGTGGCCAGGTCGTGGTCGAAAACAACGTGTCGCGCAATTTGGTGGCGGTGGCATCGCTCGAGAACGGGGGCTTGGCGAACGTCCAATACGATACGGGGAACACGAGGTCCTCGGACATCACCGCGCTCATTTCAGGTGGCAAGCTCGGAGGGCTCCTGGCGATCCGCGATACCATCATTCCGGAGCTTCAAACAGCATTCGATAGACTCTCGGCCAGTCTGGTGAACGAGGTCAATCAACTCCACCGCCAAGGATATGGGCTCGACGGGTCGACGGGGCTCGATTTCTTTTCCCCGCTTTCCGTGACAACCCATGACGACTCGACCAATCAGGGGAGCGCCACCCTTGCGGGAGGACCGATCACCGCGAACAGCCTGCTGACACTGCAGGACTATGCCATCAGATTTTCCTCTGCGACGGCATACTCCATCGTGAATACCACGACCGGAGCGACCATCAAGGGGAACTATGCCGGCACAGCGATCAGCGCGCCGACCGTCGATGTGCCGGTGAACATCGTGACAGGAACCAACGACACCCTCACGGTCACCGTCGATGGAACCACGTCGGGAACGATCACCCTGGCCGGCGCCGCCTCGCCCGGACAATCCTATCCAAGCGGAACGGCCTTGGCGACTGAGCTGCAAACGAAGATCAATGCCGATGCAACCTTGCAGGCCGCAGGCCGTAGCGTGGTGGTGACCTACGATACGACGACCAGCCGCTTCACCATCACCTCGAACGCATCGACCTCGGTCTCCGCGGTCGATGTCACCGGGGGAACTGCGCGAGCCGCACTTGGTCTCTCCAGTGGAACCAGCACGGCTGCGTCAGGGACCTATGCCGGTCCACAAACATTCACGATCGACGGCATACAGGTCGCCCTGAGCGGGACGGTGGTGGCCAAGGACGTGTTCTCCCTCAATTCCTATAGCGATACGGCCAAGTCGATCGGCATATCGCTGACGAGCGCCGGCAAGGTCGCTGCGTCTTCGACCCGCGCCGGGGTTCCCGGCAATAACGCGACGGCCATCGCGCTGATCGCCTTGCAAACAACATCCATTTCCACCATCGGCAACACGACGTTCGGCGACGCCTATCGAGTGGCCGCCACAGGGGTGGGAGTGGCGGCGCAGTCTGCGGATAGTCGGCTCGATGCCCAAACCATCTTGCACGAGCAATTGGAGTCGTTCCGAGCTCAGTCCTCCGGCGTCTCGATCGATGAAGAGTTGGTCGACATGCTCAAGTATCAGCGGGTCTTTGAGGCGGCTTCCCGGCTTATCATCATTACGAACGAGATGCTGCAAACATTGTTGGATTTGAAACGGTAACGCGGGGCGACGAAGCGATGAGAGTCACCGAACAACAGTCCTATAGCATGTTGGTGAACAACATTCAGCGAGCCCGTGCGAAGGCGCTGGCCACACAGGAGCAAATTTCGACCGGCAAGAAGGTGGTGAAGCCGTCGGATAACGCCGGCGCCTTCGACCGCATCGTGGCGACCAAGTTATCGATGACCAAGACGGACCAGTATCTTCGCAATCTTGGCGTGGCCACGACTCGTCTCAACCTGACCGACAGCGCTTTGAGCAGCGTGACGACTGCCCTCGGTAGGGTCAAAGAACTCGCCGTACAGTTCGCCAACAGCACGAACGGTCCTGCCGATCGAGCGATCGGGGCGCGGGAAGTCAAACAACTATTTCTTCAGCTTCAAGAACTCGGAAACTCTGAGCATGCCGGGGGGCAATCGATCTTTGCCGGCACCGGCCGCCATGGGCGGGCGACGGGCGTCGCCATTACCGCCCCCATCGCTCTGACCGGCGGTACCAATGATTCGCTGGTGGTGAAGGTCGACGGGACCCTGTCCGGCACGATTGCACTCGGAACCGCCTCCCTGAGCGGCTCCGGATTGGCGTCGCTCGTGCAACGCAAGATCAACACCGATCCTACGCTCGTGGCGGCAGGGAAAAGCGTGACGGTGACGTTCGACACCGATCATCTGATTATTGCCTCTGACGATAACGGCCTGCCGTCTTCCGTCGAAGTCACCGGCGGCAGCAGCGTTGCCATCCTAGGCTTCAATGGCGGCAGCACGACCAACGGCGCCTCCGTGTTCGCCATCCGCGCTGCGACCGGTGTCAGCGCGAGGAATACCGGCAGCGCCGTGATTTCGCAGGGAACGGTATCCAACCCGAACGCCGTGACGCTCAACGATTATCTGGTGAAGTTCAGCGCCGCGACCACCTTCGATCTCTACAACGTCTCCACGGCAGTGGGCGTGGTGGCGAACAGCACGAATACCGGCGGCGCGGTGAGGAGCGACAGCGGCGTGCTCGATCCCAGCCGTGTGACATTGGACAATTATGAAGTACGAGTGAAGAACATCTACACGGTGACGGCAGGGATCAACGACGGGATTCGATTCGACCCAGGCACCGGCCCCGTGACGGCCACGCTGACGGCTGGGTCTTATACCGGGGCTCAGCTGGCGGCCCAGATCAAGAGCGCGCTGGAGACAGCGAGCGGGGCAGAGACCTACACGGTCGGTTTTAACGAGACCACCGGCAAGTTCGATATTACGAACGATGTGGCCAATGGAGCATCATTGAGCCTCCTGTATTCCAACGGGGCTTCCACGGCCAAGTCGCTCATGGGTTCGAACGGTATCGATCGAACCGGTATTGCTGCGGGCGGGACAGTCACGAGCGATGTGGATACGACCGGCCTGGCCGGGGTATCCAAGCAGTTGAACGTGTACGACACGACCCTTGCGACCAACATTTTCGACATCACCTCGGCGAACAATACCCTGATCGTCAACGACGACGGAGGCACGACGGATACAACGATCACCTTGGCGACCGGCAGCTATACGGGCGCACAACTGGCGGCCGAACTCGCCTCCAAGTTGAATGCGAGCCGAAACGTAGCCAATACGGCGGCCTACACGGTGGCGTATGGGTCTGTGACGGCCGGCCGGATTACGATCAACAATCCTGCAGGCAACACCAATTCACTCCTCCTGAGGTTTGGCAATGCAGGCTCCACTGCGGCGCAGATCCTGGGCTCGGGGTCGGCCACTGTGACGGAGACTGTCGGGGCGTCTGCTTCCACGCTGAACAACGATGCGGGCTACACGAACTATCTCTCCGGTGCGAATATCGACTTCGACGGACTTCGGGTCGTATTGCAAGACGGGACAAGAGGACCGCGCAATGGAGACGTGTTCGCTGTCGCGCAAACGCGGAACGTCGTACTCTCGAATCAGTCCTATGTCTCCGGCGGCATGATCGAGGCAGAGGGTGTGCGTTTCTCACTCAGAGACGGCGTGGCGGCTCCGGCGAGCGGCGACCTGTTCAGTGTTCTGACCGGAGTACAATACCAGGGCGACGACGGGTTGCAGACCATTGAAGTGGGCGACGGCCAAACGGTCAAGACCAACCAGCCAGGCAATCAGACCTTTACCGGCCCCACGATCGACCTCTTCGCATCGGTGAAGAGTCTGCATGCGGCGTTGAACGGCAATTATGGAGGCGGCATTCAGCGAGGTTTGGCCGGTGTCGATGTGGCCGTGGATCAGGTCTCGTCCGTTCAGGGAGAACTCGGCGCGCTGTCCAATCGTCTCGCGTCGAGCAAGGCCAGCCTCGATGAGACCAAGGTCTTTCTCTCGAACATTCTTTCCACCAATGAGGATGTCGATTTGGTGGAAGCGATTTCGAGCTTGACGCTCCAGCAGCAAGCGATTCAAGCAGCAGGAGCGATATTGAATCGTATCTTCGAGAGTTCTCTTCTCAACTTCTTGAAATAAGACAGCCGGCGTTCAAGAATTGTCGAAAGAGGCCGATACCATATTCACCGGCGTCGTTTGTGTTATCGGATTGCTGGTATTTCGTTGCCTGACGAACGAGAAACCAGGAACTCGAAACCTGAAAACGTGCAAGTTGCGGCCTGTGCCAAGGAAGGCGTTCATGTTGGTTCTTACGCGGCGGCGTGGAGAAGGTGTCACGATCGGCCCATCCATCCGGGTGGTCGTGCTCGGCATCAAGGGTGGTCAGATTCGTTTGGGAATCGAAGCGCCCCCTACGGTCGAGATACACCGAGAAGAAGTCTGTGCCAGAATTCAAGAAGAAAACCAATCGGCTGCCTGTACCGGAGTCGTTCCGCTCGACGCCTTTCGGCGTCTTCGTCTACCGGACACCGCTCAATCGGGTGAGGCATCAACATGAAGTTTCTGTCGACTCGGTTCGGTGGGCTGGAGGTTTCTGATGGTTCCATCCTGACGTTTCCATCCGGCATCCTGGGATTTCCCGACTGGAGCCGCTATGTCATCCTCGACCATGACACAGACGCGCCGGTCAAGTGGCTGCACTGCGTCGAGGAGCCAAGTCTTGCCTTCGTCATCCTCGACCCCGTTCTGTTCGATGCGAATTATCGAGTGGAGATGTCGGCTGAAGCGTTGGCGGAAGTGAAAGCCATGAGCGCGGACTCATTGACGCTAGCCGTGATTCTGACCGTTCCGTCGGATGATCCCAGCCGTATTACGGCCAACCTTCGCGGACCGCTCCTCATGAACCCTCACACCAGGCTATGCAAGCAGATGGTTCTCCCTGACGAGTATCCAACCCGCTATCCGATCTTCTCCCTACCGAGCGCACGCCGGTCCTCACAGACTCAGTCGCTATCAGAAGCCCTCCCTGTCTGAACATCTCTCGTGAAGCGTGAAACGTACCTCGTTTAAGCGTTTCAGGTTATTAGCTTCTGGTTTCATGTTGCTAGTTTCAAGTTGTTCGTTTCGGATCGCTGAAATTCCGAGGTTGAACCTGAAACTAGAAACCAGCCATTTCCGAACAAACGACGCTTCACGCGCGACGGTCTATCCGAGACACGTTTCACGTTTCACGCTTCACGCTTCACGTCTCATGTTTCACGGGGTTCTTAGGCGGCAGGCTTTCTGCCGTCGCGTTGGCGCGGTGGTGCACTTCGAGCATCCGAACAAGGCGAAGCACTGCAGCCTCAAGCTGAGTGTAGATGACCGAGGCATTGAGCAGCTTGCCGAGTCGTCCAAGTGCCTCCAACTGGCCGGCGGCCAAGACGACTTCCGGCGCGCAGAGATTCCTGGCGGTGCTTTTCAAGAGGTGGGCGGCCTGTTCGATGGCTGGTGAATCCTTGCAGGCCAACGTGGTGCGGATGTTCTCCAGCATGGGCGGATAGCGCTGGAGAAACAACTCAATCAGGCGATCCGACAGTTCATGATCGTCTCCGATATTGCGCAGCATCGTGGCCCTATCGAAGATCACCGGGAGGGCGCCCGCGTTTTCCACTGCGTCGGGGTCTGTGGCGCCGTCGGTATTCGTGGCCTGGGTATGCCGGGATACCGAAATCCACCGATCGAGCGCTCTCTTGAGTTCTTCTTTCCGTAGGGGCTTCGTCAAATAATCGTCCATCCCGGCGGCGAGACAGCGCTCGCGGTCTCCCTGCATGGCGTTGGCGGTGAGGGCGATGATGGGGATGTGCTGGAGAGGCGCGTCGTTCGTGAAGCGTGAAGCGTATTTCGTTCCGGAGTCGGACGCTTCACGTTCTCGGATGAGCCTGGTGGCTTCGAAGCCATCGACAAGCGGCATCTGACAGTCCATCAGGACCATGGCATAGGCGCTTCGGTCTAATGCCGCCAAGGCTTCTTGACCATTTTCCACGACGTCAGATCGGTAGCCGAGTTTCTCTAACAGACGAACAGTCAGCGTCTGATTGATGAGATTGTCTTCAGCCACGAGGATACGGGGCGCCGACGTGATGTCGACGAGGTTCCGTTGCGCGATAATCGGCAGCGCAGGCGGGCTCGGCCTCAGCATCGTTCTTTCGCTCACGCGCCCCGATAATCCCAGCACGGCTCTCAGGCAGTTCGAGAGTTGATCGTGGCGGATCGGTTTGATGAGGTAGGCGATGGAGTCATCTTGGGACGCCGTCTCCTCGTGCCTCTGCTGAATGTGCGACGTCAGGTTGATCAGGGGAATGTTCGATCCGACAGTGTGCGCCTTGAGTTCCTGGGCGAGTGGTAATCCATTCTTTCCAGGCATCAACCCATTGACGATGGCCACATCGTAGAAGAGGCCTTTCCCCGCAGTTCGTGTAATGAGTGCCACAGCTGAGGCCGCATCCTGGACCTGGTCGTCGACCATGCCCCACCTCGTGACGAGGTGATGGAGAATCATCCTGTTGGATTCATTGTCGTCGACGATCAGCACCCGGCGTCCGGCCAACTCGGACGAGGGCGCGATGGTCGAGGGCGCTATCGTTTGTTTGCTGAAGCGGGCCGTGCACCAGAATGTGCTGCCGCGCCCCGGTTGACTGATGATGCCGACGCTGCCGCCCATGTGCTCGGCGAGCTGCTTCGAAATCGCGAGTCCTAAGCCAGTCCCTCCATATTTGCGAGACGTGGAGCTATCCGCCTGGGTAAAGGGTTGGAAGAGTCGCGCCTGTACCTCCGGGGGGATACCGATCCCGCTATCGGTGACTTCGAATCGGACGACGACCGCATCGACATGATCCTGTTCAAGAAAGGCGTGAACCGTCACGTTGCCCCGTTCTGTGAACTTGACCGCGTTGCCGACGAAGTTCGTGAGAATCTGACGAAGCCGCCTCGGATCCCCGCGCAGAGCGGTCGGTACGACTGCATGCACCAGTCCGACGATTTCCAGTCCTTTGGTCTGTGCCGGTACCGCGAATTGACCCAAGACATCTTCCACCGTCGCGCGAAGATCGAAGTCGATACATTCCAATGTCAGCTTGCCGGCTTCGATCTTGCCGTAGTCGAGAATATCGTTAATCAAGCTGAGTAAGGCCTCGCCGCATTGCCGAATGGGTCCGATATAGGACCGTTGTTCCTCCGAAGGCTTCGTATCCATCAATAAGTCCGTCATCCCGATGACGCCGTTCATCGGTGTCCGTAATTCGTGGCTCACGGTCGCCAGAAACGATGCCTTTACTCGAGCAGCTTCCTGCGCGTCTTGGAGCGCCCGATCTAATTGGCGATTGCTGTCGCGGAGATGTTCCGCTGAGCGGCGCAGCTTCTCTTGGGCTGCCTTCACGTCCGTCATATCGACCGCATACCCCCGAACCAATTGTTGCGAGGGGACTGGGCAGAAGATCCACGAGAAGCTCGCTTCAGCACAGCACACCTCTTCTCCCCGTATCTCCTGTCCTGATTCGAGACAATGTTGAACGAGTCTCGATAGCTCACTGGGGCACACGGCGGGATATCCGCTGGTATCGTAACCAAACCGCTGTAGGAGTTGTGTCATTGCGGGATTCGCATAGATGAGATTGGCATCGGAGTTCAACTCGATAATGGGAGACGGACTTTCTTCTGCCACGCGCGCCAGGCGGTCGTAATCTTGCTGCAGCTCTCGTTCGTGAGTCAGGTCGCGGAGCGTCAACACTCCGCCGGCGTCTGCGACGGTCTCCAGCGAGACATAGCTCCATTCAACCGGATGTGACTCGTGTCTGGGGCCAGTGAGCGTTGCCTGGGCTGCTTGTATGGGACGGCAACTGAGAAGGGACTCTTGAATGCGCGTCGCGATTGTGTGACTGGATGTCCCAGATGGCTGCAGCACGACTTCCTGAAGTGGCTTCGATAAGCAGGAATCTGCCGATCGACCCACGAGGCGGGCAGCTTCAGCATTCACAGACAGTATGCGGAGCTTGCTGTCGAGCAGCAGGACGCCGATCGGGAGCGTATCCAGCGCCGCATGGTTCATGAGGCGGTCTCTTTCTGCATCCCGTCAAGATAGAAGGCCACATTCACTCGCTCATTTTGGGGATCCAGTACCTTCGCGATGGTCCGTGCCGACGCCTCCGTTGCCTGGGCTCCGAGATCGACGCGAATTGGCGTGAGATAGGATTCCCCCTGTGGCCCAGTGATCACTTTCACGACGGGCTTGAGCCGCTGCGTCGTACTCATCCCTACCACCACGGCCTGTTCCGCCGTGTTCAATAGCACCAAGCTGCCGATCGGATACACCCCCAGACTGCCGATCATGGATTGAATCAACTCCATCGAGCACTGTCCTGTATCCCCAAGGAGTAACAGCTGACGGACGGCATCGTGCGGTAGCATTGCTGGACTCGCCCCCCGGCGGCTCACCATGCCGTCATAGAGGTCTACCAGGCCGACCAGTTGGGCCAAGACTGAGAGGGAGCCTCCCTTGAGTTTGTGAGGGAACCCGCTTCCATCGATGCGCTCATGGTGTTCCCCGACAATTCGGATGACCGAGTCACGGTCCTCTTGTGCGTCCCGCAAGATCGTCGGTCCCAACACAGCATGCAGCTGCATCATCTCGCGCTCTTGCTCCGTGAGGTCGTGGCTTTTACGGTAAATATTCCGCGGCAATCGGCTGTAGCCGATGTCGTGCAATAACGCCCCCGCGCCGAGCGTTTCCAGCTCGTTCTCCACCACCCCATGGCGATGCGCCACAATGAGGGAGAGGGTGCAGACATCGAGCGCGTGCGATGCCATCGTGCGGTCGAGCCGTTGCATCTTCTGGAGAAAGAGAAACGTGAGCATGGAGGCGCTGTCGTTCAGCACACGCGAAAGCACATTGCCGACGATTATTCGTAACGAGTTTGACCGAGGTACGATTCCCGCCTCTAATTCTTCAAACATGCGCTCCATCGAATAGATCGCTTCTGTGTAGGTCGCTTGGGCGGCCGCGGCATCCATCTGTGCGCTCGACGCCGAAGCCACTTCTTCCTGCGTGACAGACGGCTGCTGCTGCGCTGCTGTTATTTCTTGGCTGTAGGCAGGGTGAGGAAGTTCTTCTATCAAAGCCGGCTTCACCTCATGGCTCGGAGGGGAAGGGACCGCTGGCTCCTGCGCGACAGATGGCTGCAACGGGTTCGCATGTTTCTTTGCGCTGTCCGTTTGAACTGCCTTTTCAGATGAGGTGCCCTTCGAGTCCGTTGTCAGGACGGCGGCTGGTTCCTGATCGTTCGGCGATAACGGCACGTCGCCTGACGGGACAGGCTCGGCATCGAAACCTCGGCTAGGGTCGATCTTCACCTCTTTGATGCCATGCCGTCGGAGGAGATCAATGTCCTCCTGGTGGCGGATAAGGCGTTTATGGAAGAGAAAGGGGGTCTGATACCAAGGCAAGTCCATCTCAACCATGAACATCCCCGGTTTGAGTTGCTCGATGGTGATTGTTTTCACATGTGCCATTGAAGAGGTTTCAGGATGTGTGCATACAGAATTGCCGGACAGACTGATCGTGCAGACTCCGCTGTGAGCGCGCAAGTCCCAGCATTATGTTATCGGGCTACATCGAGGTGAACTTGACAGGGTCGAAGAACATTCCGGCTCAGCCTACTGTATCGGATTCCAGTCCGCCGGACGCGCATCTCCCCTCAAGATTCTTCCTTCTGCGCCGATAGAGTCCGACGGAGTCTGTTGTTCTTCGATACCACTCGAACACCGCCGACTTACACCATCCGGAGGACGATGCGAAAACGGATTTCCATCGATCAGCTGAAAATCGGGATGAAGGTGGAGAAGCTTGACCGCTCCTGGCTGGCTACCCCGTTCTTGCGTCATCGTTTCACGATTACGTCCTCCGACCAAATCGCGCAACTGCGCGCCGGCGGAGTCCAACAACTCGACGTCGAGTCTGACGACGATTCCCAGGATTCCGCCTCCTGCGCGCCTGCTGTGGCGGCGGAGGCCGAAACCGTTCAGCCGATATCGCCACTGCTGGGGCTCGAACCATCGGCCGTTCCGTTTGCCGAGGAACTACCCGCAGCAAGACTGGCCTACAAGGCCGCCAAATTGGTTATTCAACAGGCCATGGAAGACGTGAGGATGGGGCGTGCATTGAACATGGAGGCGGTCAGCGAAGTGGTCGAAAGCATGGCGGAGAGTATTCTCCGCAGCCCTGATGCGCTCTCCAGTTTAACGCGCCTAAAACTGTTTGATGAGTACACCTTTTTTCATTCCGTCAACACCTCCATCCTGGCGCTGTCGGTCGGAAAACATCTCGGATATGGGCGCACGCCATTGCTTCAGCTGGGAACCGGCATGTTGCTGCACGACATCGGTAAAACGCTAATCCCGATCGAGATTTTAAACAAGCCGGGGCGCTATGAGGCCGATGAGTTCGAGATCATGAAGCAACATGTCTTGCGTGGGGCAGAGATACTGTCGAACACCACCGGCCTCACCGATCTATTTCTGAAGCCGACATTAGAGCACCATGAGCGTGTAGACGGGACCGGATATCCCCTTCGACGATCCAAACCAGAGCTCAGTCAGTTCGGCCTCATTGCCGCTATTGTGGATATCTACGATGCCGTGACGAGCGACCGTTGTTATCACAAAGGCAAAACGCCGCACGAGACACTTCAACTTCTCTATCGATTGGGGGCTCAGGGTCATGTGGACGGCGTGCTGGTCCAGCAGTTCGTGCAGGTCCTGGGGGTCTATCCCGTCGGGTCCTGTGTCGCGCTCAATACTGACGAAACGGCGATCGTCAAGCAACTCAATCACCAGGCTCCTTTACAGCCGCTGGTCGTGTTGGTCACGGACGAAGCCAAGCACCGGCGATCCGTCCCTGTCGACCTCGACCTCGCGGATCAGCTTCGTCTACCGAAGCGGACCATCGTCTCGACTCTCGATCCCGAGGCCGTGGGGATCGATCCTCACAGTTATCTCGACAAGGGTGCCGCATGAGGGAACCGGAACAGGCCTTCGCACATGCGTCGATTCTTATGGTCGGAGTATCGCTTCAGTTAGTCATCGGGTCCGCACAAGGGACAGTGACCTGTGGCTCCACATTACTGGGCTGGAAAGAGCGGGATTGGCTGATTTGCGAATGGCCGTTTCATTTCGGGCAAGCCGTACCCTGCGAAGCAGGCACTCGTTGTCTTGTCCGTTATATGCTGGCCGGCAAGCTCATCGGCTACGAAAGTGAAGTCCGTACGACCCAGATCTCACCGTTCCCGCTTCTGTATCTCGCATTTCCTCAGACCGTCGAAGAAGTTCATCTCCGTAAGCATGTACGCGTACCCAGCAATGAACCACTACTCCTGATACAGGTCGATGGAAACGGCGCTGTACGCGTCGCGTCACAGGGGAGCGCGATGATGGGCGGTCTCGTGCAGGACCTCAGTGTGGTGGGCTGTCGCGTGCTGTTTCAACAACCGCATCCCAGCTTGCTTCAGGGCTCCATTGTCCAGCTGGAATTCGAGTTGCTTGGAATCGGGCACGTGACCAATCTGACGGGCGTGATTAAAAATGTCGCGGAACATGAGCACACGATAGCCATCGGCGTCGAGTTTCGCTTCGACAGAAATGAGTATATCGAGTATCGCGGGTGGGGAGGCAGCGTGCAGACAGCCATAGAATACGCGGTACTGCAAAAACAGCACGTCCTGGGTTCAGCGTCGATGACGGTGTCTGAATCGGATGCACTGGAGGGGAAAGAGCCTACGCGATAGGCTCTTTGTCTTGGGCGAGATACGCGTCACGATCCACGCATCATGGTTCCATGCCTCTTTGTGCGCCTCCTCTCCGGATCGCCCCATGTCCTGAAATCATCTTGCCTCCCCATCGGCAACCGTTGCCTAGCGAGCGCGCTGTGCAGCGGGCTATTCCGACAAAAGCCTCGATATTCGCGCTGCCACAGACTGTTCCCTGCGGCATGCGAATTGAATCCCTCGTGCATGTCTTCTGGTCGCGCGGTGTGGGCGATGACGAAGCACGGTCATGCCAAGCGCTCAAGTTATGTTCAGTTGTGTCGATAGAGTAATCATTCACTGTATGAATGGTGGCCTGTGGCGAACACTTCGCAGATGTTTTACAGACCAACCCCCGCGAGGCGGGAACTGTTGGCCTTGTGGTCATTGGCTGAAACGAAACAGATCAGCCAGCACGAACTGGGCAGACAAATCGGCGTCAGTAGCGCCATGTCGCATAACTACGTACAAGCGTTAGTGGATCAGGGCTATGTCATGACGCGCGGCGAGACGAATCGGACCATGCGCTATCTCGTGACGGCCACAGGCCGCACGCGCTTGGCCACATTGATGCGGGCGTACGCGAGTGAAATTGCCCGCATGTATTCGATGGCCAAGACCGAAGTGGAAAAGCGGCTCCACCAGCTTTGGCAAGAAGGGATCCGGGCGGTCGTAGTCTTCGGGGCAGCAGAGACGGGAGAATTGATTTATAGCGCAGTGAAAGCCACACCCATGCGTATCGTCGGCTGGGTCGATAACGATGTTGCGAAACATCGGCAACGGTTCGGGGATCTGACTGTATGTCCGCCCGACACCATTGAATCGTGCCGTCCGGATGCTGTGCTCATCGCTTCCTCCGGCAAGACGGAGGACATTCATCGGCAGTTGCGCCATCTCTCGAAGAAAGGGATCGCCGTTGTCACCCTCTGAACTCACGCAGCCTCAGTATCGAGCGGGGATCATCGGTCTGGGGCAGATCGGCAATCTGTTCGATGAAGATCCCAGGCGGAAGGAGATCTGGACCCATGCGGGAGCCTACTTGGCGTTGCCCAATGTCGTCCTGGCAGCCGGAGCAGATTCGGATGAGGATCGTCGCCGCCGTTTCCTGTATCGCTGTGCCACGGCGTCTGCCTACAGGGATTACCGGTCTATGCTGCAAGCTGAACATCTCGATGTGGTGAGCATCTGTGCCCCGACCGCGCTGCATCACGAGATGGTCCTTGCCGCCGTGCAGGCCGGAGTCCGCGCAATCTTCTGCGAAAAACCGCTGGCATCGACGCCGGCACAGGCAACAGAGATGGTCGATCGGTGTCGGGGAGCCGGCGTGCTATTGGCCGTCAACCATACCCGGCGCTGGGAGCCTCTCTATGTTCGGGCCAAACAGCTTCTGACGGAAGGAGCGATCGGCCGCCTTGAAGCGATTGTCGGCTACTATCCCGGCAAGGTCTTCACGATGGGCACGCACCTGTTCGATCTCATGCGATTTTTCGGGGGGGACGTCCAATGGGTCTGCGGCCAGTCCCCCGATACTCGGATCGCGTCTGACGAAGAAGAGAATCTCTCCGGACTAGTGCAATTCCGTTCCGGCGCCACAGGCTGCATCGTTTCAGGGTGGGACCGGGCCAACCATGTGTTCGAACTGGATCTCTTCGGCAGTGCCGGTCGGTTGCGTCTCTCCGGAGACGGAGCCGCCATAGACCTCTGTCGATTCGAAGAAAGTCCGCGTTACTCCGGCTATCGAGAGCTTGCGCCGGACGCCGGGATCGGCGGCGTTGTCCCTGACGGGTTACCCCAGGTCAGTCGTCTTGTGACCGCGGTGCAAGACGTCATCAATTGTGTCGACAGCGGGAAGCAGCCGGCCTGCAACGGGCTGGATGGCCTCGCGGCGTTGGACATCGCCTATGCGCTCCGCGAGTCGGTTCAGCGCGGCAACAGTCGTGTGGAGCTGCCGCTTGTGAATGGTGAGCGAGATACGCAAGACGTGCGCGACAGGCGCGACGCGAAGTTCGAAGTTCTGAGTTCTGAGTTCTGAGTTTTTGGAATTTCGGACCTCGGACCGTCGGCCGTCTTACCCGTCCTGCTGTTCTCGCAAGTCTCGCGCGAATAACGAGATACGCGTCGCGGTTCCTGAGAGCGGTTTTTCAGCATCCTGCTAAACAGAAGGAGGATTCGCGAGTGAAGAGCACAGCCACAGCCACCAAGTTAGCGCTTCTGGGAGGACATCCTGTTCGCAGCAAGCCCTTTCCTCCGTACCCCATCATCGGGGATGAGGAAAAGAAGGCGGTCATGGAGGTCATGGATTCCGGGCATCTCTCCAGTTTCTCAGCCAGCCGGCCTGGATTTCTGGGAGGTCAACGGGTCCAAGCGTTTGAAACTGCATTTGCGGCGTACCATTCAATGACCTATGGAATCACCTTCAATTCGGCAACTTCCGGCCTGCACGCTGCCGTTGCCGCCTGCGGAATAGGCCCCGGAGATGAAGTCATCGTTCCTCCCTATTCCTTTACGGCCACCGCCACCGCCGTGTTGCACCACAATGCCATTCCTGTCTTTGCCGACATCGACCCGGTGACGTTTTGCTTGGATCCCCGCTCCTTCGAAGCGGCGATCACGCCCCGCACGAAAGCCGTCATTCCCGTGCATCTGCTCGGCCTGCCTGCGGAAATGGATGAGATCCTCGCCATTGCGCGCCGGCACAATCTCAAAGTGATCGAGGACTGCGCGCAGGCTCCTGGCGCGACGTACAAGGGCCGCCTGGTCGGCACCATGGGAGACTGCGCCGTGTTCAGCTTCCAGGAAAGCAAGAACATGATGACCGGCGAGGGCGGGATGCTGATCATGAACGATCCAGACTTGGCTGAACAGGCGCGGATGGTGCGGAATCACGGTGAGACCGTCATTGCCGGAGAGGCCCGTAAATATTTGGCGCAGACGATCGGCTGGAACTACAGAATGACCGAAATCGAGGCGGCCATCGGGTTTGTCCAGTTACAGAAACTGGATGGTCAGAATAGCTGTCGGCGTGAATTGGCACGGTATCTGCTCGATCGGCTACCGGTTGTGCCGGGACTCCGCTATCCGGTCGAGCCGGAACAGAGCCGGCACGTCTATCACGTATTCAGCATGACCTACGATGAGCGGCGGATCGGCATTCCTCGGCAACAGTTCATTCACGCGCTTGTGGCCGAAGGCATTCCGGTCGGGTCCGGCTATCCCAGGCCGCTCTACCATAACCCGCTGTTTCAAGAGCGGATGGCCTACGGGAAACAGGGCTGTCCCTTTACCTGCCATCTCTATCAAGGGACTGTGTCCTACGCCAAGGGCCTCTGTCCCGTCGCGGAGGATCTCTGTGCGCAATCGGCCCTCTGGACTTTTGTCGCCCGCCCTCCCGCGACGACCGCC
This sequence comes from Nitrospirota bacterium, assembly GCA_034440335.1. Classification (GTDB taxonomy): domain Bacteria; phylum Nitrospirota; class Nitrospiria; order Nitrospirales; family Nitrospiraceae; genus Palsa-1315. The sequence continues at coordinate 9,174 of JAWXBV010000152.1, read as the reverse complement.
GACATGGACGACATCGTTCACGCGTTTGAAAAAGTGCTTGAGGCCATTCCGGAACTGAAGGAGCAGCAGCATGACACGATCGTCTCGTGAATCCAATGGAGTCATCGGCGTCATCCATGCGCGAGGCGGCTCGAAGCGCATTCCGCTGAAGAATATCAAGCTGCTCGCGGGGCGGCCGTTGATCTCATACATGGTGGAGGCCGCGGTGGAGAGCCGCTTGTTAGAACGCGTGATTGTGTCGACCGATCACCCGGAGATTGCACAAATCGCCCGTGAATACGGGGCGGAAGTGCCCTTCATGCGTCCCGCCGACCTGGCGGAAGACGTCGCCTCCGAGCTGGTCACTCAGCATGCCGTCCAGTTTATCGAAGCACAGGGCTGTTTCGTCTCCATCGCCTTGACGATGCAGCCCACGACTCCATTCTGCACGAGCGAAGACATCGACGCCTGTATCGCCAGGATGCTGGAGTCGGACTTGGACACAGTCTTTACCGCCTGTGAAGTCCACGAGCGCCCGGAGTGGATGTATCGCCTCAATGGCGCGCTGGCACTACCCTTCACCGGCACACTGGTACAGGGCGACGCGGGAATCAGTCAAAAGTTGCCGAAACTGTATATTCCGAATGGAGCGGTCTGGGCGACCAGACGCTCGGTCTTGATGGAGCAGCATCTCATTACCGGGCCGCACAGCGGGATGGTGATTATGTCACGTGAGCGGTCAGTCGATATCGATGAGCCGGTGGATTTTATGACGGCAGAAGCGATGGCACATGAATTTCTGAAAGTGAGGGCCTAAGTCATGGCGAAATTGATCGGCAATTATACCGTACCGGGGCAAACAGCGGACAATGCGAAGACGGGTCAAGCGGATGCCACCGGGGTTGAGAAGGTCGACGAGGCGCATCAGGCTACGGTATCCGAGTTCGAACGTCGCGCGATGGCTCATCTCGGCGGGAGTATCGCGTTTGTCATGAAGGGCAAGAACGTGCTCTGGACAGGGGACAAGACGGCAGGTTCGAGCAGAGGAACCAGCGATGAAAAGTAGTCTGGATCCAGCTTGCCTGGAGCTGGTCGCCCAAGCCACCTTTCAGAAGACGACGGAGATTGGGTTCCAGCACGCACAGCAGAATCTGCCCTATATGAAACAGACGGTGCTGGATTTGCCGCGCACCGCTCCTGAGAAGGGCACGTCGGCGATCAGTATGGCGGCGGGACCGAGCCTGCATCGGCGTGGGACGATTCAGACCATCAAGGATCTCGACTATCGCGGAACGCTGGTCGTCGCCGATGGGGCGATGGGTCATTGCCTGCGGAACGGCCTGATTCCCGATTACGTCGTCTGTGTAGACCCCCACCCGACCTGGATCATCCGCTGGTTCGGGGACCCGGATCTGGCCCAGCGGGCGGACGACGATTACTTCCGCCGGCAAGATCTGGATCCGGCGCTCAATACGAAAGAGCGGGAGCGCAACGACGAATTGATCCGTCTGGTCAATGAGCATGGGTCCAAGATCAAGGTCATCATGGCGACCTGTGTCGCGCCGAACGTGGTCGCCCGCTGTCGGGAGGCCGGGATGCCGCTCTATTGGTGGAATCCAATTTGCGATGACTACGACGCGCCGGGCAGCCATACCAGGCGTCTGTATGACTTGACCGGCATGCCCTGCATGGTGACCGGTGGCAACGGCGGCGCATCCGCCTGGATTGTTGCCAATGCCGTTCTGCAGAAGTCACCCGTAGCATTCGTCGGCATGGATCTCGGCTATGCCCCTGGCACGCCTTTGTCGAAGACCCAGTACTACCACGAGCTGATCAAAGTCTATCCGGAAGATCGGTTGAGCGAAGCCTACATTGAGATCTACAATCCGCACCTCAATGAAACCTGGTATACCGACCCGACCTATTACTGGTACCGGCAATGTTTTCTGGATGTGGTGAAGCAATCAGGATGGACTGCCTACAACTGTACTGAAGGCGGCACGTTAATCGGCGAAGGTATCGAGTGGATGGCGCTGGATCACTTTATCAAAGAACAGCAGGGACGCGATCAGCCGTCAGCTTGAGCTGATGGCTGACGGCGAGAGCGAAGGAGAAGCATATGGCAAAAGTTCTGATCGTTAATCCCGTGGTTCGCGCCGAAGACGATCCCCGGCATGTGCCCTACGGATTGGCGCTGCTCGCAGCGGTCGCGAATCGAGAGGGGCATGAGATTCAGGTGTTCGACGCCAACGGCTGGCGACCCACCGACGAGGAACTCATCGATGCCATCACAGCGGATACCTGGGATGTCATTGCCACCGGCGGGATTACGACCTCCTATGGCTACATGAAGAAGACGGTGCAATTGGCCAGGCAGTACGCGCCGGATGCGCTCATCATGATGGGCGGAGGCGCCTTGACCGCCATGCCGCGGGACATCATGGGTTTCTGCCCTCAAGTCGATATCGGCGGCGTCGGGGAGGGTGTGATCACCTTTCCGGAGGTCTTGAAAAAGATCGACGAAGGCCGGAGCCGGACCAGCGAGTGGTCCGACGTTCAGGGCATCATCTGGCGTAACGAACAGGGCGTTATCACCCTGAATGCGGAACGGCCTCTGCTTCAGGATATCGACAGCTTGCCGTTCCCGATGTACGAACTGTTCCCCCTCGACATCTACTTTAAGAACTCATGCATTTTATTGTCGGAAGAAGCCATGCTGGCGAAGCGGCGGCTGGACATCAATATGTCTTACGGCTGTTCCCTCATCTGCAAGTTCTGCTTTCATCTTGGGCTGACCGGCGACATGAAATACACGGACACAGAACAGACGGACGGCGGCGACGTGGTGTTCAACAACGACCGCAACATTCGATGGCACAGTCCTGAATATGTCGTCCGGCAAGTGAAGTATATGAAGGAACGGTTCCAGATCGATTTCGTCTCTTTCCTCGATGAAAACCTGATGACGATGCACGTGTCGACAAAAAAGAAGTGGCTGTTCGAGATTTCCGACTTGTGGATCAAGGCGGGTCTCCAGCCCAGCTGTGTCCGGGACGGCGTGCCCCACGATCCCAAGACCTGCGACGGCGTCCATTGGGGCGGGACCAGCCACGCGACCCTGGCCTACCCAGAAGTGTTGCAGGCCATGCACAAGGCCGGCTGCACCTATCTGGATTACGGCTTGGAGTCCTTCTCGGACCGGGTGCTCAAGACGATCGGCAAGGGGGCGACGGTCAAGACGAATGAGCGCTGTTTGAAGATTACGATGGAAGCCGGCATCAGACCGATCCCCAATCAAATCGTCGGCTTTCCCGATGAGTTCTTCGACAGCCTGTACGACAACATGGCCTTCTGGGAGCGGATCGGCATCATGGTCAAACCGTTTTTTGCCACGCCCTATCCTGGTTCCGAGTGGTACTACACCTACAAGGACCGGATTTTGGAGCAATACGGCGGCGATCTAGAGGCCTTCATCCTCGATGTCGGGGATGCGACGAAGATCACGGCGGTCATCTGCCACAATTTCAACGCCGTCGAGCTGCTCGGTCTCCGAGAACTGATGCTCCAGCACGACGTCAAGAGGATCAAGGAATACGAAACGTACTGGCGCACCATTCATGGCGAACCGCGTTTTGCCAAGGAGGTGTTGGCGGCCAAGGCCAAGGCCGAGACCGCTCCACAGCTCATGCAACTGGGCAAGAAATTAGTCGCGGCAATGTAGCAGATGTGAAGCGTATCTGGTTGGGGATAAGAGCGTATGGCTAATAGCGTATAGCTGGTGGCAAAAGCACCCACTCTTTATTCGGACCATACGCTATTGGCTATACGCCATATGCTCTTTTCTTCGGACGAGAGACGAACGACGGTCTTTTCGTGGGAGATATCGATGGCATCCTTATACGATACAAAAGTGCAGAGCATGAGAATCGGCGGCCGTGAAGTCGGCGAGGGCCATCCGCCCTTCGTCATTGCCGAAGTCGGCATCAATCACAATGGGGATGTGAACCTGGCCAGGCAGATGGTGCATGCGGCGAAAGAGGCCGGCGCCCACTGCATTAAATTCCAGACCCACCTCACCGCCAAGGAAATGATTCACACCCAGATGACGCCAGGTTCCATCAGCAAGGAGCCCCTATGGGACATCATCGAACGGTGCGAACTGACGGCGGCGGAAGAGCGGGCGGTGAAACAGCTCTGCGATGAAGTGGGGATACTCTTTCTCTCGACTCCTTTTTCACGAGAAGCCGCCGATCGACTTGATGAGTTGGGGATCTCGGCCTACAAGATCGGGTCTGGAGAGATCACCAATCTTCCGCTCATCGAGCATGTCGCCAGAAAGGGCCTGCCAATGATCGTGTCGACCGGTATGACCCAGCTGGAGGAAATTGCCGAGACGGTCCATCTCATCGAGCGCTACGACGTGCCGCTGATTCTCTTGCAATGTACCTCGACCTATCCGACCGCTTACGCAGATGTAAAGTTGGGAGCCATCCAGGTCCTGCGAGAGCGATTCGGCCTGCCGGTCGGACTGTCCGATCACTCGATCGGCATCTATACCGCGCTCGGCGCGGTGGCCAAAGGCGCCTGTGTGCTGGAGAAGCATTTCACCATCAGCCGGCAGTTGCCTGGGCCGGATCAGGGTCTCTCGCTCGAACCGGGTGAACTCCGGGAACTTGTGAAGGGGGCTGACGCCATCTATCAAGCCCTCGGCTCGGAGAAGACCATCTTGGGCCAGGAACGGCCGGTGATGGGATTTGCCCGCGCGTCCGTCGTCGTCATTAAACCGGTGGCGGCCGGCGATCGCCTCACGGATGACAATCTCTGGGTCAAACGTCCGGCTGACGGTGAGATCCCCGCGCGTGAGTACAAGAAGTTGCTCGGACGGGTGGCCAAGGTTCCCATGCAACCGGATCACCAAATCAAGTGGAGCGAAATCGAGTAAGGGCAGCCCTCGTGGTTCGTGAAACGTGAAGCGTGAAGCGCCAGACAGGCGGAAAAGACGTGAAGCGTGAAGCGTGAAACGTGAGGCATCCGAATCCGGAAACGAACGACGCTTCACGGGTTTCGAACAGGCCGCCAAGCCGCACATGTGAGAGTTCGATGAGTGGAAGGGAGACGATCTGAGTATGCGGACTATCGCCATTGTCACGGAACGACGCGCGGACTACAGCCGGTTCAAGCCGATTCTTGAACTCATCCGGGAGGACCCGGAGCTCGATTACAAGCTGATCGTGACCGGCATCTCCCTCTTGGCTGAGCACGGACACGACATCGATGTGATCGAACGAGACGGGTTTGCCATTGAAGCGACCCTGCCGATGTTTCAGGACCAGGCGCCGGACACCGGCGCCGAAATGGCCAGGGCCATCGGGCGCATTCTTCCCGGGCTGGTCGATCTCTTCGAACGTCTCCGTCCCGACCTCATTCTGTCCGGATTCGACATCGGAGCCAATTTCGCGGCGACGATGGCCGGCGCCCACATGAACATCCCGGTGGCGCATATTCAAGGGGGGGAGGTGACGGGCAGCATCGACGAGTCGCTTCGGCACGCCATGTCGAAATTCGCCCATCTGCACTTTCCCGCTACGGAAGACGCAGCCCAACGGTTGATCCGTATGGGGGAACATCCGCAATCTATATTCGTTGTCGGCTGCCCCTCGCTGGACGTCGTGCTGCATACGCCGGTCGCTCCCAAGTCCGAGGTGCTGGCGGCGCACGGCCTCGATCCCACTCAGCCCTATGTGGTCATCCTGCAACATCCGGTGACGACGGAAGTGGCGCAAGCGGGAGAGCAGATTCAGGAGACATTGGCCGCCGTTCAAGAGATGCGGCTCCAGGGTGTGCTCATTTATCCGAACAACGATGCCGGCGCGCAACAGATCATTCACCATATCAAGCAAAGCCGCATCGCCGTCGTTCGGAGTCTGCCTCCTGAGGGCTTCGTCAACCTCGTTCGCTATGCCGCGGCGCTTGTCGGGAACTCCAGCAGCGGCATCCATGAAACTGCGAGTCTGGGTGTGCCGACCGTGAACGTCGGCACGAGACAACAAGGAAGGGAACGGCCTCGTAACGTCCTGGATGTCGGCTACGACCGCGATGCCATTAAACAGGCACTGGACGTTGCCCTCTACGATGACGCCTTCAAGGCGAAAGTGGCTGAACGTGTGAATCCCTACGGCGATGGACATTCTGCCGAACGGATCGTTCGTGTTTTGAAAACCCTGTCGCTGGACCACCTTATTCAAAAAAGGTTTTACAATGACGAACCCAACCATAGCGGTGATCGGCGGGACCGGATTTATCGGCCGGCATGTGCTTGATGTGCTGACCGCGCTGCCGACCAGAGTGCTGGTGCATCGAGCTCGGCCATCCTGGTTGAGCGGGTTGCCGCAGGTCGAGCCGGTGCAGGGCGATATCTTCGATCCGTCCTCACTCGACCGGCTCCTGAGCGGCTGCACGGTCCTCATCAATCTGACTGGGCAGGTCGAGGGGCCGGTGGATCGGTATCTGGACCTCAACGTGAAGGGCACTCTCAATTTGGCGCAGGCCTGTGTTCGGCAGCATGTGCCGCGCGTGCTGCATGCCTCCTCCGCCCTCGTCTATGGGGATGCGCTCAATGCCACAGAGGAGAGTCCCTGCCATCCGCTTTCGCCCTACGCCGCCATGAAATGCGCGGCGGAAGAGATTCTGCGCTCGTTAGTTGGCCCGACGGCACAGGTGATGTGCGTCAGGCTGTCCAATGTCTACGGGCCGGCTCAGACCAAAGGACTGATTCCTTATCTGATTGGCTGTATTCGCAGCCGGCAGCGCATCTCCATCGATGCCGACGGCGCGCAAACCAGAGATTTTGTGTATGTGAAGGATGTCGCGGACGTATTCAGGAAGGCCGTCTCGACGCAAGACTGGACCGATTGCGTCAACATTGGGTCCGGCGTTCCCACCAGCGTCATCACGCTTCTACGCCAGATCGAGGACGCGATGGACATTCCGGCTGTCGGGCAGTACTGCCCGGAACATACCGGGGGTGAGCGGCGAAATACCCTGTCGATCGAACGAGCGGCGGCCGTTCTGGCCTGGCGCGCGACGACCACCTTGGAAGAGGGATTGCGCTCGATCCTGCGCTCCCAGGTTCTCACATTCCATCATGAGGCGGCGGCATGAGGCAGTTTATTGAAGGTAAAACCATTCTCGTGACAGGGGGCACCGGTTCCATCGGGTCCGAGATCGTCCGGCAACTGTTGGCCTACGATCCCAAGATGGTCCGGGTTCTCTCTCGCAGCGAGCATATGCAATATCAGTTGGTTCAGGAACTGGGGCGTTTGCCGAACCTTGTGTGCTTCATCGGGGACGTGCGGAACGCCGAACGACTGAACCGGGCCTCGGTCGAAGCCGATGTCATCTTCCACGTCGCCGCGATGAAACATGTGCCCCTGTGCGAGTTCAACGCCTTCGAGGCCATCGAGTCGAATGTAATCGGAGCCCAGAATGTGATCAACGCCGCCATCACGAACAAAGTGAAACAAGTCATCGCGATCAGTACGGACAAGGCCGTCAATCCGATGAACGTGATGGGCGCGACCAAATTGCTGGCGGAAAAGCTGTTTACGAGCGCGCACCACTATGCCGGGGTCAGCGGGACCAAATTTGCCTGCGTCCGTTTCGGCAATGTGCTGGGGTCACGAGGATCCGTCGTGCCGGCCTGGATCGATCAAATCGGCAAGGGCCAGCCGGTCACGATTACTGATCCGGATATGACCCGCTTCTTTTTGTCGATCCCGCAAGCGGTCTGCCTGGTGTTCAAGGCCATGAACCGCATGGTCGGAGGGGAGATTTTTATCCTGAAGATGCCGGTGCTGCGCATGGGAGACCTGGCGGAGGCCGTCATCCAGCATTTTTCTCCGGAGCAGGGACTCGACCCCATGGTAGTCGAACGGAAGGTCGTTGGAATCCGGCCGGGCGAAAAGTCGTACGAACTTCTCATGTCGGAAGACGAAGCCTCCATCGCCCTGGAAGTCGACGAGATGTTCATCATTCCACCGCACATCGAGATTCCCCATCGTGGCTTGAAGCGCCGCACCTATGAAGGAGCCCAACCGGCGCCGGCCGCAGGGTACGATTCCCGGCGCGATCTGCCGCTGGGACGCCGGTCGATTCTACAGATGCTACAGGAGGTGTTCCCTGACAGAGTCGGGCGTCAGGCCCCCCATCGTGCGGCCCTCACGGCATAGCCAGTGATGAAGCAGGTCGATAGGCTGAAGGTATTCAGGCTGAAGTGTTCGGAGCTCCGACCTTCGGCCTTTAACCTCAAATCCTTCAGCCTGTGCCCGTAGCCTTCAGTCTGAACACCTGAGCGAGTACCATCGCTCTATTTGAAAGGACCCTCCCCATGAACTTCCTCGAACAGAATCTCGCCATTATGGAATCACGCGATCCGGAATTGGCGTTGCTCATGCGTAGCAACATCGATTGTAGCCATATCGAGGTGCTTCAGTCGCTGCAGCCGGATGTGCCGACTGCCAGGGTGACGTTGCCATCCGGTGAGAACGTGCTCCTCCATAATCTCGAAGATCCCATCGGCAGTGCCGTCCGTTCGGCCGAAAAACACGATATGAAAGCGGCGAATGGGTCGGTTCTGCTTGGGTGTGGATTGGGATATCTGGCCAGAGAATTGGCAAGGAAGGTGGAAGAGAAACATACGATCATCATCTGTGAAGCGGACGCGGCAATTCTGAAAACGGCGCTCACCCACGTCGATTTGCATGAGGTCCTCGACTCCGACTATATCCGTATCTTAGTGGGAGCGCAGATTCCCTTACAGGACTGGATCGCGAGACTGGCGACCAAGTTTATGACCGCCAAAGTGGATATCATTTCATTTGGTCCCTCAGTCCACCTCAATCCCAAGGCCTATGGGGAGCTTGAGGCGATTGCGCAGAAAGAGTCCACGGCCATCATGCTGAACCGAAACACGACCCTGAAAGCCGGTGGGCGCATGATGGAAAACACGCTGCTCAATTTTCCGGAAGTCCTACACTCTGCCGGTGTCAAGCATCTGGAAAACTTGTTTCAAGGAAGACCGGCGGTGTTGGTCGCAGCAGGGCCTTCATTGGAGAAAAATATCCACCTGCTCCGGGAATTAGAGGGACGGGCGGTGATCATCGCAGTGGACACCGCACTGCGGCTGCTGTTGCCGCT
>JAWXBV010000151.1:0-4894 GCA_034440335.1 Nitrospirota bacterium | reverse complement strand
TCGCTCAATCTCAAGCTGGACAAATTTCATGGTGATTGGAACTACACGGTCCCGCCAGCACGAAAGAATACTTAGTCACGTTATTTATGCGCGAGGCCTTGGCGAGTGCGTCCGTGGCGTTGACAACACCGACTACGTAACCGAAATACGTACCCGAGGCTTCGTGCTCTGCGGATTCTTTTCCTTGGGAAGAATTACTGTACCCGAGGTAGAGCATGTACAAATAGTTGCCATCCATCCAATCGGCTTTCACTACACCTGGTAAAGCTGCAAGAAGCAGACACACGAGACCGCAGCGATAAGTACGAGTAAGAACAGATTTCATTTTGCACCTCGAAATGAAGACCTAACAATGTTTAGGCGGATCCGCATAACAGCTGGATCTGCCAATTTCTATACGCATAACACGCCATCGGTTTTCCCGAAACATACGCGACACACTTTACCGTTTCAGTCAGTTGCAGTTCTTCTGGTAGTTAGCCCGATATCTTATGCGGAACCGCATAACAGCACCTCAGTAAAGGCAAGGTCCATCCAGCGGACTGCGAACGTCCCCTGGCCCTCGGTTGAGGGCATGAATATACATTATCGTTGTCTTCACGTCACTGTGAAGCCAGGGAGATCCTCCCCTATGTCTCTCTTTAGGGGAGTGGCCAAGGTTGCCCTTTACTGCGCGCATCGAGCGATATGTATGCTCCCTCCAAACTTGCTTGTTCTCTCTCCAGGGATGGAGGCTGACTGATCTTCCACTGCGCGCGTCCAACGAGGGCCTTCTGAGGCCGCGCGTTGCGCGAGCACAGGAGACTAACGGGCCACCCTCTCCCCTCCTACACCGGGCGGCGTGCGAGGACGGACGGGCTGGTCAGCGACAGAACCCGCGATCACTGCGGGAGCAAGGTGTCAGACACCGTTTCCTCGCGCAGAATTGTCGCATGCTATCCAGCAACCTTGTCTGATTTCCTGGTGGTTCGAGCCCGAACCGTGCCGAGTCGTCGCCCACGGGGGGCTTTGCGAACCGTCACTTCGACATCTTGGCCCAGCAACGAGAGGAAGTTGACGAGGCGTTCGATGGAAAACCCGGCCATCTGACCGGCTAAGAGCTTCGATACCTTGGCTTGATCGATGCCCAACTGAGTCGCCGCCTCAACCTGTTTCCATCCCCGGTCTTTGATCGTTTTTTGAAGAGCCTGAAGCAGGTTGCTTTTCAGAATCAGTTCAGCGCACTTTTCTTCGGAGAATCCTAAATCTCGAAACACGTTCCCGCTGCCCTTAGTCACTGTCGTTCGTGTCATAGGTGTTCCTCCTTCCGCCACTTCAGTAAGTCGGTATATCGCCCCTTTGCTAACTGTACATCGCCTTTTGCAGTCTTCTGAGACCGTTTCTCGAAAACATGGAGCACGTAGACCGCTTCCTCGAATTTGGACACATAAAGCACCGGATAGGCTCCGCTTTCGTCCCAGATTCGTATTTCCTGGACGCCAGCCCCGACCGTGGGCAACGGCTTCCAATCGTCCGGTTCCTTCCCTTGCTGCACTTTGAACAGTTGATGCCCCGCGGTCTCCCGCGCATTCGCAGGAAGCTCCCTCAGATCTTCCCGCGACGAACCTACGAAGTGAAGTGGCTTCATTGGTTCATAACCATTCCTGATGCAGGCTAGTACTGTTCCGATGCGATGCTATATGGGTATCATGATATGCCATAAGTGGCATATCATGCAAGCGGCTCGTCGATTGTTGCGAAATAGGCATCAATATCGGGTTTTGTGTGAAAGGTCGGACGACGAGGCTTCAAGGAAACAGAAAGGCCGCCTTTGTAGGCGGCCTTTCGTCTTCTCGAATCTCTACCCCTTGCGAAGCTGATGCAGGAGATCTTAACTCTGCGCGCCCACCAAGCACCGTCAGAATGCAGGATGCTCAAAATGGCATCCCAGCAAGGCCGCAGGGAGCTCGACGACTGAAGCGTACCCTTGCGGTACGTTGTATGGAGACGGGCGACTGAGAACAACGCTGGGGGTCATTTTCAGCATTCCTGCTATGTGCCCATTTCCCACGATGCGAGATACTTCACTTGTTCCTTCGTCAGCGTATCGATCTTCATCCCCATCCCCGCGAGCTTGAGGCGAGCGATTTCCTTGTCGATCACCGGAGGAACCGGGTAGACCTTCTTCTCCAGCTTCTTGTAATTCTTCACCAAGTACTCGGCCCCGAGCGCCTGGTTGGCGAAGCTCATGTCCATGACGCTGGAGGGATGGCCCTCGGCCGTCGCCAGGTTCACGAGCCGTCCCTCGCCGAGCAGACTGACCCGATGGCCGGTCTTCAGAGTGAATTGCTCGACGCCCGGTCTGATGAGGCGCTTTCTCTTGCTCAATTTTTCCAAGGCAGGAATATCCAGCTCGACGTTGAAGTGGCCAGAGTTGCAGACGATGGCTCCTTCTTTCATCACGGCGAAGTGCTCGCTACGGATCACCTTGAGGTTGCCGGTGACCGTGACGAAGAAATCTCCCACCAAGGCTGCCTGTTCCATCGGCATGACGCGGAATCCGTCCATCACCGCTTCAATCGCCTTGACCGGATCAATCTCGGTGACCACGACATCGGCGCCCATGCCCTTGGCGCGCATCGCGATGCCGCGCCCGCACCAGCCATAGCCCGCGACCACGAAGGTGGTGCCGCAGATCAACCGGTTGGTCGCGCGGATGATGCCGTCGATGGTGCTCTGACCGGTCCCGTAGCGGTTGTCGAAGAGGTGCTTGGTGTCGGCGTCGTTGACGGAGATCACCGGGAACTTCAGCACTTTCTTTTCGGCCATGCTGCGGAGTCGAATGACGCCGGTGGTGGTTTCTTCCGTGCCGCCGATCACGTGCTTGAGCAAATCTTTGCGCTTGGAATGGATCAGCGAGACGACATCAGCCCCGTCGTCCATCGTGATCTGAGGCTTGTGGGCGATGGCCGATTGGATGTGCTTGTAGTAGGTCTTGCCGTCTTCGCCTTTGATCGCGAAGGTTGGAATGCCGTCATATTTGACGAGTGCCGCCGCGACCTCATCCTGTGTGCTGAGTGGATTCGAAGCGCAGAGGCGGATATCGGCTCCGCCGGCTTGGAGGGTTTTCATGAGATTCGCAGTCTCGGTCGTCACGTGGAGACAAGCTGTGACGCGAAGCCCTGCGAACGGCTTCTCTTTCAGGAACCGCTTCTTGATCAGCCGCAGCACCGGCATGGTCGCTTCGGCCCACTCGATCTTGAGTTTACCCTGGTCTGCTAGCCCCATATCCTTCACATCGTATTCCACAAAACCCTCCTTCTAACAGGGTGCTGAAAAAGCCCGCCGGCATCGCTCTCGCATCGCTCAGATCCTCGGCGCACCCCAGAGGGTACGCTTCCGGTCTTTACTCGCTGCGGCCTTGCTGGACGGACTTTTTGAGCACCCTGATGCGTTGTTGATATTTGGCGCCAATATGAAAAATTCCAACGGTGTATTGTGTCTCAACTGAGTTTTCTGCAGTCTGCTACTGAACGTCAATCGTCATCGGCAGTCAAGACAAAGGGGGCGGGTTGGGTACCCCGCCCCCTTTTCTATCGGCTTATTGTGTGAACTACAGCCCTGCGTCTTTGCGCAGAATTTTGGCCTTGTCGGTCTTTTCCCAGGTGAACTCCGGTTCACTTCTGCCGAAGTGCCCATAGGATGCGGTTTTTCTGAAGATGGGCCGGCGGAGCTTGAGATAATCGATGATGCCGCGCGGGGTTAAGGGGAAGTGTATCCGTACGAGTTTATCCAGGTTCTCGACGTCGACCTTTTCTGTGCCCTTGGTATCGACCAGCACCGAGACGGGATCAGCCACGCCGATGGCGTAGGCGAGCTGCACTTCGCACTTCTGGGCCAATCCGGCGGCGACGATATTTTTCGCGATGTAGCGAGCCATGTAGGAGGCCGACCGGTCCACCTTCGTGGGATCCTTACCGGAGAAGCAGCCGCCGCCATGGCTGCCGTGGCCACCATAGGTGTCGACGATGATCTTGCGGCCCGTCAGTCCTGTGTCGCCCATCGGACCGCCGACCACGAAGCGGCCGGTGGGATTGATATGGTGTTTCACGCTTGCCGGGTCGTAGAGCCCTTTCGGCATCATGGGCTTGATGACTTTCTCCATGATGTCACGCTCGATCTGCTTGTTCGTGACGTCGGGGCTGTGTTGCGTCGAGACGACGATGGTATCGATCCGCACCGGCTTGCCGTTCCGGTACTCCACGGTCACTTGGGATTTTCCATCGGGACGGACCCAGGGTAGGATGTTCTTTTTCCGGACTTCTGCCAGCCGCTTGGTGAGCCGATGGGCAAGGACGATCGGCATCGGCATGAGTTCGGTCGTCTCGTTGCTGGCATAGCCGAACATCAGTCCCTGGTCGCCGGCGCCGCCGGAATCCACCCCCATAGAAATATCGCCCGACTGCTGGTGAATGGCGGTGAGGACGGAACATGTGTGGTAGTCGAATCCCCAGGAGGCGTCGCAGTAGCCGACATCCTTAATGACTTCGCGAATGATATCGGGAATTTCGATGTAGGCCTTGGTGGAGATTTCGCCGGCCACGAAGGCAATCCCGGTGGTCAGAATCGTCTCGCAGGCCACGCGGGCGTATTTGTCTTGGGCGATGATGGCGTCGAGGATTCCGTCGGAGATCTGGTCGGCGATCTTATCCGGATGCCCCTCAGTGACAGACTCAGAGGTGAACAAATAATTGTTTCTCATAGGTTCCTCAAGGTTCGGTGGCGGCGACCTCACGAATTGCCTGGCGATATTAGTATGAGCACCCACTCTTTGTCTAGCGGACTGTTCGGTGCATGCCCGATCTGACGTCTCGCTGGACTTGCTTGACACCCATTTTCCAGCACTTGTAAGATA
>JAWXBV010000150.1:0-6424 GCA_034440335.1 Nitrospirota bacterium | reverse complement strand
TCGCTCAATCTCAAGCTGGACAAATTTCATGGTGATTGGAACTACACGGTCCCGCCAGCACGAAAGAATACTTAGTCATGTTATTTATGCGCGAGGCCTTAGGTGAACAGGGAGTGGAAACCGTGTTCGGCGTGATCTACCCGCCCCAGGTCGCCTTAGTCGGCTTCGGAAAAGTTGTGGAACGCCCGTGGGCCATCGAGGGACAGGTGGTCTCGAGGCCGGTCGTGACCGCAAGCCTGTCTGCGGATCATCGCGTGACCGACGGCCACCGCGGTGGGGTCTTTCTTTCAGTCATCGATCGTTTGTTGCAGGAACCAGAGCAACTATGAACACTCCGCTCATGCCGGATGAAATCAGACAGACGGTCCTTCGTCTCCTTGGCGAGATCGCGCCGGAGGCAGACTTGACGGCCTTGAAGCCCGACGTCAGCTTCCGTGATCAGCTGGATATCGACTCAATAGACTTTCTCAATCTTGTGATCATGATCCACAAGACCTTTGGCCTGGAGATCCCGGAAGCCGACTATCCGAAGTACGGCACGCTCAATGGCTGCGTCGAGCAGTTGTCGGACAAGCAAGTGACATGACTCTCTTCCCTGACCGCCGATCAGACGATGCTCAAGGCCCTCCTCAGTTCCCATGCGATGACTTCCTCATCCGGATCAGAACCGCCTTTGAATGTATGAATGTCCACGGCTGATAGAGCTCAGCAAAGAAAGGTTTCCAACATGAAAGTCTTCAGCGTGATCAGTGCGGTGTGCCTGATGGTCTTGGCCAGTTCCTGGGCCATCGGGCAAACCGCCCGGGGAAATCCCAAGGAGGGGCAAGCGATCTATACACAATACTGCCTCCGTTGTCATGGCGAGACATTGGACGGGAATGGGCCCGAGGCGCAATACCTGATCCTCCGGCCTACCAATTTCCAATCGCAGAGCCTGCTCGCGAAAGCCGATTGGGAGCTGCTCATCACGATGTCCAACGGGATCTTATTCACTCCCATGCATGGATTTCGCGGCACATTGACAGACCAACAGATGTTGGATGCGCTGTCGTATATCAGAAGCAGGACGCCGTTTGGCTCGGTCGACTAGCTCAACATCCTGTTCCATCCACACCAACGCATATGGGAACTCGTCCGCACGATCGGCTTCTGCCTTGTCCTGCTCGCGCTGGGGAGCGGGACCGTGGTCCAAGCCGGTGAACCAGTCCAGGACCTTGAAGTCGTTGTTCGCGCCGGCTGTCCCCATTGCGAGGCGGCAAGAACCTCCTACTGATGAAACCCGACTGGCTGAGGTAACCGTTCCGTCCCTGCATGGAAGGAGTGCCCCAGGCTGGACGATTCAACAGGATTACAGCTTGCCAGACTTGCCTCAACAGGAAACCAAGAGTATTCTCCGTCGAACCTTGGGATGGTGCAGATCTGGGAAAGGACGACATGGGCGGAATGAGCGAGACCGACGCGACATCGATTGCAGCAAGTCGAGTGGGTGACCGAGCATGAAACACATCCGCCCATTGTTCCAACCGCCTCTGTCATCCGAATACCGGGAATCGGGACCGGTCATCCTGCGCGATGGCACGACCGCATCCCTCCGCCCTACCCGTGCGGAGGACCAGGCGATGATGCAACGATTCATCGATCGGCTGTCACCAGCATCCAGGCGTCATCGGTTCTT
Organism: Nitrospirota bacterium; assembly: GCA_034440335.1. Taxonomy (GTDB): domain Bacteria; phylum Nitrospirota; class Nitrospiria; order Nitrospirales; family Nitrospiraceae; genus Palsa-1315. Next base: position 4,749 of record JAWXBV010000150.1, on the reverse strand, counting down.
TTCTGAAACCGCGCCCACTGCCGACACCACCGCGTCGCTCTGTGATTCCTCCAACCCCTCCACACAACTCACCGTCGTGGTCACGAGGACCATCGCCGGACAGCCGCGGATCATCGCCGCCGGCTCCTATTGGGCGCGAACCGCCGATCAGGCCGAAGTGGCCATGGCAGTCGACGACGACTTTCATGGGAAAGGTCTGGGAACAATCCTGCTCGAACGGTTGGCGATGCTGGCCATACACCGCGGCTTCACCAGACTGTGGGCGGTCACACACAGTGACAATCCTGCCATGCGAGAAGTCTTCCGGGAATCCGGGTACCCGACCCATGAAACCTATGAAGGCGGCGACATGCACGTCGAGATCTCGCTGCACCCGACCGAGAGCACGACAACCCGCTTGGAATTGCGCGAGCGTATTGCGACGACCGCCTCGCTTCGCCCGTTCTTCTATCCTCGTTCCGTGGCCGTGATCGGAGCGTCCCGCGATCCCACGAGCATCGGCTATCGGATCGTCGAAGCCCTCGCCGGCAACCAGTTTCGTGGCGCCATCTATCCGGTAAACCCCAAGGCGGCAACCATCGCAGGCTTGACTGCCTTCTCGTCTGTCACTGCGATCCCCGGCGCCGTCGATCTGGCGGTGATTGTCGTGCCACGTGATACGGTGCTGCCGGTCCTCACCGATTGCGCCGGAAAAGGCATCAGCTCCGTGATCGTGATTTCAGCAGGCTTTGCCGAATCAGGCCCTGAAGGAACGCAGGCCCAGGACCGTCTCGTGGAGACTGTTCGTCAACAGGGTATGCGCATGATCGGACCGAACTGCTTCGGGCTATTGAATACCGATCCAGCCATTCGGCTCAACGCCACATTCACATCAACCTTTCCTCCCGCCGGTCGCATGGCCATGGCCACGCAGAGCGGGGCGCTAGGACTCGCGATCCTCGCCGCGGCCCGTCGATTACAGCTGGGCCTGTCCTCATTCGTCAGCCTGGGAAATAAAGCTGACATCTCCACGAACGATCTTCTCCAATATTGGGAAGACGACCCTTCCACCGACACCATTCTCCTTTACCTGGAGTCCTTCGGAAATCCTCGACGATTTGCGAGAATTGCGCGCCGCGTCGCTCGGCGCAAACCGATCGTGGCGATCAAATCCGGTCGGAGCTTTGCCGGACGGCGCGCGGCCAGCTCGCACACCGCCGCACTCGCATCGAGCGAGGTGGCAGTAGACACACTCTTTCAGCAGTCCGGAGTGATCCGCGCAGACACCTTGGATGAACTCTTCGCCCTGGCCCGAGGGATTTCCGACCAGCCTTTGCCGAAAGGAAAGCGCGTCGGCATCATCACCAATGCCGGCGGCCCCGCCATCCTCTGCACCGATGCCTGCGAAGCGGGAGGATTGTCTGTCCCCGAGCTGTCCAAGACGACCACCGCGGCCCTGTCGGCATTCTTGCCTCCCGCCGCCTCGCTAAAGAACCCGGTCGATCTGATCGCATCCGCCGCTTCGGACCACTATACCAACGCGATTACTACCCTCCTGGCCTCCCATGAAATCGATGCCCTGATTATCCTCTATATGTCCGTGATGGCCGGCAACGAGGCAGGCATTGCGAACGGGATCATGCGCGGGATCTCCACTGCCAGAGCAGCCGGTGGCGCCGACATCCCGATCTACATCTGTTGGATGGCGGAAGGAGATCTCGCACGAACCTTTCATGCGGCAGGCGAAACGATCCCCACATTTCCATTTCCCGAACATCCGGCCGTCGTGATCGGCAAAGCTTCCCGGTATCAAGCATGGCGCACCCAGCCGCTCGGCATGATCCAGGATTTCGACGATATCGACATCGAAACCGCGCGAGCCATCTGTGCCAAGGCCCTGTCTCAAGAAGGGCCCGGTTGGCTGACTGTCGAGGACACCAGAGCCCTCCTCGCCTCCGCGAAACTTCCTCTGGCGCATGGCGGCGTCGCAAGAACCGAAGACCAGGCGGCGGCCCTGGCCTGTGACCTGGGATTTCCCGTCGCCGTCAAGCTCGCGTCCCACCAGATCTTGCACAAGACCGAGATGGGCGGCGTGCATCTGAACCTGGCCGATGAACAAGCCGTGAGGAATGCATTCGAGGCGATCAGGGCCAGGCTCGCACAGGAAAACAAATTGGACGCGATGGAAGGTGTGCTCGTGCAGCCGATGCTGTCAGGCGGGGTTGAAGTGATGGTCGGCGTCACCCACGATCCGCTCTTCGGCCCCTTAATAGCGTTCGGTCTTGGCGGAATTCATGTGGAGATTCTGGGGGACGTGCAGTTCAAGATTACCCCCCTCACCGATCGCGACGCATCTGAAATGGTGCGCGAGATTAAGGGCTATCGATTGCTGCAAGGCTACCGGGGCCATCCTGCAGCGGATGTGGAGGCCATCGAAGAGGTACTGTTGAGGCTCTCTCGCCTCGTCGAAGAAATCCCCGAGATCAGCGAACTCGACCTGAACCCGATCTTCGCCCTGCCGCCAGGCCAAGGGTGCAGAATCGTGGATGCGAGGATTCGAGTTGAGAAAAGTTCACCATCGGTTTAACAGCGACAAAATCAGGCGACGGCCAGCATCATACAGATGCTTACCCAGGGAAGGATTTAAGGGGTCAGACCCCTTACCCCACCAAACATAAACGGCACGAACGCTCTACCCCGCTCAATCAAGTGCCGCGACCTTACGTTCCACCGCCACGCCGACCTCCCGGCGGGCAGCTTCTAACTCATACCGCTGCTGAAGATTCATCCAGAATTCCGCTGTGGTGGGAAAGCAGCGTCCCAGCCACAGGGCAGTGTCTGCCGTGATGCCGCGCCGCTCGTTGGCGATCTCATTGACGTGAGCTGTCGTTACGACGCCCACTTCATTTGGAGTTTGCGGTGATGCAGCGCGCAGTCGCGAAGGTAAAGATTGATCAGGCTCTGATACGGAATCCCCATTCCCTCCGCAATCGATTTGAAATAGGCAACGGTATCGCGATCCAGCCGCATCGTGACCGGTTGCTTCAAGTATTTGACATACGGGTTCTTGCGCCCTTTCATCTTGGAGAAATCGTAATGGTCTCTCATCGTCTTCGCACCCCTAGCCCGCGTTATTCATGACTGTTCGTCGCCCTTCGACAAAGCTCAGGGTCCCGAGCACAGTCGAGGGACGAAATAGCCTGAAAGCGCGTTCCTCGTGAAGCGTATCTCGTGTAAGTGTTTCGAGTTTCATGTTTCTGGTTTCAAGTTGTGTGAGTCACATTGGTGAATTTCAGAGGTCGAACTTGAAACTTGGAACCTGAAACTAGAAACTCCACTTCCGGACGAACGACGTTTCACGCGCAAGTACAGCGGATCGGCGATTGCAGCAGAAGTGCTCATGAATAACGCGGGCTAGATAAACATTCAAAACCTCACGCCGCACGGCGCTTTGTCGTGCGACTGCTCGCACGAGATCTTGATGCACGGAGCAGACTACCGGCTGCTTCGGCATGCAACTTCAGCCCGAGCGCTCCTACCACCTTAAGAATCGTGTCGAAATCAGGGCTCCGCTCACCAGAGAGCGCCTTATACAGGCTCTCGCGAGAAAGACCGGCCTCCTTGGCAACCTGTGCCATGCCCTTGGCGCGGGCAATATCGCCCAATGCTTTGGCGATGAAGGAGGCATCGCCATCGGCATCCTCCAAGCAAGCCTCCAAATACGCTGCCATTTCTTCGGGTGTGCGAAGGTGCTCGGCAACATCGTACCGAGTGGTCGTGGTTTTGCTCATGATGCGCTCCTACAGATTGCGTGCAGACTCTCGCCAGACACTAGCAGGCTGCGGAAAAACTCGATTATTGCTTTCTACGTCGCGCTTCGCACTCGGGCCATCTCGCGTCAGAATAGCCCGCAGGATGCGCAAAATGGCCGTCCAGCAAGGCCGCAGCGAGCGAAGAGGCGAGGCGTACGCTTCGGTACGTTGAGCCTCTGAGCGATGTGAGAACGCCGCTGGCGGACTTTTTCCGCATCCTGCTAGGCTGCGCACTCGACACGCACCGTACGCCCAAGCCGCGCTTCAAGGGTGATGAGCATTTCAAGGCTGAACTTGTCCCATTTCCCGCGCACGAGGTCGGACACGCGGGATTGCGCAATGCCGAGGCGCTTGGCCGCCTGAGCTTGAGTGAGCTTCTGCTTCTCGATGTAGAGGCGAAGATCGCTCATGAGATTTGCGCGCATTTGGAGCACGGCGGCTTCGGCCGGGTCAAAGCCAAGATCCACAAAGACATTTCCGCTTAATTTGGTCGTTTTCTTCTTCATCTCAAGCCTCTGATCTTTCGATAGCGTGTACGAGCCAACTCGATGTCTTCTCTTGTGGTCTTCAGCGTTTTCTTCTGGAACGCATGAAGCACATAGACGGACTCGACGAACATGGCCACCTAGCCCGTATTATTCATGAAGCTTCTGCTGCAAGCGCGGATACGCGGCTGCGACGGGCAGTCTCGCCGCTCAGCCCTTCGACATACTGCATGAGTATGCCTCAGGGCTTCACGGCTCCAAGTGCCCGTCTCGCTTGGCGTCTGCGCGCTTTCGCAACGAACCTTCATGAATATTGCGGGCTAGAGCACGCGCCATTCGCCCAACACGTGTATTCGAATCTCCCGGACGCCGGCACCCACCTCTTTCATGGGCTTCCAATCAGATGGCGCCAGGCCACGCTGAACAAAGCCCAACTCGAAACCAGCCGCACGCCGGGCTTCTGCCGGGAACTC
>JAWXBV010000149.1:0-48013 GCA_034440335.1 Nitrospirota bacterium | reverse complement strand
TCACGTCGCCGGTACCGTTCGTGACCTTCACTCCCTGCGGTCCACCCAGTGGCCTGCCGTCGACCCGATCGATGAGCAGCCCGAGCGGCGCGCGCCGCTGGGCGACCTGGAGTGTGCCGGTCGGCGGGACCGCCGCCAGCAGTCCGGCGCTCGGATGAGGCGACAGCACAACCTGCGGATCGCCGATGCTCTCGGTGTGCACGCTCTCCGCTTTGCTCAGTTCCACGGACATGACGTCGATGAGTGACACCGGTGTCGGCAGCGTGTCGGACGGCCCGCTGCCGAGCGTGAAGGTCTCATCCCAGGAAATCGAAAAGAGGAAGACGTCGATGCTGAGCGAACCGCGAATGACGATCGGTCCCGGCCCGGAGATGGAACCTTCGAGTGTGACGGAGGCGAAGCTGAAGCCGCCTGCCGAGACGTCGAAGCCGGCCGCGACGCGCGCGTCAAAATGAAACGGACGGAACTGCACGATGGCATCGACCTGCACGAACCCATGCGCCTCGATGCCAAGGGAAATCCCAACCTCCCACCGGCCGCCGAACTGGATCGAGTTGGAGGTGACAGCGAAGTACCCTTCCGCGCGCACATCGATGATCGGGATCGGGTTGTCGATCGCGAGTCCCACGCGTCTCAGCGCCGGAAGATGGGCCGGCTCGGGGTTGAAGCCCGGGTAGAATCCTCCGACCGTCACGACGAGATAGCCGGTCGTGCCCCAGCTGAAACGCATCGCCGCGTCGCCGTAGACTTCGAAAATTCCCAGCACGTGGCTGTCGACGAGGCTGGCGTCGATCGAGGCGATCTGCTCGACTGGGTCGACGAGACCCAGGACGTCGAGGCGAAGATTGAGGATGAACGGCAGCCCCGGGATACTCGCGCGCGCCACGCCGAGGATCGCCACCTTTCCCGTTTGGATCTCGATGATCACCGCGAGGTCGAGACCGATCAGGCTGCCCTCGGGGCCGAACGACAACCACGACAACTTGAGCGAAGGACCGATCAGATGGGTGCCGCGGTTGAAGGGGAACAGTCGGTCGGCGGCGACGACCAGCGCCAGCGGGGAGGCAGGCGGGCGGACGGCGAAGAGGACGTCGCCAGCGGTTCCGGTTCGCGTTGCGGCCCTCAGCGCTTCTGAGTCGGCGCGGCGGTTGATCCCGACAATGCCACCAACGCGATCCAGCGAGAAGCCGAAGGAGAGCTGGATGGGCGGAAGGAACGTCGCCCCCATGATCGCCAAGAACGACGACTGGCCATCGACCGCAGCCAGCACCGCGGCGGCGCTGATCTGGACCGGACCGAGCGGCAGTTCCAACGTGCCGCCATATCCGCCGGTGCCAGGGAGCCGCAGCAGCGAGCCCCCGCCCGGCAGTCCCTTGCCGCCGCCGAATGGTGACGACATCGTGGCGGCAATCTCGCCGATCTGAAACGGTCCGATCACGACGGCGTCGGAGGGCCCGCCCAGGAACGCCGGCGGCTGAATGACCAGGAGTGCGGAGCTGACCTCGATATGCACCGGACCGAGGTCGATGCCGCCGTGGATGCCTTCGGTGCCGAGCTTGGCCACATCCGACGCGAGTTCGGCCAGCCCCGGCACGCCCGCGAGTGGACCGAGCAAGGCTCCGGCCAGTTTGGTCCCGAACGAGTCGCGGGTGGTCTCCCACTCATCTTGAGCCGATCGCCACGTCGCTTTCGTCAGCATTCCTGGCGCAAGGCCGGCGAGCGCTGCGAGATTCGAAGCGGCCGTGGTGAGATCGTCTAGTTCCGTCTCGCCGGCGCCCACGCCGGCCAGCAGCCCGCGCAACTCGGCAGCGTATTGTGTGATCTCGCTAGCCGCCAAGTGTTCCTCCCCTTTCGCCGTCCGAGTGCCGCGCCTCGACGGCTAGCAGGCCCGCCGGGCTTCGACATTCCCCGGCGGTTGTGATCGCTGCGATCCGCTCGTGGTCCCTGATCCCTACGTGCCGGTGGGAGGAAGGCGCTTCTCACACCAGTCTGTCGCCTTCGACCGTGAGTTGACGTCGGCATGTGATAGGACATCTACAATTAGGTATTCATATCTGTCTAAATTAGTCTGTTGGTGCCTCATATTAGGGAACTCTGTATCGAAATGTATTCAGCCGCGCCAAGTGTATGCTCTTCCAAGAAGTCGGTCAATTGCATACGTGTGTGCATCGTGACTTAATAAGGGAAAAGAGTTATTCATTTCTCAGACAGCAAAGTCACACGCTCACCTTCCCAGACTTTTGACCTGTTGCCCCCCCCGTAAACTGTGGATACGTAGCGTAGTCATCCGGAAGGAGGAAACCCAGCGACTAGCCGCCGCCAGACTTCAATGATGTACTGTGCCTCAGCGAGCGAGATACATTTGGGCCCATGACACACAAGATAGAGAGGAAAACCAAACGCAAGCAGGGATCTGATAGATGATTTCACTCACCCTTCGAAGCAGCGGGGCGTAACGTCTTTGTATCTCGGGTCCATCAGCGTTCCGACCAACGCCCAATTACCTACTGATGAAGAGTCAGCGGACAATCGTAGCCCGGGGAGGAAGCGGGAACATTCTGATGTATCACTGCAATTAATGGCCTGGGGCTTGGACCGACTTTGCCGAAGCGCTCGCCCTTCGCAAGCCACAGATCCACTCTCTTCTGCCGCACATCAACACCCATTCATCGCTGACGCCCTAGCAGACTGCGGAAAACTATTTCGGCACAGAAGAACTTCGATGGCCTGCACGTCTTGGACAAGGAGAAAGCTCTCTCGCAGGGAGCTCAAAATGGCATCCCAGCAAGGCCGCAGGGAGCTCGGCGACCGAAGCGTATTTTTTCCACCCGCCCACCCCGAGCTGCCAAGACAGCTCTATCACCGGGGGGGTACGTTGCAGGGAGACGGGCGACTGAGAACGACGCCCGGGGAAAGGTGCGTCTTGGCGCGCCGGGGCTGGGCGGGTGAGAAGAAAGTCATTTTCAGCATCCGGCTAGTGCGATGGAGGCAACACCGCTATCATGCGCAGAGGCCCGCCGGTTCCGCCTGCAATTTTCATCGGCAGAGCGATCACATCGAATTCGCGGTGTGGAAGATTTCGTAGATCGCTCAGATTTTCAAACACCGGTACGTTCCGGGAGAGAAGCGCGACATGCGTCGCGAATGTTGTGGATTGCCCATAGTCGATCGAGGCGCTGTCGATACCCACAGCGTTGATTTGCCGTTCACGCACAAGCCAGGCCGCCGCCTCGGGATGCAGGCCTGGGAAATGGAGCGCTCGCACCGCCTCCGGCCCTCTCATCTCCGTGCCAAAATACTGTTGCTGCGATGGCCAGTATCGGGCAAAACCCCTGTGGAGTAACACAATCGACCTGTTTGGAATCGGCCCGTGCGCCGATTCCCATCGCTCGAAATCCTGGATGGTGATGAGGTAGTCCCGATCACGGACACATTGGGCTGTGACATCGATTCTGATACCGGCTCCGACCAACCGTCCGATCGGAATCTGGTCCAGTGTCTGGCCACCCTTAGAAAAGTGAATCGGCGCATCGATGTGGGTGCCGCCATGCTCGGCCATCTCCAGGCGATTCGAAGCGTAGTAATACCAGCCCGGCATCGCGCCGGCTTGCTGAAGGACCAGCCGGAATTCTTGTTCAGTCGGCCATACAATTGTGTCCGCCCCGAAAGCATGGGTGAGATCGATGAGCCGAGACTGTTCCCAGTCTGGACGATCAAGCCGAGAAGGACCGGCAGCGCATCCAAAACTGGCCAGCAAACACAGCACAATAAGCCAGCCAATTATCTGATGCCCTCCACACACCCATGACCAACGCATTGGCTCTTTCAGCATGGCATACTCCTTCGTTCCAAAACCTCTCCAAATATTGTCAGTCCACTGCCCGGAAAGCAAACGAGGTGGTTCTGACTTTTCACTCCATGACTCCATTGGGATTTCGTCGATGTGTGGTACAGTGGAGCCGACGCTGAGGGTGCGAGTCCCGGAGACTCCTATGAAATCGACGAGCTTGGATTTTCTCAATCTCTCTGACTACGAACTCTCCCCTGAACAGGGTTTTCTCCCGAGCAGACCGCTTGAACATCTTCCAGACTTGGTGACTCTCAACCATCTTGCGCAGGAGCTTCCGAAATTATTGAGTACTCGGACGGTCCGGCAATTTATCGACGGGCACAGCCTGCTGATTCCTATCATCCATCCAACATGGCGCATGAAAGAATATCGGGCAGCCATGCGCATCCTTTCGTTCGCCGGTCACGCCTACGTATGGGAAGTGCCGGACCAGCCGGCTGCGACGCTGCCGCGGCAACTTGCACAACCCTGGCACGAGGTGGCTCAATGGCTTGGCCGACCGCCGGTACTCTCCTATGCCTCCTATGCACTCGACAACTGGCGGCGACTCGACACGACCAAGCCGGTTCAGCTCGACAACATTGTGCTGTTGCAGAACTTTCTCGGCGGTCTAGATGAAGAATGGTTTGTCGTGGTTCACATCCAGATTGAGCGAGAGGCGGGACCAGGGCTGGCAGGACTCCTGCGAGCAATGAGGGGCGCGGCCGAGGATAGAGAAAGCGAGGTCTTACTTGGGCTCAAATCTTTGGCGTTGGCCCAAACGGCGATGCGCGCCACGTTGCTCAGGATGAAAGAACGCTGCGATCCCTATGTGTATTACAACCGTGTCCGGCCCTACATCCACGGATGGAAGAACAGCCCTAGCCTACCGAACGGGCTTGCCTACGAGGGCGTGGAATCCTATGCCGGCCAGCCGCAGCAGTTTCGTGGCGAGACCGGCGCACAAAGCACCATAGTGCCTTGCCTCGACGCGGGGCTTGGAGTCGCCCATGCCCCCGACCCCTTAACCCTCTACCTCCAAGAGATGCGCGACTATATGCCCCCGCGCCACTGTGCATTCCTACAGGCCCTAGAGAAGGCCACTGACAACCTTGGCCGTCCGTTGCTCGCCGGCTATGTTCGTGATCGGAAACTCGACACCCCCGACCTCTGGGCGGCCTATTGTGCCTGCATCGATCTCCTCGCTCAATTTCGCGAGGTCCACATCGGCTATGCCGACAGTTACATCCACCGCCAGCACCAGTCCCACGCCAGCAATCCCACTGCGGTGGGAACGGGTGGGACCCCCTTCATGCAGTATCTCCAAAAACATCTGGATGAAACGAAACAGGCGATCATCGAGTAAGCTCTGTTTGCCCCATTCACCTCGCAAAGGGCTGCTGGATTTGCCTGACAAAATCGTCGTTGACGAAGCCCGGTAATCGACAGATCGTTTTCCCAGCGACAACTTGAAACTCTTCAACCAGATACGCTTCACGAACGACGCTTCACAATCAGCCCCAAGAGGAGGCGACAATGGCGATTATGTCCTCCCTGTCAGACTGTAAGGCCCAGGAATGGATGTGCAGGCACGAGCAGGGCGATGCTGAGCGTGGCATTGCTTGCAGCTATTAGAGGCCCTGGCACCTACGTCCTAATCGGCTGACCTTCCCTCCTACCCAGTGCTCATCCGGACGACGCTTCGACGATCGAAGCATTTCGTATGTGCAGTACTTCTACGACACGTGTCAGGCTATCGTACCTGCACAATCTGCACATTTCGTTGAGCCCTCCTCCCTTCGGGCTTATAGTACTCTGTGTCTCTCGATCGCTGACTGAAGCAAACTCATATACGTCGCTCGACCGCTCCTGAGGTAAGACGACCAGTATCCTCCCTTTGAATCCAGCAGGACTCTATGTCTCGTCCCTTTCGTTTGTTGATACTGGAGGATTCTGCCCTCGACGCAGACCTTATGGTGGAGACTCTCCACACATTCGGTCTCGACCCCACATGGACGAGGGTAGACAACGAATCGGACTACCTCTCTTCCCTAGAACTCTGCCCCGACCTGATCCTGTCTGACTTTTCCATGCCGCAATTCGATGCGCGGCGGGCCCTCCACTTACTAACAGCACGCGGGCTCGATATTCCCTTCATCGTTGTCTCCGGCTGCATCGGCGAAGATATCGCCGTGCAATGTATGAAGGACGGCGCGTGCGATTATTTACTCAAGGACCGATTGGCCCGTCTTGGGCCTTCCGTCACGCAGGCCTTGGAGCGCATACGCTTGCAGGAGGAAAAGAAAGCGATAGAAGAACGGCTCTTCCATGAAACCTTTCACGATGCGCTCACCGGCCTCCCTAATCGCGTGCTATTTCTGGAACGGCTGGAGCGCTCGCTGCTGCGGAGCAAACGGGATCGGGCCTATGTCTTTGCCGTGTTGTTACTCAAGCTGGAAGGTCTTGCCGCGATCGGCCAAACCCTGGGCCCCTCCGCCAGCGATCAGTTGATCATCGAAGCCAGCCAACGGCTCTCCAGGCACGTCCGGTCGCTCGACTCAGTCGCCCGCCTGGCCGGCGATGATTTCCTGATCTTGCTCGACGACTTGAGAACCACGACAAATGCGGGCCGCGTGGCGACGCGTATTCAACAGGCCGTAACCCTTCCGTTCATCTTCGATAGCCGCGAGATCATCTTGAGCGCCGGCCTTGGCATCACGGCGAGCCCTACTGGTTACGATAACCCGGAACATATGCTGCGTGATGCCGGCGTGGCGCTGATCCGGGCGACTTCGCTGGGGAAGGGGAGCTTCGTGATGTTCGACACAACCATGCATGCCCAGGCCATGGAGCGACTCACACTCGAAGCGGACCTTCGACAGGCCCTGGAGCGTAACGAATTCACGCTCCATTACCAGCCGATCATGTCACTCGAAACTGGGCGCATTGCCGGATTCGAGGCGCTGCTGCGCTGGCAGCATGCTGAACGGGGACTCATTTCGCCTATCGAGTATATTCACGTTGTGGAGGAGACCGGATTGATTGTGCCGATCGGACGATGGATCGTCTACGAAGCCTGCCGCCAGTTGCACAGCTGGCAGACAAAACATCGGACGGCGGCCCCACTGACGATAAGCGTCAATCTGTCCAGCAAACAATTTAACGATCCCGAACTTCTCCCCTTCATCGAAAAAACGCTCAACGACACAGGCCTTGCCGGAGACAGGCTGAAGATCGAGATCACCGAATCCGTCATGATGGACAACGTCGAATCCGCCGCCACACTGCTTCGGGACTTGAAGTCCCTTCATCAGGTTCATACCTGCATCGACGACTTCGGCACCGGCTACTCGTCTCTGAGCTATCTCCAACGATTCCCGATCGACTATCTAAAAATCGACCAGTCCTTCGTCGCCCGCATGGGCAACGACCCCAAGAGTTTGGAGATCATCCACACCATCATCTCACTCGCCCAAACCTTGGGAGCCAAGGTCATCGCCGAGGGAGTAGAGACAGCGGAACAGGTTGCGCTCCTTAAAGCCTGGAAGTGCCAATATGCCCAAGGCTACTATTTCTCCAAGCCATTGCCCCCGGACGCAGCAGAAAAGCTTCTCACAGAAGGTTAAATAGGTCTGTCTGGTCTATTCGGTCTGTCCCGTCCATCCGGTTTAATCAAATACGGAATAGACCAGAGAGACCGGACAGACAGGATCGGTTCAGACTCCAGAGAGTTCATTGCCCTTCCCCTATTCTACTTTCTGCTATAATCATCCCCGCTTATTCGGTGGCTTCCCTGATGGGGGATCTGTTCATCGCGATGGCCTCTCAACACGATCCGCAGCTTGCACAACAGCTCGTGCTCGACGAGCTGTTCGATCTCTCGCTCTACAAGGCGCTCCGCGCGGTGACGCAGTCGGATGTGCACCACACCCTCGATGAACTGATCAAGGTAGAAACCGCCCACCTGGCCTTTTGGCAGAAATTCTTCAATCTTACGCTCAATGAGTTGGACCTCGGCCGGCGGATTAAACTCTCCTTCATGATGTTGGTCTGCGGGATCTTCGGCTCAATCGCCGTCCATCTGGTGCTTGAGGCCATCGAGGTCCATGGCGTGCGCAAGTATCTGGCACTGTGGCGCGAGTATCAAGGCAAACCACTCGGCGAAGCCTTGCGCGGCATTTTGATGGACGAGTTCAAGCACGAGGACGAGCTCGTCACGGAATTGACGAAGCGGAAAATTAACCCGGAAAGGATTCGCAATGTTTTCCTAGGACTCAACGACGGTTTGGTGGAAATTCTCGGCGCGGTGAGCGGGTTCTTCGGCGCATTCGGCAGCGCCAGGCTGGTCTTGATTGCCGCATCGACGACGGCTGTAGCCGGCGCCCTGTCGATGGCCGCCGGTTCGTTCTTGGCATTGAATAGCGAAAAGGAGGTGCAGGCGATCGAGATTGCGAGAAAAGTCTTCTTGGGTGAAAAATCGGACGTCACACCCATGGAAGAATCGCCGCTGGGATCGGCTCTGGTGGTGGGGGTAGCCTATATCACCGGCGCATTGGTGCCGGTGCTGCCGATCTTAGTCGGCGCACAAGATGCGCTCTTCTCCGTTTTCACCGCCGGCCTTATGGTCGTGCTCGTCTCAACGATTCTATCATTCCTATCCGGCATGGATATCACACGACGAATCGTGCTGAATCTGGTCATTATCACGCTGGCGGTCAGCGTAAGCTATGCGATTGGATTGGCGGCGAAGCACATCTGGGGGATTGCGGTCTAACAGGATAACCGCCTCGCAGGATGCTCAACATGGCATCCCCGCTAGGCCGCAGCCAACTACCGTTTACCAAGGGGTGGCTGGGATGATCTCAACTGCGCGCGTCCAACGAGGGTCTTCTGAGACCGCGCGTTGCGCGAGCAAAGAGATCGTCCTAGCTACCCTGCTCCATTTTTCAGCAACCTGCGCTAGCGACTGTGGACCATCGGCAACTCGCGCGTGCCTTCTGCTTCCTGTTGAATACGTATCCGTTCTAGCCGCGACTCTTCCATCACGCTCTGGAGCATCTCATCCGTCATCTGTGTCAACTCTGCCGCAGCATCTTTCAACTAGCCATGTTCGACCGCCCGAGAAAGCACCTCGGCCTTCGTGGCGCCTTTACCTTTTCCCAGGAACGGCTTGATGATGAGGTAGGCCACATCCCGCGCCGGCATGAAACGGAGAAACCGCCGCAGCAATCGGAACGTCTGGAGGGGATAGTGCAGGAGCTTGTACACGAACAGCCGCTTCAGCCCTTGACGGCGAACCTCGTTGATCACTTCACCGGACAAGCAGGTCGGATCGATCGTGGAACATTTGAAATACTTGTACCAATCGGCCGTTTCGCTGACCAGCCCACGCTTCACATATTCCTGCCAGAGCGGGGTTCCCCGATATACACAGAGTCGATTGAAGCCGAAGGTATCGAGCGGCAGCTTGGAGGCCAGGTCGAACGTCGCGTTCATGTCTTCGACCGTTTCATCAGGATTGCCCACGGTGAAGAAGCCATGTACGATCTCGATACCGGCCTGCTTAGCGTTTTTGACTGCGGTGGCCACTTCCTCCAACGTCTGTTCTTTCTTGAGACGATCGAGAATTTTCTGACTCCCGCTTTCAATCCCGAACATCACCGTCCTGCAATGGGCCTTGGCCATGGCGGGAAATAAATGTTGGGCGACCGAGTCCACGCGCCCTTCGATGCCCCATTGGATCGAGAGCTTCTCGTCCATGACGCCTTGGCAAATCGCCTCGATCCGCTTGGGTTGGAGCAGAAAATGGTCGTCGACAAAATAGACGGACCCGTAGCCGCATTCTTCCAGGTACTTCAGCTCCTTCACCACATGCTGAGCGCTCCGAGCTCGCCACTTGCCTTCGTTGAAAATCGGAATGTCGCAGAACACGCAGGGCCAGGGGCAGCCTCGGGAAGTTTGCATCGTCGTGAACCGCTCCATCGAAAGTACAGCCGGCACGTCGAGCGGCATCGACTCGATAAAGTCGAGCGGAAGGCCTTCGCGATCGGGGAACGGCCACTGATCCAGATGGCGCTCCATTGGTCGGCCTGAATTCTGTACGACCTTGCCGTCCTTGGCCCAGGTCAGCCCAGCGACATCAGCCGGGTCATCGATCCGTTCGAGCAGGTCGAGGAGCAGCTGTTCACCGTCTCCCTTGCAGATAAAATCCACTTCTGGGCATTGCAGTTTCACCAGTGCGGCGTTCAAACTCGCAAAGACGCCTCCAAAGGCCAGTTTGACCGTCGAATTTGCGGCGCGAATCTGACGGGCCAGGATTTTCGCGTAGGGATAGCTGGTGGTGCTGAGGAAACTGAGGCCGATCAAGGCCGGCTGTTGCCGGTTGATTTCATCGAGGATCACCTCGTTCGGCGTGTCGGGGTTCGCCTGATCGAACATCACACATTCATGGCCGGCCTGTTTGAGGACCGATGAGAGGGACATGATGCCGATGGGTGGGAATCCCATCACCCGAATACGGCCGTTTTTTGCGCGTGTTTTAGCCGGGAGGGCGTAGAACTGAGGGTCGCGAACATGGATAAGAAATACCCGCATGCGGTCACCCTAACACGAATGCCCTGATAGGAAAAGAAAAATAACGTGAAGCCCTGGGGGGAAGATCACACAGCCTGAGCCTAACAGGATGCTAAAAAATCAGCCGGCAGCGTTCTCACATTGTTCGGATCAAACACGTACCCCACGTGTATGCCTCGACCCTTCACTCCCTGCCGCCTTCCTGGATGATCTTTTTGAGCATTCAGCAGGAATGTTCGCCTACGGTACTACGCCTGTGGGCCATCGAAGTTCTTGCGTGCCACGCTCGTGTTTCAGCATCCTGACAGACACGAATGAGATAAGATTCTTACTTACCGTCCGAGTGCAACCTTAACCGCATTGCCGATCTCAGCCGGGTTCTTCACCACTCGGACACCCGCTGCTTCCAAGCTCTTCATCTTCTCTGTTGCCGTGCCCTTCCCACCAGAAATGATGGCACCGGCATGGCCCATGCGGCGACCTGGCGGGGCCGTGATTCCGGCGATGAAGCTCACAACCGGTTTCTTCACCTGCTTCTTGATGAACTCAGCGGCTTTCTCTTCCGCATCGCCGCCGATTTCGCCGATCATCACGATCGCGTGAGTCTCGGGATCTTTCTCGAACAAAGCCAGGACATCGACAAACCCTGTCCCATTGACTGGATCGCCGCCAATGCCGACGCACGTCGTTTCACCTAATCCAAGCGTCGAGAGCTGATACACGGCTTCGTACGTGAGGGTCCCGCTTCGTGACACGACGCCTACCACACCCTTCGTATGAATGAACCCAGGCATAATGCCGATCTTTGCTTCATCGACCGTGATGACGCCGGGGCAGTTGGGTCCGACCAGGCGGACATCGCGGCCATAGAGCGCGCGCTTGACCTTCACCATGTCGTTCACCGGTATGCCTTCGGTAATGCAGATAATCAGCTTCAGGCCGGCATCGGCGGCTTCCAAAATCGCATCGGCGCAAAACGGCGGAGGCACAAAGATCAGCGAGGTGTCGCACTGGGCCTTCTTCACGGCATCGCGTACCGTATTGAAAACCGGAATGCCTTCGACCTCTTGCCCCGCCTTACCAGGCGTCACGCCCGCAACGACCTGCGTCCCGTAGGCCTTGCATTGCATGGCATGGAACGAGCCTTCCTTGCCCGTGATCCCCTGCACCACCACACGCGTGTGCTTATTCACCAGGATAGACATACAGTAATCCCTTTACCGACTCATGTTTCTAACAGGTTGCCGAGAAACTCGACTGTGGTTCAATAAGCCGTCGTACTCTGACGCGCGGCACCGCACAAGAACAGCTCGCAGAAGGTTCAAGAAAGTTGTCCAGGATCCGTCACACGTGAAAGGTTTCGGAGAAAAAGTAGTCGGCTGTCTCACATTTCACCTGTTACGCCTTACGTTCACGACTCTTGCGGACAACGTGAGCATGCCGCCGGCAGAACTGTTCAGCATCCTGCTAAAAGAAGCCCTTACCGCGCGCTTCCTCAATGGTCACTCGATGCAAGTCGTATTGAGCCTTATCCATGATTGCACTGGGGCCATCCACAAACGGCATCGCAAACAGAAGGAAAAACTGGACCCATGATCCGAGTTCCTCGGTCTTGACAATAGTCCCGATCACTTTCTGTTGACGATCTTTGTATGTGGTGTTGGCAATCACATCTTGCGACACGACGCCGGGAATCATCGTCAGTGTGAACGCAGAAATGAAACCAGACCATGATAGTCCATTACTCCCCTCACCCACGATAATGTCAGCTTTGAGATCCGCCGGCGCACCCGTGGTCACGACCGAGGAAAAAAGCCCCGACTCACTGTACGCCTTGACCGCCTGCGCAAGCACATCTCCTGCCGCATCCGAACGTATTTCCTGACTGGCGCCCCCTTGATACCCCGCCTCAGTCACGTGAAGTGCGATAGATTTCTTCACCTGTTGGTTCGAGTGTGGAGGCCATTGAGTAGGCGGCTTCACATTCCCATCCCGGACCATCATGCATCCGGGAGAACCGACCATCAACAAAACCAGAGCGAGCATTGCTGAACGCATATCGTGTTACGCCGCCTTCCCCGTCAACTTCACAATTTTCTGCGCTGCCTCCCACAAATCGTTCGCCACTTCCAACTTCAGGCCCGACTCCGCCAAAAGTTTACGGCCTTCGTCTGCATTCGTCCCTTGCAGCCTGACGACCAACGGCACGTTGATCTTCACTTCTTTCGCCGCTTCGATGACGCCATGGGCAATCCGCTCGCACCGAACGATGCCGCCGAAAATGTTGATGAAGATGCCCTTCACGTTCGGATCTTTCAGCAGGATCCGGAAGCCTGCCGCCACCGTTTCTTTCGTCGCGCCGCCGCCGACGTCCAGGAAATTGGCCGGCTCGCTGCCGGCCAGCTTGATGACGTCCATCGTCGCCATGGCGAGGCCTGCCCCGTTCACCATGCAGCCGATATTGCCGTCCAACTTGATGTAGTTCAGATTATTTTCTCCCGCTTCGATCTCGAGCGGATCTTCTTCGTGGAGGTCTCGCATCTGCTGCACATCGGCATGCCTGAACAAGGCGCTATCGTCGAACGAGACTTTGCCGTCCAGCGCAATGAGCTTCTTGTCGTTGGTGATGACCAGCGGATTGATCTCCACCATAGCCGCATTCTTTTCCATGAACAGGCGATAGAGGTTCCCGAGCATCTGAATGAAGGGATTCACAACAGCCGGTTCCAGGGCAGGAAGCCCGAGCGCGAAGGCAACATTCCGCCCGTTGTACGATTGGAACCCGACGGCCGGGTCGATCGCCTCACGGATAATCTTCTCCGGCTTGTGGGCTGCGACCTCTTCGATCTCCATCCCTCCTTCGGTGCTCGCGATAAACACGGGCCATCCGCTATCCCGATCGACAAGGAGGCTTATATACAATTCCTTGGCAATTGCCGCCCCTTCTTCGATCAGTAACCGACGCACTTCCCGACCCTTTGGGCCGGTTTGATGCGTGATGAGGGTCTTGCCGATCAGTTCCTTGACCAGACCGGGAACAGCCGCCTTGTCCTTCGTAATTTTAACGCCGCCGGCCTTACCTCGACCTCCTGCGTGAATCTGCGCCTTGACGACGAACACCGGGGTGTTGAGTTCTTCTACCCATGCCGCTCCTGCTTCGGATGAGGTAATCTCTCTTCCGCGGGGAACCGGAACCCCGAACTGCCCGAACAACTGCTTCGCCTGAAACTCATGAACGTTCATGCTTCCCCCCAAAAAGAGCGTATGGCAGATGGCTTATGGCTCGGACCGAAAAAGATCTTTTTGGTTTCGCTATAGGCTATACGCCATAAGCTCTTGAATTATTCCTTGCGTGTGTAGGGCGGCAAGATCATGGGCGAGACGATCCCGTTCGAACTGCCGTGCTTCTTGGCCTCGGCACGGAATCCCTTCAGATGCCCGAGCGTCACCTTCCCTTGCGGCATGGCAACGGCGCGAGCCGCAGCCGTCAGCCCGGATCGCTTTCCAAAGACCATCAGGTCGAGGAGCGAATTGCCCATCAATCGGTTCCGTCCGTGCAATCCGCCTGAGGCCTCACCTGCAACGAAGAGATTGGGTACATTGGTTTCTGAATTCGTATCGATCTTCACCCCGCCATTCTGGTAATGCAACGTCGGATAGATCAATACGGGGTCTTTGCTGATATCGATGCCGAACCGTTCGAACTGGAGCATCATCGCAGGGAAATGTTTCTCCAAGGTGCCGGACCCATGTTCGGCATCGAGCAATGGCGTGTCGAGCCAGACGCCGATACGCCCGGACATCGTGCGGATGCCGCGCCCTTCTTCGCACTCCCGGATAATCGACGAGGAGACGACGTCGCGGGTGTCCAGTTCGTTGACAAACCGTTCCCCCTTCGCATTGACCAAATGGCCGCCTTCGGATCTGATACCCTCCGTGACCAGCGCCCCGATGAGCTGTTCAGGATAGACCGCGCCGGAGGGATGATATTGGAACGTATCGATGTGCATGAGCGTGGCGCCCATCCGATAGGCGAGGCACAGCCCATCGCCGGTCGCCCCGTAGTGATTGCTGGTCGGGAATCCCTGAATGTGAAGCCGTCCGATCCCACCGGTCGCCAGAATGACGGACTTAGCTGCCACGACGATGTGGCGGTGATTGTCGAGATCTTTGAAGATCGCGCCGCTACAGTGTCCATTCTCGTCGCTCGTCAACTCGATCGCAGCACAGAACTCAAGCAACTGGATGTTCTGATTCAACACCTCATCCTTGAGCACCCGCATAATCTCAAGCCCGGTATAGTCTGAGCAGGTCAGGAGGCGAGGCTTCGAACTGCCCCCGCCTTTCTTCACATGCAGATTGCCGTCACCATCGCGATCGAACAGCACGCCCAGGCTCAATAACCATTTTGCAATCGAGGGGCCTTCTTCGACCATCACCTTGAGCAGCTGATGGTCATTCTGCATGTGGCCGCCCTTCAGCGTATCCACAAAATGCGTGACGGGCGAGTCCCCTGGCGCGACCGAAATCTGCATGCCCCCTTGCGCCATCACGCTGTTGGAGTCGCCGAGACGGAGCTTCGTTGCCAGCATCACCTTCGCCCCGGCTGTATGGGCATGAAGCGCCGCCGCACAGCCGGCTCCTCCGCCGCCCACCACCAGGACGTCCGTCGTGTAGTCGGCCGTCAGGTCGAACTCGTCGGCGATAGGGCTGTCGCCCTCCAGCAATGATGCCAGCTCGACGACCGTCTTATCCCCACCGTTGGGGCCGAAGCGAATCGGCCGATAGGCTCGTTCACGATAATCCGGATGATATTTGCGAATCAGCTGGTCGCAGTCCGCTTGAGAGAACTTAGGGAGGGTCTGCTTACGTCGAGCATCCCGCGTTCCGTGAACAATCTGCTGTAGAGCGTGGACATCCATGATGTGTCAGTCACAAGCGTGAAAGTCTGAAAGTCGTCAAGTCCACTGAGCTGAAAGACGACTTTATGACTATACGACCTGTGGACTTTCTAACTTTCCTATTTTACTGTTGCGCAGTGATCGGCCAGTTCTTTGTCGGTCATCTTGAGGATCGTGGCCCACTCATCGTCGAAACGGCCCTCCTGAATCTCTTGAATGCGCACATCCAGACCCAGAGGCTTCTCCGTAAAATGAGCCCCCTGAGCCCGGCTCACATAGAGAGCAACAAGATTGGGAGCGATGTCTGCAATGCAGACCGGCGTACACATCCCGCACATGACGCAATCCATGAACATCTCGGACACACTCTTGAAGTCACCGAACACAGCCTTCCAGACCCCTTCACGCACATCGATCTGCTGTGGGCAGGCTTCGGTGCAGGCATTGCAGTTCCGGCAGAGCGGCGCTTCAGGATAGAGATTGAAGAGGTCTTGTTTCGGATCCTTGAGCGTCTGGATGTCGTACGTCGCCTTCCGAGCCGGGAAGGGCGGCATCATCGTGATCGACATACCGTCTTGCACCGCCATTTGGCAGGCCAGACAGGTCCGCACTTTCGGATCGTCCTTGGTTCGATAGTAGGCAGCGCAGGCGCCGCAAAACCCGCCAAGACAACCGGCCCCGCGGACGACTTCCTGGCCCGAGTACCACAAAGCCTTGATGATCGTGATCCCCTCCGGCACTTCGTATTTCTTGCCGGCGATCTCGACCGTGACCATCTTGTGCCGGATGACTTCCGGCTGATCGATGACGTTGCTGTCGTCTTGTGCCATTCTTCCTTTCGTAAGACGTGAAAGGTGAGGCGCGAGAGGCATCTTTCAACCCCTCACTCCTCACGCCTTACCCCTAACGAACTCTAGGCAATTGCATCCACAATCGCATTCAATGTCTGGCTGGGGCGCATCGCCTTTGATGCCTTCGCATCATCGGGATGATAGTACCCGCCGACATCGACCGGTTTCCCCTGGGCAGCGAGTAATTCACCCGTAATCTTGGCTTCATTGTCCGCCATATCCTTGGCAATCTTGACAAAGCGTGCTGCCAAACTCTTATCCTGAGTCTGTTGGGCCAAGGCCTGCGCCCAGTACAGGGCCAGATAGAAATGGCTTCCGCGATTATCGATCTCTCCCACCTTGCGAGCCGGTGACTTATTGCTCTCCAGGAACTTCGCATTGGCTTGATCGAGCGCGTCGGCCAAGATCTTTGCTGCCTGATTATTCCCTACCTTGGCGAGATGTTCCAACGAAGCGGCCAGTGCAAGAAATTCACCGAGCGAATCCCATCGCAAATACCCTTCCTCCTGGAACTGCTGCACGTGCTTGGGCGCCGAACCTCCCGCGCCGGTTTCGAAGAGACCTCCGCCGTTCAGTAAGGGAACGATCGAAAGCATCTTGGCACTGGTTCCGATTTCTAGTATGGGGAACAGGTCGGTGAGATAGTCCCGCAAGACGTTTCCTGTCACGGAGATCGTATCCTTCCCTTCCTTGATCCGCTCCAACGAAAGACGAGTCGCATCGGCCGGTGTCATGATTCGGATGTCGAGGCCCTTGGTGTCGTGATCTTTCAAGTAGCGTTCGACCTTCACGAGCAATTGGGCATCGTGTGCCCGATCCTTGTTCAACCAAAAAACTGCCGGGGCTCCAGTAGCCTTGGCGCGATTCACCGCCAGCTTGACCCAATCCTTGATCGGTGCATCCTTCACCTGACACATGCGCCAGATGTCGCCCTCTTCAACCTGATGTTCCAGGAGGGTCTTGCCTGAGGCATCCACCACGCGGATCGTGCCGTTACCAGCCGCTTTGAAGGTCTTGTCGTGCGAGCCGTATTCCTCTGCCGCCTGTGCCATGAGGCCGACGTTGGGCACGCTGCCCATCGTCTTCGGATCGAATGCGCCGTGCTTCTTACAGAACTCAACGACCTCGTGATAGACCGGCGCGTAGCTGGAATCAGGAATCACACACTTTGCGTCATAGGCCTTGCCGTCAGGGCCCCACATCTTTCCCGAGTCGCGAATGACCGGGGGCATAGAGGCATCGATGATGATGTCGCTGGGCACATGTAAATTGGTGATCCCCTTGTCGGAATTCACCATCGCCATGGGAGGCCGCTTCTGGTACACAGCCTGAACGTCGGCTTCGATGGCTTTGCGCTGATCCTCCGGCAAGGCTTTGATCTTCGTGTAGAGATCGCCGATCCCGTTGTCCGGATCCACGCCCAGCTTCTTGAGCGCCTCGCCATGCTTCTCGAACACATCCTTGTAATAGACCGTCACGGCATGACCGAAGATCTTGGGATCCGAGATCTTCATCATGGTAGCCTTCATATGAATCGAGAACAGCACGCCCTGCTTCTTGGCATCTTCGATCTGCTCTTCCAAAAACTGGCGCAACGCCTTCTTGCTCATGAACGTGGCATCGATGATTTCATTGGTCTGCAGCGCCACTTTTGGCTTGAGCACAGTTGTCTTGCCATCCTGACCGACGAACTCGATTTTAACGTCCGTTGCTGCTGCGACCGTCATGGACTTTTCGTTGGACCGGAAATCCCCACCCTTCATATGGCTGACATGCGTCTTGGAGTCGGGGCTCCAAGCCCCCATCTTATGCGGATGTTTTCTGGTATGGGCCTTCACGGAGAGCGGCGCACGGCGATCGGAGTTGCCTTCACGCAGAACGGGGTTGACGGCGCTGCCCTTGACTTTGTCGTAGCGAGTCTTGATGTCCTTCTCTTTGTCGTCTTTCGGATTCTCAGGATAATCGGGAAGCTTATAGCCCTGACTTTGCAACTCCTTGACAGCCTCTTGGATCTGAGGAAGCGACGCGCTGATGTTCGGAAGCTTGATGATATTGGCTTCCGGCGTCTTGGCCAGCTCGCCCAATTCTGACAAGGCATCCGCTTGCTTCTGTTGCGGCGTCAGGTAATCGGGAAATACCGCGAGGATGCGTCCGGCCAATGAGATATCGCGCAATTCAACGGCGACGCCGGCCGCCTTGCTGAAGGCGTTGATGATCGGAAGAAACGAATAGGTCGCCAGCATGGGCGCTTCATCGGTCTTCGTATAAATAATTTTGTCCGCCTTGGTCGTCATAGTGATTTCTCTCCTAACTCCTAGTTAGTTCAGCGCGTTTAACGCTGAACCGGCCTTGAACCACGCAATCTGCTGTTCGGTGATGATGTGGTTTGCCTGAATGGTGAGTGACGTACCATCCGCCTTATGGATGGTCACTTGCACCGGTTTGCCAGGAGCCAGAATGTTTAGCCCTGTCACGCTGATGCGATCCTGTTGCTCGATCTTCTCGTAATCCTTCGGGTCAGCGAAGGTCAACGCCAAGACCCCTTGCTTCTTCAAATTCGTCTCATGAATACGAGCAAAGCTCTTCGTGATCACGACGCGAACGTTCAGGAATCGCGGCGACATCGCCGCATGTTCTCTGCTGCTGCCTTCCCCGTAATTCTCGTCGCCGACCACGATTGAACCGATGCCCTTCGCTTTGTATCTGCGGGCGATCTGGGCCATCGTCAGCCCCGTTTCACCCGTCAACACGTCCGTCCCCTTACCTGGCTCGGGGAAGAACGCATTGTTCGCGCCCAAGAACATATTGTCGCTGATCCTGTCTAAATGGCCGCGGAACTTGAGCCAGGGACCGGCCGGCGAAATGTGATCGGTCGTCGTCTTGCCCTTGGTCTTGATCAAGAGCGGAAGCTTTTCGAAATCCTTACCGTCCCAACGAGGAAAGGGCTGCAATAGTTGTAAACGTTCGCTGGTCGGAGGAACTTCGACGGTCAAGCCCTCGCCGCTGGCAGCTGGCGCCACGAACCCTTCCTCACCCTTCGCGAACCCCTTGGCAGGAAGCTCTTCACCTACCGGCGGCAGGAACTTGAACTCCTTACCATCCGCCCCCTTGAGCGTTTGATTCACAGGATCGAAGCCGAGGTCGCCCGTAATGGCGTAGGCCGTCACGACTTCCGGGCTCGCGAGGAACGACAGGGTTTCATTGATGCCGTCGTTGCGGCCAGGAAAATTACGGTTGAAGGAACTGACGATCGAATCCGCTTTTCCCTTCACCCCATCGGCCCTCTTCCACTGCCCGATACAGGGGCCACAAGAATTAGACAACACCGTGCCGCCCAACTGTTCAAATATCTCCAAGAACCCGTCCCGCTTCATCGTGTTGTAAATACGCTCGGAGCCAGGTGACACGAGAAACGAGGCTTTGGCTTTCAGCCCAGCCTTCAACCCTTGCTGGGCAATATGGGCCGACCGGCTGATGTCTTCATAGGATGAATTGGTGCAGCTGCCGATGAGCGCCGCCTTGAGTTGGACTGGATAGCCTTTCTCTTTGGCTTCCGCCGCCATCTTGGAAATAGGCCGAGCGAGATCCGGCGTATGGGGCCCAACGACATGGGGCTCGAGCGTCGACAAATTGACCTCGACGATCTGGTCGTAATACTTCTCCGGCGACTGAAGGACCTCGGGGTCTGCCACCAGCAACGCTTTATTCGCAATCGCCAAGTTTGCCAGATCGGCCCGATCCGTAATGTTCAGATAGGCGACCATCTTCTGGTCGAAGGGGAACACCGACGTGGTGGCGCCCAGTTCCGCGCCCATGTTACAGATCGTCCCCTTCCCGGTCGCGCTGATGGTTTCGGCGCCAGGGCCGAAATATTCGACGATCTTGTTCGTCCCTCCCTTCACCGTGAGCAGGCCGCAGAGGTACAGAATCACGTCCTTCGGCGAGGCCCAGCCACTCAACTTGCCGGTCAAATGGATACCGATCAGTTTCGGATGGAGCACTTCCCATGGCAGGCCCGCCATCACTTCACCCGCGTCTGCGCCGCCGACACCGATCGCCAACCCGCCGAGCCCACCCCCGTTCGGCGTGTGCGAGTCGGTGCCGATGATCAAACTGCCCGGAAACGCATAGTTTTCCAACACCACCTGGTGAATGATCCCGGCGCCTGGCTTCCAGAACCCAATGCCGTACTTCTTCGCGGCAGAGGCAAGGAAATTATAGACCTCCGCGTTCTCATCCACCGCGCGGAGCAGATCCTTCTCGGAACCCATTTCAGCGCGAATCAAGTGGTCGCAATGGATGGTGCTCGGCACAGCCGCTTGCGCCTTATTGGCCTGCATGAACTGCAACATGGCCATCTGGGCTGTTGCGTCCTGCATGGCCACGCGATCGGGCCGCAAGGCCAACATCGCTTTGCCGCGATCCCACACTTGGGTATTGAAATCGTCTGCATGTGAAACCAGCACCTTCTCCGACAGGGTCAGACCACGACCGAACTTCTTCCTAGCCTTGGCAAACACCTCAGGCATCTTCGCATAGAGATTTTTCGCAAGATCTATTGACATGATTAATCCCTCATCAATGTTGAATGTCTAATTATGAATGTTGAGTTCTCCGTCCATCTGACAACTCAGCACTCAAACCTTATTTAAGAGGCGGAACTTCCCGCCTTTTGGGGGCCGCATAATTCACCAGGTAATCGAACAGCCGGATCAAACGGCTATCCTGCCGCTTCTGATCCACCCAATGCCCGATCAACCCGATCGTGCGTGACAGAATGAAGAAACCGTTCAAGCTATCGACCGGGAACCCGATATCGACGAGCACTGCCGCCATCGTGCCGTCCACGTTCAGAATCAGGTTGTCCTTCTTCACCGAAGTGGTCTTTTCGACTTCGAGTGCAAAGTCCAGACAGGGGGTCTTGATGTTCAAACTCTTGACGTACCCAACTAGCTCCTTGACCCGCTTGTCCGGATTGCGCAGACTCTTGACTCGATGACCGATCCCCGGCACAGGCCCGTGGTTCTTCTTCATGTAGGCCAAGAAATCATCGACGGTCATTTTATTCTCGACGGCATACTTGAAGAAGCGGCCTGCATCGGTCACGGCGCCGCCGAAGCGAGGACCAATCATAATGAGTCCGGCTGCAACCGACTGGGACAGACCAATCCCTGCACAGGCCGCGATGATCGTCCCCAGGGCTCCGCTGACGCAGGGGCCATGGTCGGCAGAGAGCATCATGATACGCTTGACGATCTCGGCTTCTTGCTTCGAGATGAGCCGCTTATCCCACAACAGGCCCACAACATGGGGAATTTCGTAGCCTTTGTTAATGAGCTCAGATGCTGGGTACCCGTCGTAGCAGGGCTCATCGCCGCGATCATCACTGATCGTGGTACGTATCAGAGGAGCGACCATGACTTCGTCTGCCTTTATGGCCTCTTCGATCGTCTTCGGCAACTTCGGCAGTACGAGCGGCTCAACCGGCTCCTTCACCTGGCCGGACTTCAACATCTCTTGATAGGCTTCCTTGATGGCTGGGCCCAAGGCACCGAAGGTTGCAGGAACGATGGCGCCGGACTTCTTGAGGGCATCGGACTTGGCCCGGGCCGATCCTTCGCCCTTCAGGCCTTCCTTCGCGCCCGCATGGCCGAACTTCATACCCTTCGGCAAACTCTCCTGACAGAAGCCGGACACGACGGCCATCAACTTCACTCGCCGCTTCTTCGCCCCATACCACTCGGCTGCCCGCTCTTCGAGATCGCCGCCCATTTCGCCGACGATGACGACCGCCTTCGTCTGAGGATCGTTCTCAAACATGTCGAGATAGCTGACATAGTCGGTTCCCGGATAGGTATCGCCACCGATCCCGATGGCGGTTGTGATGCCGTCGGCGAACTGCGAGCAGATCCAAATAATTTCGTTGGAGAGACCTCCCGACTTCGTGATGACCCCAAATGAACCTTCGCGGTACAGCTTAGAAAGCACCAGGTTGTCGAATGCTCCGCCGATGACACCCAAGCGGCAGGAGCCGGCTGAAACGATCCCGATCGATGACGGGCCGTTGAAAACCTTGCCCAGCTTGGTCGCATGCCGGCCCAGAATCTTGGCATCCTTTTCCGGCACACCCTCGGTGATCATGGAGACCACCTTGATGTGCGAATCGTCCAAGGCTTCCATCCCGCCCTTCAGGGCTCGATCGGCGCCGATGTACACCAGGCTGGTGTTAATCTGGGGATGGTGTTTAGTCGCGTCCGCAACGCTCTTATAGATGGGAACGGCCACGAGGCCGCTGCCGTAGGGAATCTCGTGTGTCTTGCCTGTGTCAGGGGGATAGACGAAGGCCAGGACGTTCAACGAGCGTTTAATCAAGTAGCAGAACTCGGCCATCCGGCGGGCAGCGTTCACACCTGCGACACCCCCTTGAATGACCACATAGGTATCTTTGTTTGCCAGGATGCTCATCGGGATCTCCCTTTTTCGAAAACCGTGATGGGTGACAAGTGATCAGTGATGGGTGGAGATGCGAGAAGCTAGCCCCGGCGGCCATCCAGACTCATCACACATCACACTTCACTGATTACTTCCCCTGAAGCGCCTTATCGACAATATCGGTCAGCGGCGTGTTGCGGTCGAATACGTTGATGTCGAACCCTTCGTCCTTCAGTGCGCGCATCGCATCGAGCCCTTCCTTCTCACGCGGGCCACCACGACGTACCCAAATCTTGACGTCCTTGAGTTTGCCCTCAGCCTTCGCCTTGCGGAATCCATTGATGATGCCGCCGAACGTTTTTTTCACATCGGTGAAATTGGCTATCGCACCGCCGACGATGATGTTCTTGATCCCAGGTAACGAGCAGACCTTGTCGGTCAGGACTTCAACCGCCCAGTCCGGTGGATCGCCGGAGTATTCGGCGTAATTAGCCAACTTGCCGCCACGCGCGACGACCGCATCGGAATAATAGACACTGGCCCCGCCGCCAGCCGGAAGCATGGCTGTGTCTCCACCTGGAATCTCGATAAACTTGACCGAACCCTTGATCTTGGAGTCGACCGCCATCACTTCCATTTCGTGCTTGGAATAGGCCCGACCGAATTCTGCGGCAAAGGCAAAGTTCCAATCCGGATGCCGGAACTTGGCGTCGCCATCGAGCAGCGTCACCGCATCCAAGGCGATCAGGTCATGCTCGTGCTCGCGCACCACCACGGGGTTCACTTCCAAATACTGCGCATCTTCGCTATCGAAGCAGGTGAACATCTTGCCCGCGAATTCGGCCATCTTCTTCAGCAGTGGGCCGTGAAATCCCGCATCCTTGGCCAGCCTCTCGAGCGCCTCCTCCGAAGGCTGCTGCCCGACTTCCACTGCCAGGCGCTTCACCCGATCCCAATTCGATTCGACTTCAATGCCGCCGCAGTTGGCGACCAGAATATCCGTCCCTTCCCTGGTGGACTTCACCGCGCAATAATACTCGTCCTTATGCGGAATCATTTCGGACACGATCACTTGCGAGACCGTGATGCTGCCTACTTGGCGGCCGAGCATCTCCTTCGCTGCCGCTTCTGCCCCTTTGAAATCCAAGTCGACCTTCACCAGGCCGAGCTTGAACCGGGAACCGAGCGCTTCGTGCGCCTTCACCACCAACTTGGATTTCTTGAGCCATTCATTGACTTGGCCGAGCTTCGTCAATTCGTCAACCGAGGTGACGACCACATAGTGGGGAACCGTGATGCCCCACTTCTTCATCAGCCCCATCCCAGGACCTTCAAGCACCTTTGCCATGACATCACTCCAATTGAAATGGTGAGAAACAATTGTAAAGGAGGAGGATTCTAACGAAATCAGCTTGGGGACTCAAGACGCCAGAGGGACTAATCGAAGAAAGTCCAAAAGGCCTAGCGGTGAAGATAACGGGCACACAGTCTCTTAAGTGCTTGAAACTGCGTGCTAATCATCAATTTATCGCAGATCTTCTTGTATTATCGTGGAAGACGGTTGGGCTGGCAGGCGGGACAGACAAATGAGCTGCGTTCGCTTTGGAGACGGCGGATTGTCCGTCCGCAGAGATTTGGGCAGGGTTGACCTTCTTTGCCATAGACGAGATGGTGTTGCTTATAGTGACCTTCCGTACCGTCTGGAGCAAAGAAATCCTTGACGCTTGAGCCGCCACAGGAAATTGCCTCGCGCAGCACCGTCTGCATGGTGTCATAGAGTCTGATGATCATTGTCTCACGCAGCCGCCTCACTTCACGGTTCGGATGGAGCTTGGTGCGAAAGAGCAGTTCGTTCGCGTAAATATTCCCAATTCCTGCGATCACTTGCTGATGCATCAGCAGTGGCTTCAACCGTCCGCGTCGGGCTTGTATGAGACGGACGAATTCATCGCGCGGCATCGTGAGGGGGTCGGCCCCGAAGCGGCGAGCGCGATAACGGTCGAGGCCGGCCCGATCAAGCAAGGACAGCCGTCCGAAACGTCGAGGGTTCCAGTAACGCAGTTCTGATTCCCGGCCCCCGGTGAATGACATGCGGACATGTACGTGCTGTGGGTGTTTCGTCTGTGTCGCGCGAAAGAGCAGGAGGCCTGTCATGCCGAGTTCCGCGACGACATATCTGATCTCGCCCTCTTTGTGAAACCCCAATGCGACGCTCTTTCCGTATCGCGCCACCTCTTCCAACCGCGCGCCGCAATACCACGGGAGCGTGGGCAATCCTTCCCGAACAATATCCGCTCGCCCAACCCAACAGTCGGTGAGCTGCGCACCGAGGAGATGAGCCTGTATCTGCTGGGCAACGACTTCGGCTTCCGGCAGTTCCGGCATACGAGAAATCCTTATCATCCGGTCGGGCGTATTCCTGATCCGGCGGATTAGGCCATGGGCAAAGGATAAAAGGCAACCTGTGGGAAGGGACTGCTCGCGGATAATACGTTCGAACTTGTCGTTATGCGCCAGCGGGTGGACCAGAATCGAGGTCTTTCTTGTTCTTCGCTCGAGCTTCGCGAAGAAGGCGAACCTGAGTGATGGCGTCTTCGAGTTTGGGAAGGGGCGTGGCACCGGGGCGGCGCGTCATGACCAGCTTGAAAACATCGGCATAGGCCATTCCTTGGACACAACAGAGATAGGCCATCACAACCGACACAGATCGGCCCATGCCGGCACGGCAACAGACCATGACCCGATTGCTTGAACAATGCTGTTCAACCCAGCTGACAGCTTGATCCAACAATAGCGGCTCGGCTTCGGCATACTCCGAAAATGGAATCCTCTTCGAGATCAGCCAACCAGGAGCCTCCAGCGAAAATTCAGCCGCAACGAGAAGCAGCGCGCCGATCTTCACCGGCGGATCCTTCGAGTCGTTGATATTCCCAACCAATAGATTCTCGGTGATCATATGCATGCTGGAGTGAGTATAGGCAACTCTCTCGCCAGGTCAAGGAGAACCCTGTGCCGTTGCAGTCGCTTCCATGTGAACGCTATACTGGGGAAACCTCGCATAAGGAGCGTCCCAGATGCCGAACCCGACCATGAAAGAAGTGGAAACCAGGCTTGGAACCGTTCAGTGCGCCATTTGCAAGGGGTCAAGCTTTGGAATCGATGAACGCTCTATGCAGGCGGACGGTGAATGGCGTGGCATCTGCAGGAAATGCTACTACACCTTCCCAATCTACACGGATATGGAGTTCTATCTTCGCACACAACCGGATATCCCTTACCGGCTCAAGGAAATGTCCTGTCCGACCTGCAATCAACGAGGCGTAAGCCTCAATTTTCGAATTACCATGTCCGTCAGAGAATCGATCTATTTCCTCACCTGCAACTCGTGCCAGAAAACATACCCGGAGCAGTCCTCCCTGGAAGCCTTTGAATAACTCTCCTTTTCACCCCTTACGTGGTGTATACTCTCCCCATGAGTGAGACACCAAAAACTCCCGCCGATGCCCCCGACGCTCCCGCTCCCGAGCCCGTGGTCAAGGTGAGAAAAGAAATCCCGCTCATGGCCATTCAAGACGATGGCGACATGATCGCCGAAGAAATGGCCGCACTGTTCGACGAAGATCGAGTGAGTCATCAGCACGGCAGCACTGAACCAGAAGCAGACTAACGCAGGTTGCTGAAAAAGGCTCCCAACTGCGTTCTCAGTCGCCCGTCCCCCTCAACGTACCTACAAACAGTACGCCTCGTGGTCCAAGCTCCCTGCGGCCTTGTCGGCTAGCTTTTTTGAGCAACCTGTAGTGCAGGAATATATCCTGCCGCCTCCAGTAAAGTTAGTACCCCCCACTTACTGCCATCGTGCTCTTGTCTTAACCATAAAAAGACGATGATTCGCTTCGAGATCCGTCACCTCGAACACTATTTTCCGTCACTGAAAGCTTTATCAAATGCGGTCCTCATCGCTTCAATTTGACCAAACAACATTTCCGATTTTGCCTCATCGAAGCTTGATATGCGATCCTTGTATTCAATGCTGTGAGAGTATGGTGGATCCTCAAATTGTTCCGCCGTGAAATCATACCTCGTTCCATCAATCCGATTGTAACAGTGGCGTCAATTCGGAGGCCATCCATCGGTCCTGAGGATTTCTCCTCCAAAGCGTTCCCATATGACGATTGCTGTGGGAGCACACTGCCCATAGGACGCTGCAGCCTCTTCTGAGTAGCAAACACTTGTTTGCGCCGACCAGCTCCGCAGTACGGCAGATTTAATCCTTTTCGGTAACTCTTCGTTCATACCTTACAGTGCCTGTCCGCTTTCAATTGCACAACAACATGATGACAGTCATCGAAATGCACCGAGGGCGCGCCAAACGTAACGCACACCTTTCATCTTGGCGGCAATGCCATATGGTCCAGACTTCCGTCAGGAAGAATGAAATCCGCGTGAGCACAAAAGTACGCCCCTCGCAGGCCATCACCACTTTCTGAAAGGACTCCAATAAATGACGGAGGAGCCGATTCTGAAACTCTGAAGACCGGAGCCCCACTCATTCCACCTACATGATCTGGGAAACTCAAATTGTGCGGATTGATCAAGACTTCGCGCCGAGCGTTTTCATCGGCGATGGTAAATCTCCTATCGCCTACATCAGTGACATAGTCCAGTATGGGCAATACTCTTGTATTAATCCTGCCCTCGCTCGCCTCTCTGTGTAATTTTGGGAAACCCAGGATCAACGCATTATCACCAACACGGGCTCTGGTGGATTGGCACAAATCGAGTTTGAAACAATGTTCGCCCAACCCCTCGCACTCAGCTTCTTGCGGAATCTGAATTGTACAAATGTCGACGTGATCATCACGGGCGATAATGGGCCACAGTGTGATATCGGTTAGTGAAGTACCTGGCACGCCAAGCAACACTACAACATCTGAGCTCTGACTAAGTTTATCGATCTCGGTGACGAAATGATCAGCCGTAACCAAAAATCGTTGGTGCTTTGTTCGGGCGAGTAAGACTGTGCCACCGGTTATCCAGCCATCGATCCCACGGCCAACTCTTGGATAGACGAGAACCGGTGCGACATAGGGAAGCAAGGAAGGCACTAAGAACTCAATCTGCCTTCTGACTTCCTCTGGGGTGCGATCGGTCATTCTGATATCGAGAGTCTGCGATTGGTGAAGCCTGCCTCTTTGAGTATGCTCACCGACAGCGGACACGGAGACAGGCCAAACGCTGGAGGCAATTCTTTCGCGCATTCAATCCATTGTCAATAACCTAGTCCGAGACTCGGGACCGGTCTAGAAGCGGCGGGGCAGGATCCACACGCCCTACAGAAGGATGCGACTTCGAACGACTTGCGCCGGAGCGTCGAGGCGTATCTCCTACGTGGGCACGTCTAACGAAGGTCCTCCGACTCCTTATACTTTTTCTCAGAGGGAGTGGCCGAGGCTGCCCTTTACTGCGCGCATCGAACGGCCCTCATCCATTTAATCGATCCTTCCAAGCTTGCTCGTTCTCTCTTCAGGGATGGGGGCTGATTGATCTTCCTCTGCGCGCGTCCAATGAGGGCCTTCGGAGGCCGCGCGTTGCGCGAGCACAGAAGATCATCAGGCTCCATCCCCTCCTCTGTTCCGCGAGCAGGAGGACGGCCAGGCCACCTCCCTCTCCCGCTCCAGAGCACCGTGGAAGGGGTGCCGCGGGAGGCGCAGGAGCGAGCGGCTGTACGCTTCCTCCGTCTTTATTGGCGAGGTTCAGACGAGGCGGACGATCTGCACTGCCACATCACTCTCAATCCTTCCAACTGGCGATACCTTCCCTTCTTTCTCCTTGCGTATGATCCGCTCGATCTGAACGATTGCGCCCCGATGCCAGCTATCGACAGCTGCATTTTGAGGAGAGGCTTTCCGATCCAGCCGGCCTACTTCAGGCCGGCCTGTCTCATTGCACAACCAGGCTCGTTTCTCCCCCTTCAATTCCCGCAGTTCGCTCACGACCCGGAACGTCTGAGGGCTGCGCGGCACAATGGTGCGACCGTCTGTGCGCAACAGTAGATAGGAAAACTTCAATGCGTCTTTAATGAACCCGACCTCCCGGTCGAGCGCGGCAATCGCAGGAGGCGTCTGCCAGGGGCGCTCCTCATGACACCAGTCGTCTGGATGGTCTAAGGCAGGACAGGCCCCCTCATGCAAGCAGGGACTATAGACCGTACAGAGCCCCTGTTTGAGCAGATGATTACGCATCTGATGCAAAGCCCTAGCTGTCTGCCGTAAAGCCGGCTCGATGATCATGATGGTGCCGTGCGGCGCGAGAAACGGCAGAAGTTGCCCGACAATCGCAGCCCGCTCGGCAGGAGGGTCGGGCGCCGTAGAAAATGATTCATTGAGGCAGTTCGCCATGATCATGAGGTCATACGACCCGCCCCGCACAATCTGCTTACCGAGATCCCCTTTCAGTGGATGCTCCAGGTTGCCCTCGACACAGCGGAGGTTTGCGCCGGATATTCCAACCTCCTGGCAATAAGCCTCCCACAATTTCTTCGCATCCTGCAAAGAGGCCTGGGACGCATCGGCCGCCAGGACCGATACAGACTTCGCCTGATCCGGACTGCGATGCCACAGCCAATCCAGCATGGCTAATGATCCAGTCCCTGGGCCACAACCGAGATCAAGCACTGCCATCGGTCGGTCTGGCATTTCAGTGCTGTTGTCGTTCGGCAACTCATCTAGCAGAACTTGGACTTTTGAGAGGTTCACAGGGAGAAAATACGAGTGATAGGCAGCCGCATGGTTCGGATCATCCAGGTAACGAATCGGCAACGATGGCCGTGCGGTCGTGAACAATCGTGACAAATTCACGACCGCTTGCGCCAATGCGTGACCGCTGAGATCCCTGTCTGACACTACCCTTGCCAGAACCTTTAGAACTTCCGATGACAGGGCCGCCGGTTTCTTCTCGTTGAAGGGATGCATGGGCATAGTGTAAGCTGATGTCGATTAGGAGGACAACCATGACAGACGCAATTTTATTGGCCTACAAAGATGTCGAGAACTCGATGGAACGATTCACCATGCTCCTTCAAAGCCACGTGGAGACGATGGGGGCAGCACCAGCCCACAACCCAGACCAAGTTTTTCGTATATCCCAAGGCACCAAGGCCATGAGAGATAGCGCGATGATCTATCTCTCCTATGCCAAGTACGTTGCCTATGGCATGCCGGAGACTGAGGAGATGGTGCAAGACGAATTGCAGGGGTAGAAGAATGTCTGTTTGGTCTGTCTGGTCTATTTAGACTGTCTTGTTCACGAGATAGACCAGACAGACCGGATAGACTCCAAAACAAAGAGCCCGATCCTGAAAAGGATCGGGCTCTTTGTTTTCCCAAACCTACCGTTCTAGATGCTGCGCATGAAGTGCGCGACGTCATCCTGATTGACGGCGCCACCCATAATCGAAGACTGGGCGACATTGCTCGACTTCTTCCCGGTTAGACCGGACTCGACTTCATCCACGATCAACTCCACCGGCATTGACTGACCACCGTACACCCGGGGGCCACCGATGATTTTGGCGTTAGAGTACCCGTAAATCGCGGTAGCCACCTCTTTCGCCAGCCATCCGACATAGTTGAACTCGGGGACGACAATAAGTTTCGCCTTGCCACAGAGTTGCCGTAATTCCTTCGTCGGAAACGGACGGAGTGACCGGACCTTGATCAAGCCAATCTTAATACCCTTTTCCGCGCAAATACGAACAGCCTCCCTCGACTGGGCTGCGGCACTGCCTGAGGCAATGATCACCGCCTCGGCATCTTCCACATTCTCAGCCGTGAGCAACCCGCCCATATACTGATTGATGTACTTGCGTGACCGTTCTACGGCCGCCCACACTTCCTGTTGCCAGACTGCATGGATGTTGTAGGCCATGAAGTTCGACTTCTGAACCGGAGCGTCACGTGATAACCGAGCGGGAGGATTCTCCGCATCAAGTACCGGCACTGCGCCACGCCACGCTTCACGAGGAGGCAGCTTCATGCTGCGGTCCTGCATCCGAACATATCCACGAGCGTGGGTCACGAAAAATCCGTCACAACAGACACCGACAGGGAGCGTCACATCGTTCTTCTCGCTGATTGCAAACCCTGCCATGATGAAATCGTACATGTCCTGTTGGTTTTCAGCATGAAAGACGATCATGCCGCAGTTCAATAAATATGCAACCTCGATATTGTCTGGCTGAATGGCCAATGGGGCATTGACGACACGGCAGGTGAACATGGCGACAATGGGCAGCCGATGCCCAGGCCAGGAAGCGATGCCTTCAAGGCCCCTCAACGTACCGGGACCTGCGGTCGCCGTAAAGCAGCGAACACCGGCTCGAGATCCGCCCGCCATCGCCGCCATGACACCGACTTCCTCTTCGCCACGATAGTACTCTTTCACATACCCTTCGCCATAGAGCACGCCGATGAGCTGCATCGTTTCGCTCTGCGGAGTAATAGGATAGGCAATGGCCAGGTCCACGTTGGAGCGCCGAACGGCTTCTTTCGCCGCTTCGCTGCCCGTGATGAACTCTTTTGTTCGTGGGGCTTCGAGGAACAAGTATTCCGGCGTGACCACCTTTTGCCGTTTCGCTTCGGCATGGGGGTCTTTCCTTGCGCCCGTCGTCTCAGCCGCTTTAGGGGCTGCGACACTCGTGATGGGATCGCCCTGCGGATTGGTCTTCTGCTCTGCTTCGCTCATGGTGACACCTCTTAACTATATCGCCCGTTCGGTTGGACCCTGCTCAGCCTTCACGCTTCATCTGTTCGGCCGAATGGCCGAAAGCAGCCGCGCCGGCAACACCCACGGCAACGGGCGCAAAGGTGAGAGGATTGGTGTGAGTTTTTCCGCCGTGAACTCTGGATTGCGTGCCGGTAAATCGCACGTTTTCGCCGTTCTCCGGTAACTTAATCCCCAATTCTTCACGCACCCTCTTAAAGACCTGCGCGGTCTTCCTCAACTTGATGATGTCCGAATCACGAATTGTCAGCATCGCATCTTCATGCCCCTGCTCCGCACAGATTGCCATGGTAAGACAATTCGTCCCGGCACGAATCATTTTCAAGGTCAAGTTGGCGTAATGGCAATGTACGCCGATGAAGACACAGGCTTCGATCTTGTTGCCCCAAATCGTCAGGTTCGGATGGTTTGGATTGATGACCTCTTCTGGATCGATCTTTGGATACTTCGGGCGATAGTCCGGCATGGGGATGATCATGACTTCCGGAATCTGAGCGGCGATCTCCAGTACTGCCTTAGCCTTTTCAATGGCATGATCGTTCCAGGCCCAAAGGACCAACGGCCCAGGGAAAATCGTAGCATTTGGGCTCGTGAGCATCTTGCGGGCCATCTCTTCGATGACCCTATCTTCATTAGGCTCCAGCAACCCGTAAAAGAGCCCCTCCCCTGGATCAGGCAGAGCAACCCCCAACTGAGCCGCGGACGGCGGGTGGAATCCAGCAGGACCAGGAACAATGATTCGTTCTCTCGTATCTAACGTCGTTGCCACTCCCGCACCTCCCTAATTACCTATCACAATCATCGGATTGGACAGGACTGCAACGGTGGTTTTTTCTTCATACCGAATGTTATCGGTGACGGCAGCCAGCGGTAATTGATCGATCATAATCATCTTAATGGCATTATTTTTTGCCATCGTGTCGCACACCCACACACATAACGCACAACCCTTACATCGATCCACTGCTATGTAGGCAGTGCCGTACTTGAAGCCCTTATCCGTCCCCATGGTTTCGCTATACTGAATGGTATTCGCTTCAGGACAATATTGCGTACAGAGCTTACAGCTCTTCGAGGCACATATCTCGACATCGATATTGGCTACCAGATACATGGTACTCCTTCGTGCTAAATCCCAGTTAGGCGCCTACGGTCGCACGGACTTCCGAGCGTTTGACCGATGTTGCAGCCCAACCGTGATCAACTGCGTAGTTCCAGCCGGCCTGAATCACCGCCACATTTTTATCAATCAGTTCCTGCTTCTTCTTAAATTTCCGCTCAACGACACTGTCCAGAGCCGCGGTTCCGCCGGAGACGACAAATCCCTTGCCAAGGAACCGATCCTTCACAGACAGCTCCAGCGCTTCGACAGACGTCAGTCCCGTGATTGCTCCAATGCAACCCATCAAGGCCATGTTCGTCGCAAGGTCCATCCCTGCAACTTCGAGGGATAGGTTGGTGGCAGGGAAATAGTAGAGTTTTGCACGGCGCTCATCTAACTCACGCTGCTGATCCCTATGAAGGCTCATTGGACCATCGCTGTTGATCAGCGCAATCCCGTCTTCCTTCAATCCGAAGTAGAACGGCATCGTATAGGACTTGCCGTGGGTAATCACTTGTGGATGGAAGATAATGATGATGTGAGGGAAAGTAATTTCCCCGATCTCATAGATCGGTTCATCCGACACACGGACGTAGCTCTCGACCGGCGCCATCCGTTTTTCCGACCCATAAAATGGGACAATTGTGCTTTCGCCGCCGGCGTGGATCACTGCTGTGCTCAGAATGTGCGACCCCGTCACGACACCCTGCCCGCCGACCCCTGCCATTCGGATATTGAAACGCTTTGCCATAGCCGAGTCCTCCTCCGAATCGTTTACGCTTTGTTTGGAATTGCGGCGGCAGGAGCAGTCGTTTTCGGAAGATAGTCTTTGTAACCATACCGCTCGGTCAAATACTGCTTGGCCTCATCGCTCACATATTCCGTGAACTGGTACCGATCGTTTTCAACAGTTTTAGCATCTTCCATGACCTTGTCGGTCGGAATCGCGTACTCGATGTTGCAGGAGGTGTAGGCTTGAATGTACGTCGAACCCACTTCACGGGCAATCAACACAGCCTTCTTGATGACGCTCTCGACGCGACGAGGATTGTTCGGGACCACCGTTGCCACATACGCACACCCAGCCACCTTCGCCATCTGCAACATGTCCATCTTCTCAAACTTCTTCCCCAACGGAGCCATCTTTAAGACAGCGCCGCGGTTGGTCATCCCGCTCTCCTGCCCACCGGTGTTGCCATATACTTCATTATCCAACATAATTGTCGTGAACCGTTCCTTTCGGAACCAGGAATGGAGCACTTGCTGGAACCCGATATCCGCCGTTCCGCCGTCTCCCGCCATGACAACCACATCCTTCGGCTTATCACCGAATCGCAGTCGCAGCCCGCGTGACAGTCCGCTCGCGACACCGTTCTGATCGCCATAGTTCCCGTACACAAACGGGATCGCGGCCTGTGAAATCGCTAAGCGCCCACAGCCTGCTGTTCCAACCGTGATGGTATCTTCCGGATTGGGGAAGGCTATGATTGCCAGCCGGATGAACAGTGTCATCGCGCAACCGGCACACATGGGATGTTCTTCGAGAATTTCCTTGAAGCTCCCCATTTGGGAGACCGAAATTTTCTTTCCAAACGGGCCATGCTCGACCATGTCGCGATATTCTTTGGGCATAAATTTCTCAAACCCACCGGAAAACTTCACATAATCAAGACTCATCGGAACACCTCCCTCTATCGTGGCAACAGAAACCCATTGCCTATCGGAAAGATATAGTTATATGCAACAATCCCGCAAGAATTCGAGGTTGAAATGGACTGGACTGATTCACCTTAAAAACTTCCGTATGGTAACAAAGCCTAAAAAAGACTGTCAATGAGAAACGTCCATAATATCTCCTCCGAACCATACGCACACGTTGATACTATAACTTCCTGATAATCAACGCAACTTCTCAGAAGGCCCACCGTACTAAAAAGAAGGCCTAGCGTACTCCAGAGCTGTAGGCCATTCGCCCCAACAACTTACGGTTTGCAATGCTTCCTTACCTGATAACCGTGCGCCCCATTTCATGGTATTTGGAAAGAGAGATTGCCGATTCTATAAAACCTGTCTAGACTATGCCCATATGTCAACACGCGTGATCATCTCTGGGGAAGGCGAAGGCGCTCAGCACGTCGGTGGAGTCCATAAACGCCCTCCGATTCCGGACGATTCGCTCAAGGCCGAGTGCCCGAAATTCATGAGCCACGGCCCCTGCGGAGGTGTACGAAAAGGAGGCTTGTGCGAGGTGTACCCAGAAATGCCTTGTCCCTGGGTGACCCTCTACATTCAGTTAGAAAAAATCGGCCAGACCGAGTGGATGAAACAAGTCTAGAAAGACATGAGGCGTGATGAAACGTGAAACGCTGGGGAAGAAACCCCGGAACACCAAGCTCGGCTACAATGAGCAGCATGCAAAAAGTGGTATTACCACTGCACTGCCCGGCATCGAAACATTCCCAAACCAATACAAGGGCTACGAAATCACCATCGAGATCCCTGAATACACCGCGATCTGCCCAAAGACCGGCCTTCCGGACTTCGGCACGATCACACTGCACTACAGGCCGGACAAAGAATGCGTGGAGCTGAAGTCTTTAAAAATGTATCTCCACGCATACAGAAATCTCGGCATCTTTTACGAGAACGCGGTCAACCGCATTCTGGATGATGTCGTGAAGGCCTGCCGCCCCGTGCATGCAACGGTCACTGGAGAGTTCGCTGCTCGTGGTGGACTGCGCAGCGTGATCGAAGCCAAGTATCCCAGGTAACTTCCACCCCTTCCCGCACCCAACTATCACTCCGTTCTTCTCTCGCTCACAGAGAAAGTCATTAACTTCACTCCTCGGTCTGCTACGCCCCTTCGCTTCATCCATCGCAATATTCACCGTCATACCCCAGCCGCCTGTAGGGGTCCGACTCTGTCCGAGAACCAACTTCGACTAACCAATAACGAGATGCGGAAACCATACCTGACCCTGGTCTGAAGGTAGGCCTCAGCGCGTGAGCCAGCCATATAACGCATGCCTGAAGAGGAGAGCCAGCAATGCGCGCCATCGTGACCAATGGAGCTCCATATTTTCACTACACGTGCGCACCGACCATATCTGCGACTGAAGCCGATGGTCATCGTCTGGCCACTGTGGAGTTAGATCGTCTTCAGCATGACCAGCGTCGATGTCGCGCGAGACGTCCGGATCTTTTTCATCACGCGATGGGTACAGGAAACGTAACGGGATGACTACCCTTTACCAATGGAAACCTCTGCACGGTTTTTCAATCTCCTTGACGAATTACGAACTCCTTGGACAGCTCGCACAGCGCACCCGTTCACGTGAGCTCTGACTGCCAATATCCAACCCCAATTTCGACCTGAATAGGTACGGAAAGCCGGACTGGAGATTCCGATGACTCATCGCCAAATGACACATCGTCTCTCACGCCACAGACACCGTCTCACTGTTATCGTGGGGATATACATGTTACTCATGATCAGTATCAGGGTCCTCCCGGCTCACGCCGACGCGCCTCCGCTGGAAGAGTTGACTCAGCTGAGCTTAGAAAAGTTGCTGAACGTCGAAATAACCTCCGTCTCTACACAGCCTCACCCACTCGCACAAACCACGGCAGCCATCTTCGTGCTGACACGAGAATATATTCAGCGGTCGGGCGCGACCAGCATCCCGGAAGCACTCCGGATGGTGCCCGGCCTTCAAGTGCCCCGTTTGAACTCGAATAAGTGAGCGACTTCTTCTCGCGGATTCAATAGCCGATTTGCCAATAAACTCCTCATCTTGATCGACGGCCGCACCGTCTACACCCCGATCTTTTCAGGCGTGTATTGGGATGTGCCGGACCCATGATGGAAGTATCGACTGAATCGAGGTGATTCGTGGGCCTGGCACCAC
This sequence comes from Nitrospirota bacterium, assembly GCA_034440335.1. GTDB lineage: Bacteria > Nitrospirota > Nitrospiria > Nitrospirales > Nitrospiraceae > Palsa-1315. The sequence continues at coordinate 11,636 of JAWXBV010000149.1, read as the reverse complement.
GTTATGGGGAGCCAATGCCGTCAATGGCGTCATCAACGTCATCACGAAGAAGGCCACGGTCACCCAGGGCGGGCTGGTTGTAGGCAGAGCAGGAACAGAAGAGCAGTGCGGGTTCACCGGCATGCGCTATGGGACACAACTCACCAACAACACATACGCTCGAGCCTATGGAAAGTTTTTTTGCCCGAGACAATCAAGCCACAGCCACTGGAGACCCGGCTACCGATGCGTGGGATCGGCGCGCGGCGGCATGCGCTTGGACCATACCGCGAACAACGGCGACACCCTGACACTCCAGGGCGACTCCTACGATGGAACGTATGGGGAACCTGTCACGTCACCCATTCTGGTCGCGCCGTTCTCACAGACATCGGATCGCAAGGAGCCGGGTGGCAGGAGACAATCTGTTAGGGCTCTGGACTCGTGTGGTCTCACCGACACCGGGCTTCACCCTGCAACTGTATTACGCTCCCAGCGAACGATCGAGCGCGCAGTTGGTCGAGAGACGAGATATTGCCGACATCGACGTTCAACATCACCTGGCCCTGGGTACCCGACAGAACCTTGTCTGGGGACTGGGCTATCGATTCACCAACGATCAATTGACCAATGGCCAGACCCTTCGATTCACGCCGCAGAACCGGCGGCTCAATCTCTGGAGCGGTTTTCTCCAGGACGAGATCGCGTTGTTGCCGAAAGCCGTGCCCCTGAGTCTAGACACCAAAGTCGAACACAACGACCTCACAGGTGTAGTCATTCAGCCCAACGGACGGCTCCGATGGACCCCCACGGAATATCAAACCCTCGTGGCCTCGGTGTCGCAGGCCATTCGTGCCCCCTCACGGGTGGAAGACGACGGGCGAGTCAACTCAATCGCAAGACCACCAAGTGCGGCGACCGGAGGCCTGCCTGTCCAATTCCGCGCAGTCCTCGTCTTGTTTTTTAGAACCGTGCAGGATACGCTCCCCTCGTTCGGGGAACTAGACCCTCATGGCGATCTACGCAATCGGCGACATCCAAGGCTGCCTCGCTCCTTTTAAACGACTCCTCGATCAGATTTCTTTCGACCCACAGACGGATCGATTGTGGCTGGTCGGTGACCTCGTCAATCGTGGCCCCGACTCTCTCGCCCTCCTCCGATTCGTACGAAGTCTGGGCGACGCCGTCCGCATGGTACTAGGCAATCACGACCTTTTCTTACTCGCAGCAACGGAAGGCATTGCGACGATACGACACAAGGATACGATTCACGACGTTTTGGAGGCGAAAGACCGCTGTGAACTGATGGCCTGGCTTCGTCGCCAACCACTCCATTATCGTGAGGGATCGTTCATGATGATCCACGCAGGGCTGCTCCCGCAGTGGACCATTGAGGAATCGGCCTGCTTTGCGCGTGAGGTCGAGGCGGTGCTCGCAGGCCCGACCTATCGGACGTTCCTCCACAGTCTGTTTCATGCACCAACTCCGCAGTGGGATGCATCGCTGACAGGGTCGGAGAGGCTCGTGAGCATCGCTCGGGTGTTGACCAAACTCCGAACCTGCACCCCAACTGGTGAGATGTCGGGATTCTCAGGCCCGCCGGAACAAGCCCCCGCGGGGTATCTCCCCTGGTTCCATCTCCCACATCGACGCCCGACGGATGTCACCATCATTTGCGGTCACTGGTCTGCATTAGGATTGCACATCGAACCCAACCTATTAGCCATCGATAGTGGCTGCGTATGGGGAAATGAATTGACTGCGGTACGGCTACACGATCGCCGCATCTTCCAGGTCACGGGCATCCAACGAGCGCGTTCGTGATTGAGCCTCACCCTCCTGATCCGACTTGGCCACGTTACTCAACGAGGCCGTTTCCATCCTATCGATTCCTTCCGGGGAACAATCCGCACCCGCGGCACAATCCCCTCGGCCATTCCTACGGTCAGCCGGAACCGAAGCTCCTCGCGGTTCCACGAGAACACTGGCAGCGGTCAGAGGATTACCTGTATGGAATCGACCTCTACAACTACGCCTACTGGTGGGAATCCCACGAAGTATTTGAAAGTCTTTGGCATGCCGCGGGCCACGGCACCGAGCAAGGGAACTTCTTCCAAGCCCTCATCCAGTTCGCCGCCGCCAATCTCAAGCGATTCCTCGGCCATGAACAGGCCGCGCAGAAGCTCGCGCGTAGCGGGCTCGTACGATTGCACCACCTCCCGCACCTGTATATGGGAATCGATGTCATGGCGTTAGCTGAGCAGTACGGGACTCTTGCTGCACCCTTTGTGAGTGCCACGCCCTATCAAGTCCATCTCGCACGTAAGAACGAAGTGCGGAAGTAGCTGTTGCGGTACCCACGATCGAGCTGCTCACAAACTACATGCTCACACCCCTCCCAATCCAGGCACGTCAAAGCCTGTCCTCCCCAAACAGGACCGCAGACGAGAAAGAACCGGAGCGGTGCCGTTGGCGTGCCTTGAGAATTGCTTCAGCCCGAGAGCGACGTTGAAGGATTTCCAGCAGCCTACTCGTGGTAACTTTCTGAATCGGTGGGAAACGTGCTTTGCTCGACTTCTTCTTTGTCACGCCTTAGCGCTTGGATCTCGGCTGGAAGATCGCCAGATATTTCACGCGAACTATTCGGCAGGCCCTCGTGAGGCACGCGGTCCTCAGACACCTAACGCCAGGCAGACGAGCGGCACCTTTTCGCCGATCCCGAACGATAACGGCTCCTTCACTTCGTCCGGATTCACGTACGTTCCAAACAGGCGATCCCAGATGGTGAAAAACGCCGCGAGATTCGCCTTGTAATGCGCAGGGTTTTCGCTATGATGAATATGGTGATACCGCGGCGTCACGATCAACCACTCGAGCCAATTGGAGCGCCACGTCACGTTAACATGCATCCAGTCGTTTTGCAGGGAATTGAACACGCCGATCATCAATCCCATCCACCAGGGAGCCCCCCCAAGGAATGACCAGGCGAAGATATACGGCATATTCACCAGAACCTGTTGCGGGACGGTGGCACGCGTTCCCGCGAGCCAGTACATATAGGTTGGGGCATGATGCCATTTATGAATACGCCAGACATGCGTCGTATGCATGAGGCGATGAATCCAATAATGGCCAAAGTCTGCAACGACGAGATAGCACAGCACGCGGACCATGAGTGGCATGGCCATGATCATGTCCGGCAGCTGGGGACGGAACGCGATATACCTGTCGATGTATCCCGCCGACGGAAAGATGACGTACTGAAACACAACAAAGACCGTCAAATCGTTCAGAATCACCTTGCGATAGGACACCTCGTGCGCCGGGCGCCAGAGCTCGATCGCGGTAATCCCGATCAGTCTCCCGAGAAACAACAAGGGGAAAAACAGGTCGTGATCAAGCAGAAACTTGCGGAACTCGCTGCTAAGTAGCCACTCAATCCACTCCATTCAAGTCTCTCCTTGTCGTCGCACCTTACCCTATTTGCATAGACCTGTCCTGCCTTCTATGAATAACGACGAGCACAAGAGACAGGCTGACGTCGGATGAAATAGCGGGCAGCGAATACGATAGAGATCGAAGCAGCTAGTGATAGCTCTCAGAATCGCTCGGAAACTTGCCTTCCTCAACTTCTTCCTTGTAACGGCGAAGGGCTTGCAGCGCATCGGCCTTGAGATGGGCATAGGGTTTGACGAACTTCGGCACGAAGTCATCGAAGAGCCCGAGGAGATCGTAGAGCACGAGGATTTGACCGTCACAGTGCGGCCCAGCTCCGATCCCGATGGTGGGAATGGCGACCTGTTCGGTGATGGTCCTGGCCAGCTCGGTGGGAATCGCCTCGAGCACGATGGCGAAGGCACCGGCTGCTTCGAGGGCCTTGGCATCCTTCACCAAGGCCAGCGCATGGTCTGATTCTTTCCCTTGAACTTTGTAGCCGCCAAATCGATGGACAGATTGGGGAGTCATGCCGAGATGCCCCATCACCGGAATGCCGATGCTGGTCATCGCAGCCACCCGATCAGCCATCACTGCGCCGCCTTCCAGCTTGATGGCCTGAGCCCCGGCCTGTAGAAGCCGTCCGGCGTTGCGGAGCGCGTCTTCCAGGCTGGCTTGATAAGACATGAACGGCATATCGCCGATCACGAGCGCCTGTTGCACCGCCCCAGCCACAAGCTTCGTGTGGTAGAGCATGTCGTCCATCGTCACCGAAAGCGTATTGACGTTCCCCTGCACGACGACGCCGAGCGAATCGCCGACTAAGATGGCCTCAATGCCGGCCTGCTCCACGATGCGTGCAAACAGCGCATCATAGGCCGTCACGACGATGAGCTTCTTCTTATCGTGCTTGTGCCGCTGGAACTCGGGAATCGTCATCAACCCACTTCCGCTTTGGTGATAATCTCAGCCAGCCGATGCGTCGCCTTGATCGCCATAATATGGACCCCGTCGCAATGAGGCCGCACGGCCTTGATTGTTCGCACTGCGATATCCACGCCTACATCCTCAGCCCGCTCAGGGCCGGCCGCCCTGAGTTCGTCGATCATGTCCTGAGGAACCGACACACCGGGAATATGCGCATTCATGAACTCCGCCATCTTGGCGTTCCGAAGGACGAGAATACCCGCCAGCACCTTGGCTTTGAAGGGGCGAACCACGTTCATGAAGGACGAGAATTGCTCCGGGTGGTAAATCGCCTGGGTCTGAAAAAACTGGGCGCCTGCCTTCACCTTCACTTCAAACTTGGCAAGCATCGGCCCCAGCGGATCAGCCTCCGGCGTCACAGCAGCACCGATCGTAAAATCCGTTGAGCCATCCAGCTTGTTGCCGGCCATATCCTGCCCGTTGTTGAGCCCCTGCACGAGCTGCATGACTTGAACGGAATCCAGGTCATAGACCGGCTTGGCCTCCTTGTGATCTCCGACGGTCGGATAGTCCCCCGTGAGGCACAGAATATTGCGGATGCCGAGCATAGACGCGCCCATGAGGTCAGACTGTATCGCAATCCGATTCCGATCACGGCAGGTCATCTGCATGACCGGATCATGGCCGAGTTCATAGAGGAGTCGGCAGACGGACAGAGATCCGGCCCGCACCACGGCAGCCGTATTGTCCGTGACATTGACGCCATGCACACGGCCTACCAACTGTTTGGCATTCTCTAAGACGCCGGAGATGTTGGTGCCCTTGGGAGGATTGTACTCAATCGTGACAGCAAACTGTCCCTGATCGAGCACGTCCATCAACCGCCTCGGTTCTCGACGCATCTTTTTCCTAACTCCATTACTCTAAGAAGGAGGTGGCTGGGTTGCTCCATCGTGCGCGCGTCCAACGAGGGGAGTCCGCGACCGCGCGTTGCGCGAGCACAGAAGGTCATCAGCCTCCATCCCCTTCCCGCCTCACAGCATCCCCGCCTTGCGCTTCGCTGACTCCACCGTGTTGTCCAGCAACATGGCAATCGTCATCGGTCCGACACCTCCCGGCACAGGGCTGATCCAACTTGCCTTCTGGCTGACCGGCTCAAAATCAACATCGCCACACAATTTGCCCTCAGGAGTTTTGTTGGTCCCCACATCGATCACGACGGCCCCATCGCGCACCATGTCGGACGTCACAAACTTGGCTTTCCCAATCGCGACCAGCAACAGCTCAGCTTCGCGGCAGACCGCCGACAGATCCTTCGTTTTGGAATGGCAAATCGTCACCGTGGCATTGCGCTGAAGCAACATGAGCGCCAACGGCTTGCCGACGATGTTGCTCCGCCCCAAGACGACGGCACGCTTCCCTTCGATACTCACGCCGGTGGATTCGATCATCTTGATGACACCCTTCGGCGTGCACGCTTCAAACACCGGATGCCCCTCAACGAGCCGACCCAAATTGTACGGATGAAATCCGTCTGCATCCTTGTCGGGCGATACCGCTTCGAGCACAACCTTGCTGTCGATATGCTTCGGAAGCGGCAACTGAACCAATATCCCGTGGATTCGGGGATCGGCATTCATCTTTTCGATCAAGGCCAACAACTCTGTCTGCGTGGTGCTCGCCGGCAATTTGTGGTCGTCGATATAGATGCCAGCCGCATCACAGGCCTTCTGTTTGCTCTTCACATACAGATGCGAGGCAGGATCGTCGCCCACTAAAATCGTCGCCAAGCCTGGCTTCATCCCGGTCTTCGCCAAGACTGCCGCCGACTCGGTGGCCAACCGCTCACGTACTTGCAATGCCAAAGCTTTGCCGTCGATCAATCGTGCCGCCACGGATTCCTCCTCCGTTGAAAGACCGCCAAAAAACAAGGCACCATAGCAGGGGATTTTTGAGCAAGTCAACGGCCCCTCCGGCGTGAACGGTGAGACGTAAAACGTGAAACGAGAGATGGAAAAGTCATGCGATCGATCGCTGGCATGCGTACGCCTTCCCCCTCACGTTTTACCTTTTACGTTTCACGTCTCACGTCTCACGCCCATTTTCACGTCATTTTCTTGACAGGCTCTCCGCCTCGCAGCTACGATGCACACATCAACCACGACCCTCAGCCATCTATCTTGTGAGCGAACCTCCTCCGTGATGTCCCTTCTGACACGTGTCTTCAGGCATCCAGCAGCCTGGCTTATCTCGATCATGCCCCTGCTGATCGCCGGCCCGCTCAGCGCCCAGATCACCGTGACGGAACTGCAATCTCCCTATAGCTTCGTCAACGACCCCATCGAGAATGGTTATTTCATCTCCAGTGTGAACGGTGAGGCCGAGACTGCCGATAACAATGGATTCATCACCAAGCTCAATCCCAATGGCAAACTCCTCAATCTGAAATTTATCCAAGGAGGGAAGGACAACGTGACCCTCCATGCCCCCAAAGGCATGGCCTTGGTTGAGCACGTGCTCTACGTGGCCGATCTCGATACCCTGCGTGGCTTTGACACGACCACCGGCAAGCCAGTCATGGCGCTCACCATCCGACCGCCCGCGACCACAGAGCCTAAACCACTACAGACCTCATTGCGCGACGTCACCTTCGACGGCAAGGGACACCTCTATTGTTCCGACCAGAAAGCGAACACGATCTACCGGGTCGATCTGGCCACCCAGACGGTTTCCGTGCTCATCACCGACCAGTCCCTCGCGGGCCCCTCGGGCCTTGCCGTTCATCCAAAATCAGGTCAGATCATCGCGGTCAGTTGGGAGAAGGGCAAGATTTCCGAAGTCTCTCCGGAAGGCGTGGTAACGGAGCTCTTCTCCAACGGATTCTTTTCCAACCGCTTTCAGAATCTCCGTGGAGTGGACTTCGACCGTTGGGGCAACATGTATGTATCCGACTTCACAACCGGAAAAGTCTGGCGCATGAGCTGGGACAAGAAGTTTCAAGTCATCGCCGAGTTCTTACCCTCGCCGGGAGATCTGAGTATCGACCGTGCGAATAACCTCATCCTGGTGCCCTATGAATTGGCTCATGCGGCAGAGATGAACGGGCTCGAAACCCCCAGTGATGGGAAGCCCAAGAAAGAAAAACGGACGCTGGCAGACTACGGCTTCATCCCGCCTCCACCGAAACCGGCACTAGAAGAGCCCGTGAACAAATGAGCCAATGCGCCTATTGCACACAGCGGAAAGGCAAGCGGCCTTGCCCAGCCTTAGCAGGCCTGATCTGCAGCCAGTGTTGCGGTGAACACCGAATTGTGCGGGTCTCATGCCCGGCTGACTGCGTCTACCTCGAATCCGGAAGCGATTATCAGCAGAAACGGCTGGCGGTGCAATTCATGCCGGTGCGTCGAGATTTCTATCGTGAACTGGCCGAGCTCGGCGAGAAGAAGGCCGTGGCGCTCTTCAATCTCGTTGAAGTCGTAATCTTTGGGTACTTCCAGAGCCGCCGCGATGGGCAAGATGCAGAGATCGTGGCGGCGCTGCAGGCCTTGCGGCGAACGCTCAGCCCTCTTCATGTGCCTGCTGGCCCGGTGCCGGTCTTCGCAGAACATTTGAAGAAGGAGTATGACGCGTACAAGGAACAGCATCCTCAGGACATCGCCGACACATCATCCGCACCAGAGATCCTGGACCGTGCCATCGCCTTCGTCTCACGTTTTTCCGGTACGGACTTTCAATCGCAACGGTTCCTCGGTGGGCTCATCGGCTATGTACGGTCCTACCATCCTGAGATTGCAGAACACCTGACCAAGCAACGTGAGTCTGGCCACATCATCTTGCCAGGACAACAGTTCATGCCGCCCCCGGCGCCTGAGCCCCATACCCATGGACCGGGCTGTCAGCATCACTGACAGGGAGCCATCATTGAGGAGAATAGACCAGATACCATGAGCGCAGAAAAAGAACGACAGATCAGAAAAGCACGCCGCGTGGAGTTACGTTGCACCTTGAGATTTTCTTCTGGTGAGATCGAAGGCGAGGGCACGATCACCAACATCTCGACGTCGGGCTGTCGAGCCGAGTCCGACATCAATATGGCGGAAGGACTCGACGTTCAGATCCTCATTCATCTTCCCGGTCAATCGCCACCGATGAGCGTCGAACGCGCTTCTGTACGTTGGGTCTCAGGCGATGCCTTTGGCTTGAGTTTTATTCTGTTCTTTCCGTCCGAGCGAGCCCGCCTCCACACATTCCTCGAAAAAATTCCATAGCGTTCTCCCTTCTACTTCCCACACGCCACACGCCGCGCGGTCTCATGGACTCCACGTGGGCACATCGAGCGAGCACGGTCTTATTGGTGCACGGGAGTCCATGAGACCGCACGGCTATTCAACAATCGTCACCGTCATCTCAACCCGCTCGTTCGGTAAGTCGCGATCGTTTTTTGGCAGGACCACGATCCTATCGGCGATGCCAAGGCCTTTGATCACCTCACCGAACGCCGTGTACTTTCTATCGAGAAAGTAGGACGGCTCGACGACAATGAAAAACTGCGACCCCGCGGTATCAGGCTGGTCCGCTCGCGCCATCGACACAATGCCGCGCCTGTGGGGAATGTCGCTGAATTCTGCTTTGAGCAATACGGGATTACCCTTCTCATCCTTGGGCCCTCCCTGCCCATAGGTGTCCTTGCGCAGCGAGCTCTTGGTATTGGGATCGCCACCCTGGATCATAAAGCCTGGGATGACCCGGTGGAAAATCGTCCCGTTATAAAATCCTGATTTGGCCAGCTTGATAAAGTGTTCCACATGCTTCGGAGCCACATCCGGATAGAACTTGATATGGATGTCCCCGAACTTCGTCTTAATAACGGCTTTCGGGCCAGAGTCTGCCTGAGGAGTGACCGGTTTCACATCGGCCTTCCCCCCACAACCAGTGAGAAGAGCGATCCCCAGCAGCACGCCACCCAGCATCAGACTTCTTATTGCAGCAGCGCCACGCATCATAGTCCACCAACCTTGCATCGTTTACTCGGCCACCACGATCGTGATCTCCGCCCGTTCATTCGGAAGGTCATGGTTGTTTTTCGGTAAGCCGACAATCTTATCCGCGACTTCCATCCCCTTCACCACCTCACCAAAGACCGTATATTGCCCATCGAGAAAATTCGAATCCTTGACGACAATGAAGAACTGGGAGCCGGCACTGTTGGGATCGTTCGTGCGTGCCATGGAGAGAATCCCTCGTCTGTGAGGAATGTCGTTGAACTCCGCCTTGAGCTTCTGACTCGGCCCACCTTGACCGTAGGTCTCCGGCTTATTCAGATCCTTGGTGTTGGGGTCGCCGCCCTGAATCATGAACCCTGGAATCACCCGATGAAAGATTGTGCCGTTGTAGAAGCCTGACTTTGCCAATGCGATGAAGCTTTCAACATGTTTGGGAGCCTTGTCAGGGAAAAAAACGATGTCCATATCGCCGAACTTCGTTTTGATCGTGGCCTTGGGACCTTTCGCCCCTTCTGCTTTCCCCATCGATGCCTTGTCCGCGGCGGAAAGGCCTCCCATATTCAGCAACAGACTCCCACCGAGCACGAGCATGACTGCTGCCATTTTCATGATGTTTCGCCTCTGCATTATCAGCCTCCCTGAAATAATAACTGACCTCGTTGTGAAGTGACCCCGCTTTGCCAATCATATCAGGCCCCTCGCTCTCGGAGGGCCTGCTTTGCTGCCTGTTGCTCTGCTTCCTTTTTACTTCGGCCTGACCCTATGCCCACAATTTCCCCCTGAACGGACAGTTCCACTTCGAAGACCTTCTGATGGTCTGGCCCAGTTTCTCGAACGGTGTCATAGCGGGGCAATGTGTCGTACCGCTTTTGACACCACTCCTGAAACTGCGTCTTGTAGTCGCCTGCTCCGGGCTGTTCCTGCTGCGTCGCAATATTTGCGAGTTCCTCTGCAAAGATGGATCGCGTCACCATGCGACTTGCCTCGAATCCTCCGTCAAGATGCACGGCCGCCAGCACCGCCTCCAACGCATCGGCCAACAGTGAGTCTTTCTCACGCCCCTTCGAACGGTCCTCCCCGCGACCGAGCTTGAGATGCTCCCCCAGTCCGAGTCGGCGGGCGACCTGCGCCAACGATGCCTCACTCACCACCTGTGCCTTCAGCTTCGAGAGCGTCCCCTCTGAAGACTGCGGCAATGCAGCAGCCAGATACTCACTCATCACCAGCGACAGCACCGCATCGCCGAGAAATTCGAGCCGCTCGTTATGTTGAATCGACGCGGTTTTCTGTTCATTGACGAGAGAAGAGTGCGTCAAGGCTTCTTCCAGCAAGGCCTGCGCATGAAATCGATAGCCCAACGAGGACTGAAGCAAGTCGGCAGAGGAAACCGAAGTCATGGTAGCGGGTATATCCCTCTTTGAGTTTCAAGTTTCTAGTTTCAAGTTTCAAGTTATTCGTTTCGGATTGCTGAAATTCCGAGGTCGAACTTGAAACCTGAAACTAGAAACCAGCCGTTCCCGGACGACGACGCGACACGCGCAAGAGCCGCGGATCGGCAATTGCAGCAGCAGCGCTCATGAATACTGCGGGCTACGCCTCAGGCTTTCTGAAAAGCAGGCAGGCATTGACCCCGCCGAATCCAAAAGAATTCGACAGTGCCACCGTCACTGCAGCCGGTCTGGCCTTGTGCGGAATATAGTCCAAATCGCAGGCAGGATCAGGATGATCCAAGTTGATCGTCGGGGGCAGTATCCCGTGATGAAGCGCCAGCACCGAAAACACCGCTTCAATCCCGCCGGCTGCCCCGAGTAAGTGGCCGGTCATCGACTTGGTCGAACTCACCGGAATGCGGTAGGCCTGCTCACCGAACACCTGCTTGATGGCCTTGGTCTCAATGGCATCCGCCATTGTCGAGGTTCCATGCGCGTTGATGTACCCAACCTGGTCCTTGCTGATACCGGCATCCTTCAGCGCCAGTTCCATGCACCGGACCGCGCCCTCACCCTCTTCGGACGGGGCCGTAATATGGTAGGCGTCGCTGTTCATGCCGTAGCCGATGAGTTCGGCATAGATCCTCACACCACGACGGCGCGCATGCTCCAGTTCCTCCAAGACCACGACTCCGGCGCCTTCGCCGAGCACAAACCCGTCGCGGTCCTTGTCGAATGGTCGGCTCGCTTTCGTCGGTTCATCGTTGCGAAACGACAAGGCCTTCGATGCGGCAAATCCTGCAACTCCCAACGGCGTAATGGCGGCTTCCGCCCCGCCCGCAATCATGACATCAGCATCGCC
>JAWXBV010000148.1:0-21675 GCA_034440335.1 Nitrospirota bacterium | reverse complement strand
TGCGTGAAACGTCGTTCGTGAAGCGTATTTCGTTCCGGAGCCGGGCGCTTCATGTTTCGCACCTGCTTCCAGCGCTTCACGCTTCACGAGATACGCCCTGAGCTTTGTCGAAGGGCAACAAACCGTCATGAATCATGCGGGCTAGAGGGACTGAGGCAGCATCGCACTTTGTAGTCGCCGGTAGTCCTCCGGTGTATCGATATCCGTCATCCCCCTGGGGAAGGGCACAGGCACGACGTCGGACACGTGGGCAGCGATGAGATGTTTCGCCCCAGCAGCGCCGCGGATTGTGGCCAGTTCAGCGAAGTACTCGCGCCCAAATAAGGCAGGCGCACCCAGGGCGCCATCGTATTCCGAGGCGATAATCCCTTTGTCGTTCAGCTGATAGGCCGTGACAAGATCGTGAATGACGTCTGCTGTCACATAGGGCTGGTCGCACAGCATCAGGACCACAGCCTTGATGCTATCCGCTCGGTCATCAGTGTTGAGGGCTTCGACCCCGACTTGGATCGAAGACCCGATCCCATCGGCCCATCGTTCGTTTATCACAGATCGTACGGGGAGATCGTCGATCTCGCGTTGAAGCTGGTTCCTGTATGCTCCGAGCACAACGAGAATAGGTCGGCATATGGAAGCGACGGCCATCTCTGCCGCATACCGTAATAATGTACGGCGGCCATACGTCAGAAGTAGCTTGGGCCTTCCCATGCGTGTCGATGCGCCGGCAGCAAGGACGATGATAGCCGTTGACGATCCACTCCGTTCGTCTCCCTGTGCGTGGCAGGCGTCGTCAGTATGTTTGGCCACAAGACATCGCTCCTTGTATTCTTTCTGATAGGGCGACGACATCTACCGCGGGATTCTGTTCGTGAAGTGGGCCTTCTCGAATCCTCAGCATCCCGCCTAACCGGCCCGTAAGGACTGCTTGAATCTCAGCAACGACTGCGAGCGCAATCTCTTCAGGAGTATCGGCTCCAATATCGAGACCGATGGGACCATACACGAGGTTGAGGTTGCTTGTGCTCAGTAAGACGCCTGCCTCCCGAGCTTCGTGCAGCAACCGCTCGGTCCTCCTCTTGGACCCAAGCAGGCCGAGGTATCGCAACGGCGATGGCAAGAGCATTCTCAGCAGATCGGCGTCATGGAGATAGTGATGGGTCATCACGACAGCCACAGTGCCTCTTTCTATCTCGATGTGCTCATGCACCTCCTCGGGCCGGCACAGAACCAGTGTGTCAGCTAAGGGAAACTTCTGACGTGTCGCGTAGCCTGGACGCGGATCGACCACGGTGACATGCCACCCGAGTTCCTTCGCAAACCGGACAAGCGGGACCGCATCGTGTCCCGCGCCAAAAATGACGAGTGGGACCGGCGGCTGGATGACCTCGATGAACACTTCTGCTCGGCCGGCGGACATCTCATACAGCTGTACCTGCGTCGTCCCGCTTGCGCACGCACGCCGAGCGTCACCCAGGATCGCATCCGCCAGAGCCTCATCCCCGATGTCATGTATCGCAGGCTGCCGCCCACTCAGCATCAATCGATTGCCGATCGCGGCCTTCATAGGGCCTTCCACACCGAACACGGTTGCGACAATCCCTATGTGCCTACGATCGAGACAGTCGGCGAGAAAGGGCAGGAGGCCTCGTGGCTCATTGTGAGGGAGGGGCTCGATGAGTATGTCCACGATCCCATTACAGCCGAGGTGAAACTCCCAGACGACGTCGTCATCAGACATCGAATCGTAGGTGACCACCCTGGGTTTGTTCCGTTGAAGCACGCGCCTGGCTTGGTTGAGTACGTCGCGCTCAAGACAGCCGCCGCTCACTGACCCGACTGTCTGACCGTCGGCTGCGATCAGCATCCGCGCGCCAGGTCGCCGATACGCAGATCCAGTGACATTGACGACGGTAGCGAGTGCGGCCTGGGTACCTCGTTGTTCCATTACTCTGGAGGCGTCGATGATGGATTGCAGCTCTTTGACGTTCCCTGTCACAGGATAGGTATTGTGCCCCGCAGCCAGAGGCGAAGGCGAAGGTCTTCCTGCTGCGCAAGGGGTTTTCTCGGTCATTTTTTCTTGCGCCCTTTAGCGACTTGATCGGGCGTCATCGCCGACGCGCGTGCGCCAAACCGATCGGTCACATAGTTCACCACGGCGGCAATTTCCGCATCGGAATATCCAGCCCCGAACGCCGGCATGAACATGTCGCCTTGTCGAGTCTGGAGGCTGGCCCCCTGCAGGATGACCTGCATCAGATTGACCCCTGACGGATCGTTGACCGTCCGATTGCCGGTGAGATCGGCATAGGGCGAGTGGACCCCGCTGCCGTCCCAATGATGGCAGCTTGCGCAGGCGCCTTCGAATACACGCAGGCCGAGATCATCATCAATGCCTCCCGCCCCGTCAGGGCTCCGCCTGTGCGCCTCCAGCGGTGTTGGGGATACCCGCTTTTGCGCGACGGCAAGATCGGCCTGATTGTGCAATGGCGGAATAGTTTTCAGATACGCAACCATCGCCAGGATATCGTCCTGGGTCAGGAAGCGTAGGCTGTTGTTCAGGACAAGGCCCATCGGCCCTGCCGCCGTGCTACGCCCCTCGGTGTGCCCGATTGAGAGATATTCCGCCAGTTCTTCGTCGGTCCACGCGCCGATACCGGACTGCCGGTCGGATGTCATGTTATAGGCATTCCAGCCCTCGATCATCGCGCCTCCAAACTTTTACCGGCATCAAGCCCCTGGAGCAGGGTTCGCGGTGTATGGCATTCGCCGCAATGCCCCAGCGCTTCGATCAGATAGGCGCCCCGATTCCATATCGGTGCTCGATCGATGTTCGGCTGAAAGCGCTGGGCGGGGTTATACAGCATGTTCCAGACTGCCATCAGATAACGCTGATTGAACGGAAACGACATATCGTTTTCCGGTGGCATAGCGTGGACCGGCTTGAGACTGAACAGATAGGCCTTGATTGCCAGGACGTCGTTGCGCGTCAACAGGGTGTAGGCGCTGTAGGGAAAAGCGGGATAGAGATGCGTGCCGTTTCTACCAATGCCCTCGTGCATGGCCGTCACAAACTCGTTGTCGGTCCACTCGCCGATCCCGGTTTCCTTGTCAGGCGTGATGTTCGTCGAATAGAGTGTGCCGACCGGCAGTGTGAAGGCCTTCCCTCCCGCAAACGGCTTGCCGCGTGAGTGAGTATGGCAGCCGATGCAGTCGGCGGCGCGTGCGAGATATGCACCGCGATCGACCAGTCCGGCGCCTGCGACTTCAGGCGGCGCCCCGGTGGGATCGCTTCCCTGATAATCCGCCAGAGCAACCCGTGCCCCCCCGGCAAAGTCCATGGGCCCATGCGGGCGCAAGATACACCCGCTCACGGCTACAATGATCATCGCCATGATCAGTACGAATAGGTTTGTATAACCGGATCGCTTCACGGGGCGGTTCTCCTAGAGCTTTGCGGAACGCCACTCGACTCGCTTCACCGGCAATGTCCTGATCCGTGTGCCGGTTGCCGCAAAGATCGCGTTGGTCAGCGCCGGCGCCAGCGCCGATGTGCCTGGTTCGCCGATGCCACCGGGCGCTTCGCCGCTCTTCACCAGATACACCTCGACTTCCGGCGCCTCGTTGATGCGCAGCATACGGTAGTCGTTGAAATTGCTTTGTTCGACACGGCCGTTTTTGACGGTGATTTCGCTGAACAGCGCGGCCGCGAGGCCGAACATGATGCCACCCTCCATCTGTGCCTCCACCGTATCCGGGTTGACCACCACACCGCAGTCCACAGCGCAGATCACGCGTGTGACACGCACCTCGCCATTCTTGGCAACCTGGACTTCAACGACCTGCGCGACGTAGCTGCCGAATACAAACTGAACCGACACGCCGCGGCCTCGGCCTTCTGGAAGCGGATGCCCCCAGCCCGCCTTCTCCGCGACGAGTTCGAGCACGGCCTTGGCACGTGGAGATTTTCCGAGCAAGGCGAGCCGATATGCGACGGGGTCCTGCTTCGCCGCCGCCGCCAGCTCATCGATAAAACTCTCGACCACAAAGACGTTATGCGTGGGCCCGACACCACGCCAGAATCCAGTCGGAATGCCTGGCGGCTCCTGGCGCACGTATTCCACCAGCATGTTGGGGAGGGCATACGGCGGCGGCGGTTCTGCTGCACCTTCCAACACGTCCGGATCGAGTCCATCCTTGAATGCCGGCGGGTGCCATCGCGCGTAGATCGAGGAGCCGGCGCTGCGATGGCTCCAGGCGACCGGCATCCCGTCTTCGTCAAGGCCGGCAACCATTCGGTCGCAGTAATAGGGCCGATAGATATCGTGTTGGATATCTTCTTCCCGCGTCCATACCACTTTCACTGGGCCATCGACTTGCTTCGCGATCTGCGCTGCCTGAGTAATGAAGTCCACTTCCAGCCGCCTGCCAAATCCGCCGCCCAATAATTGGTTGTGCACCAGGACCTTTTCCAGTGGTAGGCCGGTCACGTCAGCGACGGTGGCCTGTGCCCGAGCGAGGACCTGTGACCCGACCCACACATCGCAGCCGTTCTTGCGAACGTGCAGGGTACAGCTCACCGGTTCCATTGTGGCATGGGCGAGAAACGGCATCTGATACAGGGCCTCGACCTTCGTTGCAGCTCCGGCCATGGCTTTGGCCACATCGCCGTCCTTGCGCGCGATCACGCCAGGCTTCAACAAGGCCGCTTCAAGTTGCCGGATAATATCCGCGCTGCTGAGCGTGGCGTGGGGGCCCTCGTCCCACTGAATGTCGAGCGCGGCCAAACCCTGCTTGGCTGCCCACATATGATCGGCAATCACTGCCACGGCATTGTCGAGCAGCACCACTTGGTGAACCCCCTTGATCTGCTTGGCTTTGCTATCGTCTACGCCGACGAGCTTGCCGCCGAAGACCGGGCAGGCAGCGACCGTGGCGATCTTCATGCCTGGAATCCTGACGTCGATGCTGAATTGCGCCTTGCCATTGACCTTGTCCGGGGTATCGAGACGCTTGGCAGGGGTGCCGATCAGCGTAAAGTTCTCGGGGGCTTTGAGCGCAACGTGATCCGGCATCGGCAATGTCGCCACCGTATCGACTAAGACCCCATAGGTGAGCTTGCGGCCGCTCGTTGCATGGATCACCTCGCCATTTTGTGCGCGGCAGCCCGTCGGATCCACCTTCCAGGTCTGCGCTGCAGCGGACACCAACATGGTGCGTGCGGTGGCGCCGGCCCGGCGGAGAGGCTCCCAAGCGGCTCGCACGGATGTCGAACCACCGGTCGCCTGAATCTGAAAGATCGAATTCGCATAGTGCCGTTCGTCGGGGGGCGCCGCTTCGAGGGTAACCTGTGCGAGGTCCACCTCCAGCTCTTCAGCGATGAGCATCGGGATCGAGGTGTAGGTACCCTGTCCCATTTCTACATAGGGCATGATGAGTGTGACGCGACCGTCACGACCGATGCGGATGAACGCGTTGGGAGCGAACACACCTGCAGCCCTAGCGCCGGCCGTGTCCCTGCTCCAGATCGTCTGAGGGAGGATGAAGCTCAACAGCAGGCCCCCGCCGGCTGCCGCGCTCACCTTCAGGAAGGTCCTGCGGGAAAGACTGCTCTCAGGCACGGACTCTGTATCGATCTTTGCCCCATTCACTTGTTGGTCGAGATCCATCGTAAGTCCCTTTGCAGCGCGCGGTATTTACGAGGACTGTGCCGCCCGCTTGATCGCGGCGCGAATTCGCGTATAGGTGCCGCAGCGGCAGATCGTGCCGGCCATGGCGGCATTGATGTCGGCATCGTTCGGTTGTGGCGTTGCAACCAGCAGCGCCGCCGCGCACATGATCTGGCCGGACTGGCAATACCCGCACTGCACCACTTCCAGGTCTAGCCAGGCTTTCTGCACCTGTGCGCCGGTCGGCGTCTGGCCGACCGCCTCGATCGTCACGATCTTCTTCCCCTTGAGCGCCTCCACAGGCATGATGCAGGATCGTATCGGCTGACCATCGACATGCACGGTGCAGACGCCACACTGGGCAATCCCGCAGCCGAACTTCGTGCCGGTCATACCAAGAACATCCCGAAGGACCCAGAGCAATGGCATATCGCCCGGCACATCGGCCTCACAGTCCTTACCGTTGATGTTCAGTGTGACCATGACTGTTTCCTCTCTATGAGACTGACGGCGCCCGCACGGGGGGCTGATCTCGATCGATCATATGCCGTCGAATCGTACGGGCGCCCTTTCCGGGCATGCCGGTGAGTCCGGTCTGGATATCGTCCGTGGGATTTGATGCACCATTTCCGCTGAGATATGTAAAAAATGTGTTGAATCAGACGAAGAATATTTTCGCTAATGGTATGCCTCGGAAGGGAGTGAGTCTGGTCAAAATTGCTCAGTATGGAAGAATCGTTACTGGACGTAGCAGGCTGCGTGAAAGCCGTTTTATACGCGAGAATTTCGAGAGTCGGACGTCTCACGTGGCGTCTCGGCGATTGCAACAGAGTGCCCATGAATCATCCGGGCTAGGGACTCGTCGCCGGACGACTGAAGAAATTTCGTCATTGTGATCAATACTGCACAGTGTGCAAGACTCCGAAGAGCGTACCGTTGCGCCTATGTGTCTTGTCTATCTCACCCTAACCGAGGAGGCTCCCATGGTATCTATTCCAAAAGTCGTCGGTGTCCTGTCGTGTAGTTTCTTACTGTGCCTGGGTTTGACGACTGTCGCGTCGTCTGCAGACGAGCTCAACACCGGTCAATCTGGGGGAAAGATATTGACCGTGGCTGATAAAGAACGGTTTATACCCGGCAAGGATGTCAAGGGCGAAATAGTGAAGATCGATGGTGAGAACTATGTCGTCAGAGAAGCATCTGGGGCGGAGGTGCGCATGCATGTTGATTCCAGTACTGAAAAGCGATCCAGCTTAACGCCTAAAGTGGGAGAACATGTTCTTGCGAAAGTGGATGCCAAGGGTCACGCAGTTTCGTTTTTTACAGACGCGCCTGTCTCACACTGACGCGTCTCGAATTATAGGAGCGCGTGATGCGGTGGCAGTAGGTTGTCAGTCTTAGTGAGAGCGTGGGGATGGTTCCGCGAACTGATCAGAATGGCTCAGCCGGGCGAGTATCAGAGCGCGTATTGTTGCATGAATAAGTGTTATCCATTCTAACCGAGGAGGCTCCCATGATATCTATTTCCAAAGTCGTCGGTGTCCTGTCGTGTAGTTTCGTACTGTGCCTGGGTCTGTCCAATGCCGTGCAAGCAGAACATGCTCCTGGGCCCTCAGACGTTATGAAAACCGACTCTGTCACTGATCAGCAAGGTTTTCAATCAGATGATGATACGCAAAAGAACGTGGACAACGACAAAGGAAGTCCCCGTGCAGACGGCGCCAAGACGATTAAGGGCGAACTCACTCGCGTCGAAGACGCGAACTATTTTGTCAAGATAAAGGACGGCAAGGAAGTTCGTGTACATACAGATAAAACGACTCAGATGATGGGAGCAATCAAGAAGGGCGATCGTATTGAGGTGAAGGTGAACAAAAAAAATCACGCGCTGTCTATTCGCTCGGTCCAATGAGTGAATGCAGGTCAGGGAAATGAAGACTCCCCGCAGCAGCCTACTCCGCCGAAGTAGCCGCTTCAGCTACGAAGGCTGGAAGCTGCGGGGTATTCGGCGAAGGAGAATGAAATCGATCGTGACTCGCTCGCCACGGGCAGATGCGGCAGTAGTAATTGACCAGTGGACGAGGGCAGGTCGCCACTTCAGTTGGGGGCGACCTGCCGGTTCTTCGAGCAATGCCATGGCAGAAACTACATCCTGCGCAATAGAAGAATTGCGGCCTGTCCTTCTGTATTAACTGCCTGCAGCCTGTATCCTCACTTCAACCGAGTGCTCCTCATGGTCGTCCACAAGAGGAATAGCCTTATCGTGTTGGTCGACGCCGTCGACCGTCACGCTTGCCTCGCCGTTCCCGGTCGTCAGTTGCAAGACGGTAATATGGTAGACGGTTTCCCGGTATCGGTAGTGCAACGTGAACCCCTTCCAATCCGCAGGGAGGCACGGAGTCACGTGGAGTTTGTCTACTTCCAGCCTTAACCCGAGGAGCGATTCTACGATAAGCCGGTACATCCATCCTGCCGAGCCCGTATACCACGTCCATCCCCCGCGGCCTGTGTGCGGCGAAAGCGCGTAGACATCGGCTGCGACCGCGTACGGTTCTACTTTGTAGGTCGCGATCCCTTCCGGAGATTTCGCATGGTTGACCGGGTTGATCATGGACAACAGTTCCCATGCGCGTCGGCTGTCTCCCAACGCGGCGAATGCCATCGCCGCCCAGATCGCCGCATGCGTATACTGACCCCCATTTTCTCGCACTCCCGGGACGTACCCTTTGATATAGCCAGGATTCAAATGTGATTTGTCGAACGGTGGATCCAACAGTTGAATCAGCGCATGGTCCCGGCGAACGAGGCGCCGATCCAGCGAGTCCATGGCTGTGCGCGAGCGCGTGGGATCCCCTGCACCGGAGAGAACCGACCAGCTTTGCGCAATCGAATCGATCTGGCATTCGGGATTACTCGCCGACCCAAGTGGCGAGCCATCGTCAAAGTAGGCACGGCGATACCACTCTCCATCCCAGCCATGCTGCTCGATATTCTGGCGCAATTCAGCCGCCTCTCTTTGACAACGTTCAGCGAAGGACAGGTCGCCTCGCATGCGTGCAACCTTCGTGAACTGCATCAGCACGTCATGTAGGAAAAATCCCAACCAGACGCTCTCCCCTCTGCCTTGTTCGCCGACCATGTTCATACCATCGTTCCAGTCACCGGAGCCGATGAGTGGGAGGCCGTGCTCGCCACCTGTGAGGCCTTTCAGGATGGCTCGCACACAGTGCTCGTACAAACTGGCCGCTTGTTCAGATCGACCCGGCAGATCATAATACGAGTCCTCTTCCTGGTTGACCGGACGGCCCTCGACGAAATGGATGGGTTCATCCAAAACCCCGCTGTCCCCTGTGCTCAGCACATATCGGCCTACCGCCAAGGGCAGCCACAGGTAATCATCCGAACAGCGCGTACGCACGCCTCGGCCTGAGGGGGGATGCCACCAGTGTTGGACATCACCTTCCTGAAACTGTCGGCTTGCGCAAAGCAGGAGGTGCTTGCGCACAAGGTGCGGCTCGGTGTGGATGAGCGCCATCGAATCTTGCAGTTGATCGCGGAACCCGAAGGCGCCCCCCGATTGATAATACCCACTTCGCGCCCACAGACGGCACGCGAGCGTTTGGTACACAAGCCAGCCGTTGGTCAGCATGTTCAGTGACTGGTCCGGCGTCTTCACATGCACGGCGCCAAGTGTGTGCTTCCAGTACTGCCAGACCGCTTCGAGCGCGCCGCGTGCGACAGCAGATCCTCGGAAGCGATGTATCGACTGTCTGGCCTCATCGACGTTTCGCCCGACACCGAGCCTGAAGATAATCTCCCGCTCTTGCCCGTCGGCTAACTCAAATGGAACGTGAATTGCGCCGCAGGGATCGAGACCGGCCCCCACTTTTCCCGACAACCGTAGCCGAGTCATCGCAGCCGGACTCCGAAGCGTACCATTGCGCCCAATAAACTCCGTCCGGTCGCCACTGATGCTCCGCGTCGTCTCATCCACATCGAAGAAGGCAGTCCGACCGGCGAACTCCGTGTGATAGGGATTGCGCGCGAAGAGGGCGCCGCTCTTCGAGTCCAGTTCAGTCACGATATGCATGGCCGATTTTGGCCGCAGATCTCCCAGCACCCATTCTACGTAACCCGTCGCGGACAGCCTGCGCGATCGGCCCGACTCGTTCCTTATCTTCAGTACCATGAACTTGATCGGTGCATCCAAGGCGACATACACCCACAACTCTGAGCGGATACCGCGCTCTGTATGCTCGAAGACGCTATAGCCGAAGCCGTGCCGGCTGACGTACGGTGTCGTGCCGCAGCTGGGCAGCGGCGTGGGCGACCAGAAGTGGCCCCTTTCTTCGTCACGAAGGTACAAGGCTTCTCCGCTCGCATCGCTCACCGGGTCGTTGTGCCACGGAGTGAGACGGAATTCGTGGGCGTTCTCATGCCACGTATAGGCCTGGCCGCTTTCCGAGATGACGGTGCCAAAGTACGGATTCGCAAGTACGTTCACCCACGGCGCCGGCGTCACATGCCCCTGTGTGGTCGTGATGACATACTCGCGGCCATCAGGCGTGAATCCTCCCAGCCCATTGAAGAAGGTGAGATCTGTGCGCGGCAAGGCAGCGGATGGCAAGGGTTCGGCGCGGCGGGCTCGGGTTGGCGTCAAGCGTGGCACCGTGACGTCCATGTGGCCGCGACGGGTGATCTGGTTCGCCAGCGATCCTCGACCGTCGGTGATGATGGCACGGGCAACCGATTGGAGCAGAATGCGGTCTTCATTTGAAATCTGGTCGATGGAACGTACGAAAATACCTCCCGGTCGATCCATCACGTGTGCTTCGAGGCCCGCAGCAATCAGTCCCATGATCTGTTCCTGGAGTAGTTGCCGATACCCCGCGTGATCTTCATTCCAGATCACCAGGTCCACGGCCAACCCCTTGGAGCGCCAATAGGCATGGGCCTGTACGAGCTGGCGTACCAAATCGATATTGGCCGGATTGCCGATCTGCAGCAGCACGATCGGCAAATCGCCTGAAATCGCATAGCCCCAGAGCCCGGATTGCCCGCGGCGGTTTTTGATCAGCTCGCTCGGATCGGCCCGCAGGGAGGAATTGGCGTAGAGGACAGAGCTGGCCAGTCGGCCATAGAGTTGCGCGTCGGCCTCCGTGGCATTCAACTGCCGCATGACCACCTGGCTATGAGTCCACGCCAGATCGAAGACACGATCGGCGAGACGCCGATCGTGGTATTTCTCGATCAGCCCCAGGCAGACCTCGCGGGTGTCGCCGATGCCGGTCACCATATCAATGGTGGCCGATTCTTCCGGCTCGAGCGTGATCCGACACCGGATGGCGACAATCGGATCGAGCACAGAACCCTCGCTGCCGGAAAGGGCTGGCGCATCGTGCATCCCTTGTCGCGCGCCGGAGCCGCTCATGGCTTGAGGATCGGCGGCAGTGCGGCCACGGCCGATAAACTGTAGGCGGTCCGTCTCGTAGGACATCGTTCCGATGTCTGTTCCGTGCACGGCCATGAGATGGCACATCCATGGCGAGGGCTCATCGAAAGAGCGGGGTCGGCGGGTACAGAGAATCGCTTGCCGCTCGCGAATAATCTCGGTCTGCACAAAGAGATTGCTGAACGCCGGATGCAGCGCGTCCGAGGCAGAGGGTGCGAGCACAACTTCCGCATAACTCGTGATCTCGATCGTCCGACTGGCCCGCGAGTCGTTGGTGATGCGGATTCGACGCAGTTCGATGTCGTCTTCCGGCGATACCACGATCACGGTATACGCTTCGATATCCTGGTCACGCCGACGAAACTCAGCCCGTCCCTCAGAAAAGATGACTGCATAGTTCTCCGGCGGCTGTAGCGTAGGCTGATAGGCCGTGGACCAGAACTTTCCGCTCCTCACGTCGCGGATATAACAGAACGTCCCCCAATTATCGCAGGTACTGTCTTCACGCCAGCGTGTGACGGCGAGGTCCTTCCAACGGCTGTACCCACCCCCCGCGTTCGTGATCATCACGTGGTATCGGCCGTTCGACAATAACTGTACCTCCGGTATCGGAGTGTGTGGGCTGCTGTACTGACGTACCGGCATCTCGGCATCACCAAAGGTCGTCGGCAAGTCGGAGAGCTCCGCGGTGTGCGCATAGGATGCCGTCGCTTTTGGAATCCGCTCCTGAAGCAACAGCATGGTCGCCTGGAACAATAGATCCGATTCGAATCGTTTCTGCATCGGACGGTCCAGGAGCAGATAGGCCAGAGAGAGCAAACTCATGCCCTGGTGATGGGCCATGTAGGACCGAATCACGGCACTCGTGTGTCCGCGTGGGAGACGGGAAGGCGTATAATCGATCGCTTCATACAAACCGAAGGGGCCTTCGAGCCCCGCCGCAGCAAGTCGCTGCAGATTCAAGCACGCTTCCTCGGGCGCCACCATCAGCGCGAGCGCCGAGGCATAGGGCGCAATGACCACATCATCGGCAAGGCCGCGTTTGAGTCCCAGACCGGGCACGCCAAATGCCCGATACTGGTAGATGAGATGCACGTCGATCATGTTGTAGCCTGATTCCGAGACGCCCCACGGGACTCCGCGCTGATTTCCATACTGGATCTGCCTCTCCACCGCCGCCTTGCAGGTCTGGTCGAGCAGTGTGTTGTCGTATGTCGGCATCACCAACAGCGGCATGAGGTACTCGAACATCGATCCGCTCCACGAGATGAGCACCGGCCCGCCACCGGCGGTCGTGAGGAGGCGCCCGAGAGCAAACCAGCTCTCTTGCTGCAGTTGTCCCTGTGCAATCGCCACGAAACAACACAATCGTGCTTCCGAAGCCAATAGATCGTAGTAACTCGAATCCCGCCGCCGCTCGCCGACGTTGTAGCCGATAGCCAGCAGATGACAGCCTTTGTCGAACAGAAAGTCATATTCCATGTCGGCGAAGCGACTGGCTTGACGGGCCAGTCCTTCGACGGCCGCGATTCGTTCTCTGGCGCGCTGGCTGGCCTTCCCAATAAGCCGCTGAAGGCCATCAACCCACGTATGTCCCTCATGCATCGCCCCCGAGCCCAACCGATGTTCGATTGCCGGCTGACACGCCACATCAAGCCCTGCCAATTCACGTAGCGTGGGGATCTCATCGATGTTGCTGAATTCGCTGAGCCTATTCTGTGAGGCCGACAGCAATGCCCAGGGAGCGAGAAACATCAGGTCATCGAGGGCGGCTCGGCATTGGCGGACAAGTGCGCGCGCCCACCAGGTCGCTTGGCTCTCGGGGGCCGCCTTCAAGTTGGCGAGCACCTCATCGGCGGTCGTCGCCAGCCGATCGAGGCAGAGCCGAGCCATCGTGAGTGTGGCAGGCTGGGACTCGTGGGCAGATTCCAGATGCGTCCGAAATTGAGCGAGTTGGGACGGAGCGGCTTCCTCTGCGGCATCCTCGAGAACCCTGAGTGTGTCGCTGAGCCCGTCAAAGAATCTCGACCCCAGGATCTTCTGATCGGGGAGTGCGAGCAGGCCTGGCCGCAATGTCAACAGATGGCCCGCAAGGTTCCCGCTGTCCACCGTCGACACGTAGGTCGGTAACAGCGGTTTCAGAGATTGCGTATCGTACCAATTGTAGAAGTGACCCCGGTGCTGTTCCAACGCTTCCATCGTGTGGAGCGCATTCGTCGTGCGTTCGATGAGCTGTCCGGACGAAATATAGCCGAAGTCGTAGGCGGACAAATTCGCGAGTAGCGCGAGTCCCATATTGGTCGGCGACGTGCGATGCGCGACTGTTGCAACGGGATGCTCCTGATAGTTATCCGGTGGCAGCCAATGATCGTCCGGCCCGACGAACTGCTCGAAGAACGCCCAGGTCTTTCGGGCAAGCTTCCGGAGAAAAATGGTCTGGTCGGCCGTGAGATTTGCTTCACGACGAGGGATCGGTTGGCTGACCCACCACGCGATAGCGGGAGAGGCGAACCATAGACCCAGAATTGGGATCGCCACATCCAACGCGGACGTCTCCAACAGCGGCAGATAGAGTAGCGCGGCAGCGGCAAGAACGGGTCCGAGCCACATCGTCCGACAGTACGCGATGAGATCTGTTCGGCGATCGCGATCCTGGTTGGTTGAAGGATTCCATTCGAGCAGTCGTGTATGCGTGATCGCCATCCGCCAGATCGTACGCACGATCGCATCCATGCTGAAACATGCTTCATGCGGAAGGAAGGCGATCGTCAACACCATCTGAAGAACATGGCGACCGGCCGCGCGTAGCGCGACGGCGACATGCTGCTCCGGCAAGACATCCTGCGGCTTCTGAAGCAGATCCAGAATCGTGGCAAGCAAGGAAGGAACCAAGACGATGCCGATCACCGCCAAGGTCCACAGCCAGGACGGCGACAAGACCGTCCAGCCAAGCAGTAGCAGCGCGGTCAATGCTGAAGGCACGAGACTACGCCGAAGATTGTCGAAGAGTTTCCATCGGGACAGTCCAGAGAGCGGATTGTTCTGACGCTGCGCTCCGGGACCGGGAACGCGCGGCAGGAGCCACCCGGTAAGCTGCCAATCGCCACGGATCCAGCGGTGCCTCCGGCTCACGTCTGCGCTATAGCAAAAGGGGTTCTCCTCGTATAAGTGCACATCGCTCAACAGCCCCGCCCGCGCATAGCACCCTTCCAGAAGATCGTGGCTGAGAATCCGGTTCTCGGGAAAGCGATCCTTGAGGGCGCGCTCGAACGCATCCACCTCATAGATCCCCTTGCCGATGAACGAGCCTTCGCCGAACAAGTCTTGGTACACATCGGAAACGGCGCGCGTATAGGGATCGATGCCGGGATCGCTCCCGTTGAGTCGCGCGTAGCGTGACCGGTTCGTGCCCGGCAGGCTCACGGCGACGCGTGGCTGCAGGATGCCGTATCCTTCGCAGACACGCTGTTTGTGTTCGTCGTACCGCGCACGGTTCAACGGGTGCGCCATCGTGCCCACAAACTGCCACGCTGCATCGCGCGGCAGTTGTGTGTCCGTGTCAAGGGTGATCACGTACTTGACGGCCGACAGCACGGCCGTCTCACCGACGATGAGTGAGAAGCGATCCCGTGACCCGCCTCGCAGAAGCGAATTCAAATCCGCAAGCTTGCCTCGTTTGCGTTCGTAACCCATCCAGACCCGTTCTTCAGGGTTCCATCGGCGCGGGCGATGAAACAGAAAAAACGGTTCGCGTGTCGCCTCTCTGTACTTTTCATTCAGTTCTTCGATCCTCTTCTGGGCCAGCTGCAACAGAGGCTCATCTTCCGGAAGCGTTTCCTCTTGCGCGTCTCGGAAATCGGTCAACAGGGAGAAATACAGGTGTTCACCCCGATTGGCCAAGAACCGGACTTCGAGCGCCTCGGTCAGCTCCTCGATGTTTTCAACGCTGCTCAGCATAGTCGGAACCACAACCAGCGCGCGCGATTCTGAAGGGATGCCCTTGGAGAAGTCCATTCGCGGCAGCGCATGCGGCGTCACGAACACTGTCGCAAGCCAATTCACCAGCGCGACCGCCAGTTGACTTGTACAGATGAGGGACAGGAGACCGACCAGTGCGAGTAACCAACCCTCCTCATCCTCGGCATAGGCAAGTGCCAATACGCCGCCGGTGAAGACCCCCGTCATCAAGACGATCGTGCCGACATAGAGGAGCAACGGAAACCGGCCGCTCGTTCGCTGAAACGCCTCTGATGTGGAGAGGTGCACATCAGCCGTTCGTTCGAGCTGGGATACTCCCTTGTCGATCAGGTAGAACCCGACATGGGTTTCTCGGCCGTCGCCGCCCTGCCCACTCGCGCTCTGCTGCGCGAGATGGATCGCGTGGCGCGCCACTTCGCTTTCGGAAAGCCGGCTGCTCCTCGCCATTTTCTCCACCACATGGCGGTAGCGATCGCGGGTCGCAAAATCCATCTTGCCATAGGCGGCTGCGGGATCCTCACGTAGCGTCTGCTCGACCACGCTCATCGTCTCAACGAACTCGCGCCAGTCCATCGCGCCCAGAAACCGTAGACTGCCGATGCTGTTGCTGATAGAGACTTGGTCGACGGCCTGCTGCTGGTTTTCCGACTGCACCGACTGCTCAATCGTCAGGCCGGACTCGGAAAGCCGCTGCTCGATCCAGGTAAGCGGCAATGCCAAAGCGGGGCTCTGTCCCTGCAACCGGCGCGCGAACTCCGCCACGAACGCACTCGCCATCGGCGGGTTCGACCGCGCCATGTCCGCGATCACCAGAATCAGACTCTTCGGATCCTTCTCGGCGATGTCCATCATCTGATCCGCCCAATAGTCGGCGCGATTGCGGTCGATCCTATGGGCGGCGATGCGCGTGGCCGCGCGCCGGAGATTCTCGATTAGGGCCAGGCGGAGCATGATCGGGATGGCCCATAACTCGCCGAGTGTGAGAGCGGTGATCGTTTGGTAGGCGGCAACGAATCTACTGAGGCTTCCCGGATCGACTCGTCCATCGCCGTGGGAGATCGTTTCGAGTGCGATGTCGTACACGCGTGGAAGCCCGGACGTTGAGCCATCCAGTATGCGAGGCAACTCACGACTGTACCCTTTGGGCAAGTGTCTCATCGCCGTGCGAATCTGCTCTTCGATGAGATAGAAATTATCGAGCAGCCATTCCCCCGCCGGCGTAATCCGACGGGTTGCCTTCGCCGCCTCTGCCAACAGATCGCGGACTCCGATCAGGACGCCTTCATTCTCAGCCAACCTGCTGAGAAGCTGGTCCGGAGCCTGTCCCGGACTCAACTGGTGCAGGCCGGCCAGAGTCTTGCCGTGTTGCTCCATTTGATCGGCGCTGAACAGTTCCGAACGCAACGGAGGCTCGCCGCCGGCGTACTGTTCCGCTAAGTCGTTGTCGGGGAAGCTTGCCCTGAAATTGAGCAAACTTCCGAGATCGATCTTGCTGCTGACCTTCATATGCGATATCTCTTTCTTTGAGGCAAGGTCTCGCGAGCTAATGTACAACCAGTGTGACGGCGGTCGATGACCTTTCTTCGGCGTTTCTTGCTAAGGGCAACAGTCGGTTCGAGACGGAAGCCTTAACACCAACGTGTGCGTCGTTGTACGATGCGATACAGAAGATCGAGCGCCGGCGAGTAGATTGGAATGGGCAGCGCCTGCACCGTTGCCTTGGACCGTTGGTCCTGACGAAACGTGCTCAGCGGTAAATTCACGCCAAACCGTCAACCGCCCAACATTCCTCGCTCGCCGTGACCCGATGTGAGGGGAAGCCTTGACCCTGTACCTGACACATCGGAGGGGTGATCCACCTCGCAACTATAACCATCCAGCCGCGCAAAATCTTCAATCAAATCTATCCAACTAGACGGAAGATTGTCTGGTCAAAATTGCTCAGTGTGGAGAATCCAGACAGCTCGCTCTCGGCCAGGCTGGAATCACTGGAACTCATGGAATCTCGCGGAAAAAAATTTACGCATGGAGAGCGGTATTGGGAGGGAGGGTATCGTGCAGGCAGACGTCGATCGCGCGAACATGTTGTACGGGCACTGATCGCCCCCCCCCACGACGTGGTAGTGACTGGAGCATCCACATCCTTGTACAATGGACACTTGGCTTAAGCAGATCGTGACCGCCACCCTCACTACGCACGATAGCAACCGACTAATGGCTCAACACATTTCCGGCGAAAAAGAGACCAGCACCATGAAGCCGACAGTGATCGTGGCCGATGACCATCGCCTTGTTGCAGAAGGTGTCATGAAGATCCTAGAGAAGGACTACACCGTGGTTGCATCACCCGCGGACGGACCCGCTTTCATCGTAGCGGTCGAGAAGTTTCACCCTGACCTCGCGCTGGTGGATATTTCGCTCCCCCTATTGAATGGGCTGGATGCTTGCCGCCACGTGAAGACCACCTGCCCCAAAGTTAAAATTATCATCCTGACGATGCATTCGGAACAGCACTTCGTGAACGAAGCCTATCGTATCGGAATCGAGGGCTACGTGTTAAAGACTTCCGTTGCCGATGAGCTGCTGTTCGCGGCGAAGGAAGTACTGAGAGGCGGCGCGTACATCTCGCCTGTCCTCGCCCCAACTCGAGCCGGCCAGGCCTTGAAACCCTCGACGAAGCCCCCGAGGCAACCGGAAAGCGTCCCGACCGTACGGTTGAGCTTTCGACAGAGGGAAGTCTTGCAATTGGTCGCAGAAGGCAAATCCAATAAGGAAATCGCCTTTGCAATCGACGTCACGGTGAAGACCGTTGAATTTCACAAGGCCAGAATCTCGAAGGAGCTCGGCGTCCGCACCACGGCCGAACTGACGAAACAAGCCATCACCCTCGGGCTCATTGCCCAACCTGAATCGGTTCAGACCCAACACCTCCACCCCAACTAGTCGAGTTCCCTTCACCGAAACGTGGGATCCTTGGGCCTCAGAGCTCGGTCAGTCCCTGTGCCAATGCAAATTTGGTGAGACCGGAAGCGTTCTTGAGGCCGAGTTTTTCCATAATCCCCGCCTTGTGAAACTCCACCGTTCTGACAGAGATACCCATCCTCTTGCTGATCGCCTTGACAGAAAGACCATTGGCAAGCATTTGCACGACCTCACGTTGCCGCACAGTCAATTGCGCGTGGAAGCCTTCGGGACGAGTCCACGGCTGCTCGATCGCTTCACGGATATCTGCCGCGATATCAGGAGACAGGTACCGGCGGTCGCTCATCACTGTGCGGACGGCAGACAGTAACTCGGACGAAGCGGATTGTTTGAGGAGGTACCCATTCGCCCCTCTTCGAAAACCTTCGCTGACATAGAACGGCTCGCACAACATCGTCACGAAAATGATTTTCACGCGGGGAAGCCGCCGTTTGAGCAATGGGAGGAGGTCGAGTCCGTTCATGTCGGGCATCGAAACATCCAGCAACACGATGTCCGGGGCTAAGCCTGGGGCCTTCGCAAGAAGTTCCCTCCCGCTATGAGCCGTGCCGACAATCACCGCGTCGGCGGCGAGCAATTGCCGAAACCCTTCCACCACCAAGGGATGATCGTCGGCAATGAAAACTCGCGGTTCAGACATGTCCGCACCTGACGTTGAAATACCGGCTCACAGCCTGTCGAGGGACGCTTCACGCTTCACCACCGGCTGGAGCGATGTGTGAATGATGGCATACAACTCCGTTCCGATAGTCTCCTTCGACAGGAAGGCCGCAGCCCCGGCATCCAACATGGATTGGGCGATGTGGGGATCGGTTTGGACGGACAATCCGATCACCACGGTCGATGGGCGCGCTTGCATAATCCGCCTGGTGGATTCTGCCCCATTCCAACCCGGCATGTGCATGTCCATGAGGACGACATCGGGCTGCAACGAGCAGGCGAGCTGAAGCGCTTCCTCTCCCGTCGAAGCCTCCCCGACCACCGCCAAGTCGGCATACTGGGCCAATATGCTGCGTAAACCTTCTCGAACCATTTCATGATCGTCGACGATCATCACCCGTACCGGAGCGACGGCATCCGCCTCGCCGTGAGTGGGGGCCGCCGAGACCGGCTCGCGGGGTCGTGGAATTGCCGCATGCGCTAAGGGAGGTCGCCCCTCCACTGCGGCCACTCGGCCCTCGACGAGTTCGCCTGACCTTGCCCAAAGCAGTTGCAGCGACACAACCGTGCCCTTGCCCGGTTCGGATTGCAGGTTGAAGCTGCCGCCGAGGGCCATCATTCGTTCTCGAATACTCAGCAGACCGAACCGATCGTCGCTCAATTGCGACACATCGAAGCCGCACCCAGGATCCGACACGGTGATGGATAACAGGCTCAGATGATAGCTCAACCGTACAGATGCCCGATCGGTCTTTGCGTGCTTGAGGACATTGAACAATAATTCCCGTATCGAGTGGAACAACAGCACCGCTTCTGTCTCGGGAAGGGATAACTCCGGCGCATCGATTGAAACCTCGACCGCCAACATGTGCTGCCGGAGCAGCTGATCCCCAAGCCATTGAACGGCGGCGCTCAATCCCCGCTCATACAGCGCTTGAGGTGTCAGCTCCGACACCAGCGTCCGGGTGTAGTCGAGGGATTGGTGGAGCAACTGATCGACATCCTGCAACATCGCCCGTGCAGCTTCATCCTGATCTTGCCTCAGCAGCTGACCGATTTTCATGCGGGTCACGACAAGGAGCTGGGCCAAATAGTCGTGCAGCTCTGTGGCAAGCCGCCGCCGTTCCGTCTGTTCCGTTACCGTCAACTCTGTTGCGAGGGCACGGAGCCTGGAGTAGGACGTCGAGAGCTGCAGTGTCCGTTCCTTCACCTGCAATTCAAGCGAGTCCGCCAACCGGCGAAGCCGGTCTTCGATTAGCATCCGTTCGGAGAGTTCGCGAGCCAACGCTTGCTCGCGGTGCCGCAACAGCTCCTCGGCCTGCTTGCGCTCAGTGATGTCGAGATTCGTCCCCACCACCCATTCAGCCTGCCCAGCAGCGTTCATGCGGATCGTTTCAACCGCTTGGATGACGCGACATGCTCCATCGTCTCCGCGCCGGATGCGGAAGGTGCGGGAGCTGTGCCCGAGATCTCGAGCTGTGGTTTGCAAGATCGCCTCTTGATCGGGCAAGTCCTCCGGCAGCACGGCGTCGCTCCAGGTGGAGTATTGCACAATCCCGTCTGCAGTCGGAGCGATGCCATAGATCTGGAACACCGTGGCATCCCACCGTATCTGGTTGTCGAGAAGATTCCATTCCCAGATGCCGACACCCGTCGCCTCCCTGGCCAGCCGCATCCGCTCATCGCTCTCCCGCAACGCCTTCGTAGCTCGATTGCGCTCGGTGACGTCGCGCGCGATGCACACGATGCCGACGACTTCGTCGTCCACCACCGTCGGCGCGCCGCTGATGTAGAGTTCGCGGCACTCACCGGTGGGGAGAGTGAGGATCGTCTCCATCGAAAAAGACTGGCGCCGAAAAGCGGCGTGATACGCCTGCTCCAAGGCTCCTCGCTGATCGGGTGCGCACAGGTCCAGAAAGCGGATGGTCTTCAGCTCCTCAAGCGCGCGACCGGTGAGCCGGAGCGCGGTCGGATTGGCCGTTTCGAATCCTCCGTCGGCGCCAAGGGTAAAGATCCCATCGAGGCTGCCGTCGAAGAGGGACCGGTATCGCTCGCTGATGGTGATCTGGAGGGCCCCGGCCGCCGCCAGCGCTTCCGTACGTTCAGCCACGCGCTGTTCGAGCGTCTCATTCAGTTTGCGCAATTCCTCCTCGATCCTGCGGCGTTCGACCACTTCGTCGAGCAGGGCCCGATTGGCGATCCCGCACTGGCGGTTGCTCCAGTGCAGCTCGGCGAAGACGGCGACCTTCGAGCGGAGGATGGCCGCGTTCACCGGCTTGTGGAGGTAGTCCACCGCGCCGCTGCTGTAGCCTTCGAGCACATGCTGGTCTTCGCTATAGTAGGCAGTGAGAAAGATGATCGGCACCTGGGAGGTTTTCTTCCGCTCCTTGACCATCTGGGCCAGTTCGAAACCGGTCATGCCGGGCATCCGGATGTCCAGGATGAGGAGCGCGAATTCCTGCGAGACGAGCGCGTGCAATGCCTGGTCGGCTGATTCTGCCCGAACCAGCCGGTACCTGGGATCGTCGAGGATGGTTTCGAGCACGGTGAGATTTCTCGGTTCATCGTCCACGATCAGGATATTGACGGGATCGTCGTGAACGGCGGAGGCAGGCGCCACGGCAGCGGGGCGACCCTGGGGTGACGGGTCTTGCACCTGGCCGCCGGTCGATGGGGGGACTGTGCTCAAGCTCATGGGGTGACCTCTCTGTTTCTCAGACTTGTTCATCGGAACAGCCATCCACGCATCAGCGACAGGAGTTGGCCCGTATTGACCGGCTTGGCGATGTAGTCGCTTGCGCCGGCGTTGAGACACTTCTCACGGTCGCCTTTCATCGATTTCGCCGTGAGCGCAAGGATCGGAAGGGTCGCGTATTCGGGAATCTTGCGGATTTCGCGAATCGTCTCGTACCCGTCCATATCCGGCATCATGATGTC